>NZ_CP046564.1:4176101-4497340 GCF_009818105.1 Bacillus sp. N1-1
TCCACCGCGGCTAATTACTACTGTCTCTGCACCGTCCTGCCAGCCATCTTTTGAAATTTCAATTGAGGTATTGTATCGATTGCTACCTGAAAGACGTTCGGTTAATGGAATTAAGCTACTAGAAGCCATATAACCTGTTCTTCCATCTACGAGTTTCACATGGTAGCGAACCCAATGTTCCGTAGGGTTAAGGCTGTTTTTGGTTTCATCGATGTAAAATTGGCTATCCAATACAGTCGCTGTTTCAGATTTGTTGATCTTTATCTCTTTCGTACTGCTTGGAGAATCTTTCATTACTTTACCTTCTACTGTTGAAACTTTATCGCCTTCTTTTAATAACGTTCTCGAACGAGTCAATTCTTCATCAACAGTATAATGCATTTTGTTAAATACAATGGAGGCATCTTTCTCGGAATCATAAGTAAAATCATCGCGTTGAAACACAAGCGCTTCTGTATTCAGATCCAAATAATTGTGTTTTTCAACGAGAGCAAGAACCTTATCCTGATAAGTATCTACATTTCTTGTTCCGTCATTAGAATCACGAAAGTATGGACTATTAACTGGGACAGTGCCATTGTAAGCCATAATCGCAAAGTACCAGTGTTCTAGAATGTCTCGATCATTTGTGTTAATTGTTGGAATAATCCCATCAACACCGTAGCTCCATTTTTCATTTAAAATATCTAAACCGGCATCGATGTTGTATCGTACATCACTTCCGAGTCTTTCAGGATCATAGCAATTTTTTGTTTCGTCACCTTCACATACATGACTGGTCACTTGCATTAAACCAATTCCACCATCTTTCGAGTTAACGTATGGCTCTGTTTGCGCGTCATCCGCCCATTGCCTCCACGCACTCTCTTTAAGGGCCACCGCCTTCGCAATTTCTGGTGGAATATTATGTTCTAACGCACTCTCTGTTAACATCTGATTGATGTCATTATAAGTAACCTTTTCTTTCTCAGCTGCTGCCATCGATGGCATAACCAGTGCTAAGGTTAGGCATGTTACTAGTAAACTCTTTAATTTTTTCCCCATCATTTCCCCCTCATAGACTTCTTAATTGAACACTTCTTTCATTCTAGCATTACTAGAAATAGATTCCAATTTTTAACACGAATTTGATAATCACTCCCCAGGCTTCGTGGATGGCGATGCTAATTCGTTTTCTCATGAGGTTATAAGATTGATAACAGTCGTTTCAAGGATTATACCGTTCTTTATATAGCAAAAGTGTCCACCTGTGGTGGACACTTTTGGGTGTTTTGTCTTTTAGAGGGGTCTGACCCCCATTAATGCGCGCGCTTCGCTCCTAAATACCTTGGAGCCCAGTAGCTTGATGTCATATCGCTAATGGTGACGCCTGTTGATGAGCCGGCGTGGATGAATTTATTGTTGCCGATGTAGATTCCGCCGTGCGAAGCACCTGGTTTGTAGGTGGTGAAATACACGATATCGCCGACTGACGGTGAGCTTACTGACGTTGTAACGTTCCACATTTGTGCCATCGTTCTTGGTAATGAAACGCCTTGCTTTTTAAATACATAGACGAGGAAACCGCTACAGTCGAACCCTTGTGTTGGGGTGTTTCCGCCCCAAACGTAAGGAACACCTATGTATAACGATGCGTCTGCGATCAGGTCCATGACGCTGAAGCTTGAATTCGAGCTTCCGTTATCGCTGTTACCGTCACTGCTGCTTCCTTCATAACCAGTTGATTGCTTTAGTTTCTCCCATGTAGCTGGTCCTACAATCCCGTCAACAGTCAACTTGTTTCGTGATTGGAAGTCACGAACCGCTTGCTCAGTACCATTTCCGAAATCACCATCAAGAGAACCGCTGTATAAGCCAATCGCTTTTAATTTGGATTGTAACTCTTTTACAAGTGATCCTGTTGAACCTTTTTTCAATAAGTCACCGTAGTCTTCTCCAGTAGAAGGTGATGAAACGACTTTTTCTGTTAAGCCGTCAAGCGCATCCAGTGTTTCCTTTGTTGCAGTGCCTGTAACCTGCAGTTTCTTTGCTTTCTGAAAGTCCTTGACCGCTTTTTCAGTGACAGGACCAAAGTACCCTGTCGCCTGCGCATGGAATGTGCCGGCTTTTTTTAACTTGTTCTGGAGATCCGTTACCGCACTTCCAGTTGATCCAACTTTCAAAACGGTCGTTGTCTCCTGCGAGCTTCGCGATTTCAATGCATCCACTGTTTTATCATCGGCTACACCTGTTACGGATAATCCTACGATACTTTGAAACTCTTTCACTGCTTTTTGCGTAATACTACCAAAGATCCCGTCTATGTTATACGAATAATAGCCACGATCTTTCAATAACTGCTGAAGATTGGTTACTGCACTTCCGCGAGATCCAATAGTAAGTTCGCTCGTCACAGGTTTCGCCGCATCGCCGCTCTCTGATAGCGCTGATAATGTTTTACTATCCACTATACCCGTTTGTGAGAGACCTTTTTCTTTTTGAAAATGTTGGACCGCTGTCTTCGTGATCTGACCAAAAATACCATCTACATGATATGTATAATAGCCTTTTGCTTTCAGTTTTGTCTGAAGATCCGTTACCGCACTTCCGCGCATCCCAACTGAAAGATCTGAAGAAGAACTTGATGATTGTGAGCTTGTAGAACCTAGATTGGCAACTGCACTGATCGTAGCGGAATCTGCCTTTCCTGTTACCGCAAGTCCTTTTGCTTTTTGAAAATCCTGCACGGCTTTTTGCGTGATCTGACCGTAAATGCCATCCACATTGTACGAATAGTAGCCGGCTTCTTTTAGTTTGGACTGAAGATTGATTACGTCTTGACCGCGAGATCCGACTTGTAAAACGGATGAAGATTTGGAAGCTGAAGATTTGCTAACTGTTCCAGCTCCGAGCTTTTGAAGCGTATCAGTTGTTGCGACCCCGGTGACCTTTAACCCGACAGCCTTTTGGAACTGGCTAACGGCATCTTCTGTAATTGGACCGTAGTACCCTGTAGACGTGTGGTAGGTAAAATACCCTTTCGCCTTCAATACATCCTGTAGCTCTTTCACGTCCTGATTGTTCATTCCTAGCTTAAGCTCTCGATCTCCAAACGCTGCTTCTGCACCATCAGGCTGAACAAACATGACGCCCGCGACAATCGCAGAACCAGTTATTGCTTTCTTGACCAATGAAGGTTGCATCCAGATCCTCCTCATTCCAATTAAGTTGCTGCCCAAATATCGACACTCTGCCTATACTATCGGCTATAATTCAACAAAGTTTAAGCAATATCCTGTTATTTTTTCCTAAAAATAAGAGATACAGGTCAAATTCCCTGTATCTCTTAATGATTTACTGCATCTCTTGTCGCATTATTTCTGATATAAGCGCTGTTCGACTTTCTCATTTATTGCTGAGGGGCCACCTAACAAGTTAAAGTCCGTCACATTTTTTATCGCTTCTACCGTTTCTGGAGGAAGCTCATCTGACTTCACTAACAAAAGTGGTGCACCTTCTTTTGCCGCGAGAACAGATCCTGCCAGGGCATCGGCAAAGCCAAAACCAGTGGCCAAATAAGCGGTTTTTGCGCCTGGATAAAAAGCGGTTTTCACTTTAGCAGCCGTTGCAAAACGATTATCTCCCGCGATCCGATTTGGTGATGGTAGATTACTATAAACCTTCTGCGTAATGACACTTTCGCCACCAATCACAATCGTCTCTTCAATGTTTTTCAATGCGAGCTTTGTTGCTGACGGAATTGTATCTTTGTTTACTAATAAAATCGGAAAGCCTTGTTGCGCGGCATAAGGAGCGATTGCAAGGGCATCTGGAAAATTAAGACCATACGCAATAATCGCTTTTTCAGGATCTCCTCCCATGCGCTTCGCAATTTTCGCGGAAGTGTCATAGCGATTTTCTCCACTAATCCGCTCGACTTCTAAGCCAAGTGCCTTAATTGCCTTTTCTGTGGTAGGTGAAATCGCATTTTCTCCGCCAAGAATAATTGCTTTCTTCGCTTTAAGTCGCGCAATTTCTTTTTTGGTCTCGGTTGGAAGCTCATTCGTTTTCGAAAGCAGAATCGGTGCTTTTAACTGATACGCAAGCGGTGCGCCAGAAAGTGCGTCTGGAAAATCGAGACCTCTTGCGATGACAACCGTTTCCGCTTGATCATATGTTCTTGCACTTACATTCGCTGCTGTTTCAAAGCGATTCAGCCCTTCAATTCGTTCCACGGTGTTCGCTGACGTACTAACATTTAATTTCGGTCCATTGGACGTCGCGTAGCCTTTTTTGTCAACGGCTTCTACTTTAAAATCGTACGCCTTATCGGTCGCAAGCCCTTGAACCGTTAGCTTTCGCATCGATCCATCGACTTCTTTTAGTACGCTACCATTTTTATAAACCACATAGGAAGCAACCCCCGAATCATCGATGGCTTCCGACCAGTTTAACGTGAGACGATCATTTTTAATCATGGTCGCTGTCAGTTCTGCGTTCTTAGACCATAATGGCGGCTGTTGATCTTCGCCCTGTGGTACTTTAACAGAGACCGTCATTGCATCACTTGATGGATCAAGAACGGTAACTGAAACACCTGAGCTTGCTCCTGAATACACTTTACTCGTTGGAGCTGTTGAGCTATTAAAGCGATCATAACCGTTTCCGCTAAAATAATGGTCGTAATACAGTCGAAAAACTTGCTGCTGATCGAGTTCTGGATAACCAAGCCTGCTTTCGTTGGCCTCTTCGATATCGACCGCTTTATGTGCTTCATTATTGTTATTTTGACGATTCTTAAACTGCTGTTCATCAATATGCCAGATGGCAACCCCTGGCGCTGCTACTTCATCGGCTAACCCGATATCAAAACCAGTAAACTGACGATTTTCAATTAAAAAGTACTCTGATGGATCAGTCGTCTTCAATTTCAGCACAGACGGCTGTTCTGCTTTAAAACTCGTCACCTCGTATGCCCCATTATTTTGTACGTCGATAGGTCGAACAAAGCCAAGCACCATTTTTGACCAAGGATCAAGATGCGTTGGATAAGTTCCTTGATCCTCACCGTTATGGGTCGTCCAAGAACCGCTTGCCATTAAACTATGAATGCCTACGCCCTGTGACGATCCATCCGTATCATATAAATCTGGTAAACCGAGGTCATGCCCCATTTCATGTGCAATGATGCCCACCGTGGCCATGTGTCCACCATGTTTTTCCCCAAACATCGTATAGCTGCCACCTGTTTGATATGAGCCAACTTTTACTCCATCAAGCAGCGGTGCTTCGCTTTCATACAAGCTAGACATATGACCCCAAACTACTTTTCCTGTATCGCCATAGCTCGCTTCGCCACCAGCAACGATCGTGACAATATGTAATTCTTCTGAAGAAAGGGAGCCGTCTTTGTTTTGATCAAATTGCGCATAATTCACTTTTGCATTTGATGCCTTTAACGCTTCTTTCACGATTTGTGAATAGGTACTATCAGAATTATTCGCCGTCTCAGGGCGAGGATGTGCTTTTGGAAGCGTCACTTTTACAATGCCATCATTAGAGCCACTCGCATCTGTTGCCCCTTTGAATCCTAACTTGCCTTTTGAAACTTCCTCATAGTAATGATTCAGCGTACTTCCTTCCATCCCAAAGAAACGATTGCGCCACTCTGCATCTGAATAGGCAATTTTCGCATCGGTATATTCCACTAATAAAACAAGCGTATTTTCCTGCTTCCCTGCACTCAATAAATCTACTTGTTCTTCTGGATTCGGAATCTCTTTTTGCTTCATACCTTCTTTCGGTTGAAGTAATCGTACTTCTTCAAGCTCTGCTGCATCAGATGGTTTATCATCTATCCCATATTTAGCATTGGTTACTTGTAAACTCTGACCTACTATTTGAGCGTAATACCAATAGTGATCCGCTCCCATTTTTATCACAGCTTCATCACCTGTTGTCCACCAGCTCAGGTTTTCACTACCGCTTAGTGAAGCTTGAAAGGCTTCCCCAGATGGCTGAACAAGCTCCTGCTTTTCTTCTAGCGCAGGCATAGCGTTCGCCTCATTCACCCCAAAAATCATAAATAGACTACATAGCAGTAATCCAATCCCATAGATGCTTCTTTTCATTATCTTCCCCCTAAACTTGTCGAGCGAACTTCACTACCACTTATACTCTACAAGTCTATCACTAGCGAGTTAAAATTTGCCATAATTCTGTATGTTTTTTCATGTAAAAGGGACCAGCTTTGAAGCTGCCCCCTTTTTTAACTATTCAACTCCGATTAGCTGTCTCTCAATTAATGGGCTAACGGCTTTCGGCCCTCCTAGAATGGTAAAATGATAGATTCCTAGCTTCTCTTTAGCTTCAACTACCGAATCCTGCATCTTATTTGGATCTACGAGAAGAAAGCTACTGTCTCTCTTAGCCGCCAAAACGCTTCCAGTTAGGGCGTCCGCAAATTCAAGACCCGTGGATACTAACGCTTTATGAGATGGATTTAGTTCCATTGCAATGATTGACGCGGTTTCATAACGATCTGCTCCGCCGTATCGCTTTGCTTTTGGGAGCTTGTTAAAGAGATCTTCAGATAGAACAGCCGTACCACCAACAGCAATGCTTTCCGGATAGCGTTCTAACATTGTCGCCGTATCATCTGGGAGCTCGTCTTGTTTTGCGAGCAGAATCGGATACGTATTTTCCGCCGCATAAGAAGCGATAGCCAGGGCATCAGGAAATTTCATTCCGTTCGCAATAACAGCTTTATTTGAGTGTGGGAGGGTCGCGGCAATCATCGCAGCCGTTTCATAGCGATCTGCCCCAGCAATCCGTTCGACAGGAATACCCATCTCTTCTAATGCATCTTCAACATCTTTGGAAAGAGCCTTCTCTCCTCCAAGTAGAATTGCAAATTCTGGATCAAGACGCTCAACCTCATCCTTCACGATTTGATCAAGTGCGTTCGTGTGCGTTAATAAAATCGGTGAGTCCAAGTCATAAGCAAGTGGCGCACCAGCTAAGGCGTCTGGAAAATCATCGCCTCGTGCGATAACGACTCCCTGCGCATGTTCCGCCCAGCCTACCTGAGAGATTTCCACTGCTGTTTCATACCGATTGGCACCAGCAATCCGCGTCACGTTTGTCGGTAAATTTAGTTTAACTTGTTTCCAAAATTCATCTGCAATCGCCATATAGCCTGCTGGCGACGGATGTACATTTTTAGGATTTGGCAAATAAGTCAGTGAATCAGTCGAAATGGTATCATAGGTCGGAACATAGTGACTGTTTGAATCGGTTGCAATTTGTTTGATGATGCTATTTACTGTTTTCATAATCTCTACAAGAGGACGCTGCTGAGCTTCAGGGAAAGCGTAAAAACCGTTGTAATACCCCATTAAATAAATTTCAGCCGAAGGATTAACACTTCGGATAATCGACATAATGGAGACATAATTTTCCGAGAGCTCAGTGATGATCTTCTTTACTTCTTCAGGATCTTGTAATCGCTCGGGTTCCTTACTGAGCACTTGAAGAAAATCATTGGCTCCGATCGTAATTGTGATCATATCCTTCGAGGCGATTTTGATTTGCATATCACGATCCATCAGAGCATTAAGCATATCCTGAGATGTCGCACCTGGTATTGCATAAGGTTTTTCATAGCTTCCTAACAGATCGACACGTTGGAGATCTTGAGCTATGTAGTCAGTATAACTTAATCCGATCGTATTATCTGATAACACACCAGCAGCCAATGAATCGCCTAACGCAGCATAATGCACCGCATTTTTTTCTTCATCGACGCTTGCAATAGCGAACGCTTGAGACGGCATGAGCATCGTGATTACGAGAATGACCAGCAACAGTGGACTTAGCTTACCGAATCTCTTCAATCAGAACCCTCCCTAAAACACATTCGTTATAACGAATGATTACTTAAAGTATACATTTAGCTTTCCATGTTCCAATCCCTGCCTATACAAAAAATAAATATAAAAAAGCGCAAGGGAGCGTATCAGTGCCCCTGCGCTTTCATTGTGGTTGATTATTTTTTAAGTTCGTCTACGATTTCTTTGCTAACTGCATTCTCGCCACCAAGAACATTAAAATCATATGATTCCATATCCTTGATTGCTTCTGCTGTTTCTTTAGGAAGCATATCTGGTTTTACAAGAAGCATCGCTGCATTTTGCTTCGCTGCAAGAACAGAGCCTGAAAGAGCATCCGCAAAGTTCATGCCTGTTGAAACGTAAACGCGTGCGGAAGGATTTAAGTTTGTTGCGATATCAGCAGCAGTACCGAAACGGTTGTCTCCAGCATAGCGGTCTTCCGCATGTAACTTCGTATCTAGCTTACCGTTAACAGCCGTTTCGCCACCAACGATAATCGATCCATCAATGCCTTTGAGTGCGTTGCTTGTTGCTGATGGAACTTCGTCCGCTTCTGTTAAAAGAATTGGATAACCCTTCTGTGCTGCGTATGGCGCAATCGCAAGAGCATCAGGGAAGTTCATGCCGTTTGCCACAATTGCCTTGTCTGGTGAGCCACCAAGACGTGCAGCAATGTTTGCAGCTGTATCGAAACGGTTGTCACCTGCAATACGCTCAACGTCGATGCCCAATCCTTCAAGTTGGAACTTCACATAGTTGCTAACTGCACTTGTCCCACCAAGAATAATGACATCTTTTGCCCCAAGACGTGCAATTTCTTCTTTCGCCATCTTGTTCAGTGATCCACTTTCTGTTAAAAGAATTGGCGCATCATATTTATAAGCAAGTGGTGCTCCTGCTAGTGCATCCGGGAAAGAATCACCGCGTGCGAGAACAACGGTATCAGCAGACTCCCAACCTTGTTGTGAAATCTTTACTGAGGTTTCGTAGCGTGTTTCACCTTCGATACGCTCTGCGTCAGCTTCAACGATACGTGCTTCGTCTTTCGCTTTCACCGTTCCAATTTCATCCAGATATTCTGTAAATACTTCAAAGTCTACGAAGAAAAGTTCTTCCATACGACCGTCAGCTGCAGCTTCACCCATTGCATCATAGCCATCGCCACCTTGTGCAATATATGCGTTTGTTGCAACAGTGTACATCGCTTCTGGATCAATGTCTTCGTAACCATTCTCAGTTTTCACATTTACATCGAGAATTCGCTCTCCAGAAGGAAGATCTTTGTCAAAAGAATATTGAAGTCCTGATACTTGAGCGAAGCGCCCCTGTTCCGATTCAACCGCACTGACACCGTGTTCTAAAGAAGCGATAATTTCAGCACCTGTCATATCAAGTGTGACGAGATTATTACCAAATGGCATTGTTGTTAACACTTCACCTAATGTGATTGGTCCTTCGTCGATTGATTCACGGATTCCTCCGCCGTTCGTGATGGCGATCGTTGCATCTGTGTATTGTTGGGCTTTGAATAGCATTCCGTCCGTAATTAAGTTTCCTAGATTTGTTTCGCCTGTTCTAACTGATCCACGTTTACCGTTAAGATAAACTTCTGAGTTTCCGACAACTTCTTTTTCGATTTCTTCAAGTGGTTTTTTCAACTCATCAAAAAGATTCTGTGCCTCAGTATCCGCTTCAAAGCTACCATCTGAACTAAGGTCAAGGAGTTCATTGTCCCATTCTGTTAAAACACCTTCTTCATTGAACGTCACTTCCAGATCACCTAAATATTTGCTATATTCATTGGCTTGTACAACAAGTGTTGGGTCTTCAAATGTGTCTACAACCACAGCCTCTTCGATTTTCGTATGGCTATGTCCACCAACGACAACATCAATGCCTTCCACCGTTTTAGCAAGCTCAACTTCAACCGTTTTTCCAAGGTGAGTGAGGGCTACGATTTTGTTTACACCTTTATCCTGGAACATTTTTACCATTTTCTCTGCTTGTTCCTGATGGTTTTGGAAAGAAATTGTTTCACCAGGACTTGAGAGTTCATCTGTCGATTCAATTGTTAGACCGAATACCCCAACTTCTTCTCCGTTCACATCAAGAATAACGGCTGGATAGATCGTGCCATCATCCCCTGTCATTGCCATTTCATTTTTGTAAAGGGGGCTAAGATAAGGATCCTGGCTATAATCGATGTTTGAACTTACGATTGGGAATTTTGTTTGCTTTACGAATTCAGAGAATGTTTTTGGGCCTTCATCGAATTCATGGTTACCTGGTACCATTGCATCGTATTTCATCATGTTCATAAATTGAACGTCAGCAAGACCTTTATATTTATTGAAAAAGAGTGTACCTGAGAAAACATCTCCAGCATCTAGTAGAATGGAATTTTCACGAGCAGCGCGAATTTCTTCCACTGCCGTTAGTCTTCTTGGTGCATTATCAAGGTGCGCATGCGTATCGTTTGTATGCATAATTGTAAGATCAAAATCGCCCGCTGCCGCTTCTGCAGGTGACGGTGAAGCTGCTGCAATCCCCATTGCTAGTGCAGCTGTTGATAGAACGCCGAAAAGAGGTTTTTTCATATTCATGTACGTAATCCCTTCCCTTTCGAATACTCAATTTTTTGTCGGATGATCTCCGCGGTTTTCATTATATCCTAGATTAATAGGTTAATGGTCCCTTTTTACGCAATATTTCACAAATTCAAAACATTACTTTTTCACTAGTTTTAGTGAAAAGGAGGAGGCGGAGATTTTCCGCCTTATCCTTACATCTTTAGTTGTTTTTTAATTCTTCCATTACATTCTCGCTCACGGCATTCGGACCACCAAGAATGTGGAAGTTATGAATGTCATTTTCGTCAATCGCATCTGAAATCTTTTCTGGAACCTCTTCCTTCTTCACAAGAAGAATCGCTGCATCCTCTTTTGCTGCAAGGACAGAACCAGAAAGCGCATCGGCAAATTTTACACCAGTGGCTACAATCGCTGTATCTGCATCTGGAGTTAGAACGGTTGCGATAGCAGCTGACGTTTCATAGCGGTTTTCTCCACTAATTCGGACGGCATTTGAAAGGCTATCTTTGATTTTGTCATTGATTGTAGTTTCTCCGCCAACGACAATTTGCTCGTCTGTCGCGTTCAGAATTTTTTTCGATACGGCTGGAAGCTTATCGTCATCTGTTAGCACAATTGGGTAGCCATTTTTCGCCGCATAAGACGCAACAGAAAGCGCATCTGGGAAGTTAAAGGCATTCGCCAAGATCGATTTTTCAGGCGTTCCGTCAAGCTTCGCTGCAATGTTCACAGCTGTTTCATAACGCGTTTCCCCTCCGATACGATCTACTTTCAGGCCAAGACCTTTTAGTTCATATTCCGTGTAAGAAGAAATTGCGGATGTTCCACCAAGAACGATCGCTTTTTTCGCGCCAAGACGCTCAATTTCTTTCTTAACAGCTGCGTTTAGCCTGTTTTGTTCGGTTAAAAGGATTGGCGCATCGTATTTGTATGCAAGTGGTGCTCCTGCAAGGGCATCTGGGAACTCATCGCCTCTTGCAATCACGACGGTCTCTGCACTTTCCCAACCTTTTTTCGAAATTTCTACCGCTGTTTCATAACGCGTTTCTCCTGAAGTACGGTCTACGCTGTTTTCCATTTGAATCTTCGCAAGAACCGGATCGTGGTCACTTGCACGTCCATCTGCTTCACTAAAATCAGAGTTAATGTTAATGCTATCAATCATCGTACGTTTTGCTAGGTTGTTAGATACGAGAATATGATCGAGCACTTGCGCGTTACCTTGATAGTTGTACGTGTAACGTTGCTCTGTTGGAAGCTTATTGATCATGTTTGTTAGAACATCGCCTTCAAGCGTTTCGATTGGCTTTGAAAATTCAAAGTCATTCAAGTCACCTAGAACAACAACGTTGCCATCATCCATGTTCGTTACAACCTCATTTACGAAGTTGTTTACGATCGATGCTTGCTTGATGCGCTGTGCTTCACTTCCTAAAACAACAGGATGATCCGCGCCAAATAGTGCGCCATCGCCACCTTTTGAGTTGAAGTGATTCGCTACAACGACCACTTTTTCACCGTTAAATTCAAACTCAGCTGCTAGTGGTTTACGAGAATCTTCAAATGCTTCATTAGTTGGATCAATGCGACCAGGATTAAGCGTTAGGCCGTTTTCATCCACGCTAACGGAAGACGTTGCATCGCCAGATTCCTTCTCAGGGAAATCAACGCGATCAGGATTATAGATGAAACCAACGCGAATATTTCCGCCCGGCTGACCGCCGTCCGTTTTATCGGTTGGTGCGATATCAGCAAACTTGTACGTTGGGCCGCCTGCTTCTTCAATCGCTTTAATGATCGCTTCGTAAGACTCGTTTGCCTTTGTCGTGCCATCATCTGTTGGACCGTTATTATCTTGTACTTCGATTAAGCCAACGATGTCTGGTGTCTTCATGTTCTTTACAATCGATTCAGCAATCTTGCCTGTTTTCTCTTCCCCAACACCCGGATAGTAGTTTTCGATGTTGTAAGAAGCAATCGTTAAATCACCTTTTGCTGATTCGATTGTCGTCACTTCACGCTCGGTATCCCCGTCAATAACAGTAGGGAACGTTCCCGTTGGACGAATTTTAAAGTTGCTGTAGTCGTAACTCACGTTTCCTGTAACGGAACCGTCAAGTTGATCTCCAGTTGTTACGTCAATATCAATGCCATCAACGTCAATGAGGAGACGTTCAGGGTTAGGATCGTCTTCAGAAAGAAGAAGTCCGTTCGCACGAGTGAACAGTTGATCTTCACTTGCGTTTACGTAAACAGGAAGCTCATCGTATTTCACTGGACCTGTTACCGTTGCATCCGGAATCTCAATTAACATACCTTCAAGACTTTCGTAAAAGTCCAGTCCATCTGTTTTTGGATCAAATGTCTTCATTTCATCGTCTTCTACAATTTCAGTTGGAGGTGTGCGATCTTCTCCGATCACGATTGCCTTTGGCAAAGCGCTATCTGAAGAAACAACCGTTACGTTTGAAGCTGTAATTTGAGTTGTTAGAAGATCTTTTGCATCACTATAACCATCTTCTCTCCACTCTTTCACCTGACCGTCAACCTCTACTTTGTCACCTACATTAACGCCAGCGCCGCCGCTTTTGTAAACATAGATTCCTTCTGAAGTTGCGACGTTATCGTCAGGGTTTTCTTCTTGCATGTAAAACGCGCTATTGCCGGCTTTTGCTGTCACGATCCCAGCAATTTTTGTAACAGCTTTTCCTTCATACGGGGAAGTGTGACCTGCACCTTGAATATCGTGAATGCTAATGCCGTCAGCAGATTTTAGGACGGTGTAGTCGAATGTTGCTACTTCACTTGTTTTACCGTCTTTTGCTGCAACGGCTTTGATTGTTGTATCTTCTGTTAGTTCAATTGGAGCTGTGTATGCTGTGCTTTCAGCTGTCGGTTCGCTACCGTCCATTGTGTAATGAACCGTTGCACCTTCTTCCGCTGTCGCAAGCTTGACCATCGCGCCTTCAAGAACAGATCCTGATGTAGGATTGGCTGTTACAGAGAAAGCTTTTTCGATGACGTCAGCTGCGCTACGTGGCACGAGTTTGTATTCGTTAAAGTTATAATCGATAACGCCTTTTAGGAGTTCATATGTTTTGCCTACTTCTAGTAGCGATTTGTCGACTGGTTTAATAACAAATTCGCCTGTAGCGTCTTCAGCCGTGAAATTACCGTTGCTGTCGACTGATTTAATCATGACGTCTTTAAATTGTGTGAACGAAGCTTCGTGCTGTTCACCATTTTCTTTGGAAAGATCTGTTGATGTAAGTGGCTGAGGGGACGGAATACCTTTGTCTTCTGTTGTCGTTACAACTTTAGAAGCGTCTGTTTGAATTTGCTGCATGCCATAATAATCTGACATGGCGCCTTCTACGGTTACTTCATCACCAGGCTGAGCTGTAATACCTGCTGCACGCACAATAATGGCTGCAGTGTCATCCTGAATAAATAGGTTTGTTTGACCACCCGTTTCAAAGGATGCAGTGGCAGTTCCTTTTATTTTCACTTGTGTACCGTTTGCTACTTTTCTAGCATCAGTAATTGTTGAGAGTTTGATAGGTTCCGGGTCAGGAGTAGTGCCGTCAGAAAGGTGGGCACCGAGGTAGTCTGTCGTGTCTTTGGCGTATTTCGTCCATTCACTTGTAACGTCATAGGCATCAGTCGCATCTGTATCGCCAGATTTCACGTCGTTATTACGAACAAGCGTCATATCTTTCGCAAAATCGTCAGCTGAACCAATTTGACCTATGGAATCAATCACTACGTTTGTTTTTTTGAGGACAACAACATCATTTCCGTTAAAATTCACAACGGATTGATTTGTTACATCAGCCTGATCTAAAATCGGCTGAATGGATTGATCGTGGGCGAGGACAAACACTTCTCCATCAGCAAGTTTTCCTTCTAGAGGTAAAGAATACTTAGGAGCAGTCTCCCCATTGGAGTAAAGTTCAAGAGTGTAATTTGCTAAATCAAGTTCATTTCCTGTTCCATTGAAAAGTTCAAGCGCTTTGTTATAGCTCCCGCCTTCAATGTACTCTGAAATGATTAAGTCCTGAAACGTCTCATCAGCAGCTGAAGCATACTGAGAAACAGGAGCCGCGAAAAAACTAAGAACCATTGAGAATATTAGCGCAAAGCTAATAAAACGACTGGTTGACCTTCGTTTCAAATTTCATCCCCCCGGATATGTAGTCTAATTTTGGTGATAGTCCCACCAATTGTCAGTATACAATAACTTTCGACTCATATGTGTAAAAATAGCGTAAATTGTCTAACTTTAGAATGCGCTTACATTTTATGAAGGGGGTCAGGCTCGAGCCTGACCCCCCTTAAAGACAAAACCACTATTATCACCCCATTTGTCCGCGCTGACGGGACACCACTCATTATAAAAAGCGACCTTTATTGAATGCTTCTCATTGTAAAGATTATATAAATTTAATATATGCCAATAGGTTTACTAGTTTAGCCCTGTTGTGCTCCCACGCTAACGCACAAGTCTAAAGTACTAGTTTTGTGCATTAAAAAACCACCCCATCGATGGCTCGATAAGGTGGTTAAGAGGCAGGTTTATCTTCTTCTCTCTTACATCACTTCCCTGATGGGTTGGATCCATCATGCTCTAGTTAGGGAAAGATGTTCTTGAAGATCCTTGAGGGATCAAATCACGGAATGCTTGCGAAGGTTTTTCATTGTTTGATGGTTTCAGAGAATAGGAATAATCTCATTTTCAATTGATTCAAAACTATAATAAGGACATATACCTTGATTGATTAGACAGTTTGTCCCCTGCCTAAATCGAGCGTCATTGCTTATAAAAACAAAGACTTTTTTTGCATGCTTTCGAGCAAAGTGAGCGGTCGTCATCGCACCACTTTTTACGTTAGCTTCCATGATCACAACATGACTTGACCATGCACTGATTAACGCGTTTCGCTGAATAAATTGTTTTGGTGTAGGTGCTGTGCCAGGTGGATACTGCGAGATGACAGCGCCTTCATTAATGACTGCTTCGTAGAGCGAGCGGTGCTCTTTCGGGTAACAGTCATCAACCCCAGTTGCAACAAAAGCAATCGGTTGCCCACTATTTGCGAGGCAGGCAGTGTGAGCAGCATAATCGATGCCTTTCGCGAGACCGCTAACGACAGGTATGCTCAGGCTTGAGAGTCTGGTGGATAACTCTTCCGCAGCACGTCGTGCGTGATTGGAACAAGAACGAGAACCAACAATACCGACAGAAGGTAAGCATGGTTTGATATGACCTTTGACGTATAAAAGAACTGGCGATTCAGCAACATCTTTTGCATAACTCGGATATAGCGGGTCATCCCGGGGTAAAAGCCAGATCTCCTTTTGCTGAACAAGTTCAAGAATCCGCTTCGATTTCTCAAGAGATCGCGTAGCCTCAATGGCTTCGCGTGCACGACGAGAGATTCCTACTTCCTTAAGTTCAGATGGAGAGGCGTTATAGACTCGTTCTGGATTTCCGAAAGTGCCCAATAGTTTCTTTTGCGTTATAGGGCCCACGTACGGAATCGAACTTAGCCAGATCCAGCGCTCCATTCATTCACTTCTCTTTCATTATAAATTTTAGAGTAAGGCGCTTTATTTACTGCGGTAAATTGGAGAGCAGATAAACCTTTTTTCCTTTCCATTCTGGCAATTCTTTCACAAGGTCTGGTGGTAAAAACGGCTCTTCATTTTCGACGTACCGCTGATAAGCTTCACGAGAAGGTTTTTGAAACAGTGAAAGTATGTAATCAGGGTAAGCGTGCGGATTCTTTCGATATGAAATATAAGCACGATAACTGCTCCACATATAGTCCGCTGGCTTTACAACCATTCGGGCTTTAACTGGATTAAGGTGAATGTATTTACTTACGTCAATTTCATAATCAATTGAATCAAGCAGTTCAGCATTGTAGCGACCTTGAAAAACGTGGCCTGTGTACTCATATTTGTCGTTGAAATATCTAGCATAGTTGGAGTTGATCACTTTCATGATTTCACCAGGGGGATGGTCGAAGGTTTCGATGGAGAGATGCACATGGTTAGTCATGAGACAGTATACGTGTAGGCGAAATGGAAAGGTGAGACGAGCTTGTTCTAGAATTTGAAAATACTTTTGACGATCAATTCGTTCTTCAAACAATGGTGCTTTTCGATTTCCACGGCAGATAATATGATACTTTGCACCAGGAAACCAGGTTCGTTTCTTACGAGGCATTCGAATTACTCCTTTGGCAAGGAAAATGGGGAATTTCTACTATAGCGGGGCTGATAATTGTAGTATACCACTTTTCAAGAATTTGGGAATAGTTAATTAATAAATTATTCAGAAATATTTTTTAGTTGTTTTGAAGGAAAATGAAGAGAGAGGTAATAGAGGAGTGTGAGGGGGTCAGGTACGAACCTGACCCCCTCACACTCCTTTATCCCGCAAACCCATATCCACCATAGCTTTTCAGCTTATTAAAGGTAATTTGCTAATGAAAAAGTGTCCACCTGAGGTGGACACTTTTGGGGTGTTGTCTTTTGGAGGGGTCAGGCTCGAGCCTGACCCCCATTAGACACCACAATCAACAATCACTTCAATCCTTCCACCACTTCATTACCAACCGCACTTTCGCCACCGAGAATGGTGTACGAGTCAGCCTTAAGTTCTTTAATGGCTTCCGCTGTTTCTGCTGGTAGTTCATTTGGTTTTACAAGAAGCATCGACGCATCTTGTTTTGCTGCAAGAACGGAACCTGTTAAAGCATCAGCAAAATCCATGCCGGTTGCAATGAACACATGAGTTGATGGATTCAAATCCGTTGCAATTGACGCCGCTGTACCAAAACGGTTATCTCCTGCATAGCGCGTTGCGTCCGGTAGCTTGCTAAACGCATGCTCACTAATAACTGCTTCGCCACCAGCCACGATCGTCTGATCAACACTGCGAAGCGCTACTTTAGTTGCTTTTGGAACCTGATCCTGCTTTGTAAACAGAATCGGGTAGCCATTTTCTGCTGCATAAGAAGCGGCAGAAAGAGCATCAGGGAAGTCCATTCCATTTGCAACAACCGCTTTATCAGGACTACCACCAAGGCTTGCCTGGATATTCGCAGCTGTTTCAAATCGATTTTCACCATATATCCGTTTTACTTTTAAATCCAGTCCTTCTAACTGATAAGCGATAAATTTCGGCACCGCCGAAGTACCGCCTAGAATAATGGCTTTCTTCGCACCAAGGCGCTTAATTTCGTTAATCACAGACTTATCAAGTCCCTTTTCACGCGTTAAAAGAATCGGCGCATCCACTTTATACGCGAGCGGTGCCCCAGCTAGCGCATCTGCAAAGTTATCGCCTCGTGCAATGACGACAGTATCCGCTTCATCCCATCCTTCTTTAGATATTTCAACGGCTGTTGCATAGCGATCATCTCCAAACAACCGAACAGGCTCTTTCGCCTCCGCTTCCCCAGCATTCGAAGTCACTTGCCACGTATATTTCTTCGTGTTTTTCCCAATCGCACCACCATCGTTATTAAAGATCGCGGTTTTATTTTCTTCTGATGGTTCAATCGTAATCGGAATTTCATTCTCGCCATTTTCAATCGTCACTTCATGCGTAAATGTCATATCATCATTTACTGCCACTTTTTCACCATTGATCGTCAGGTTACCTTCTTTAATCGCATTTCCTTTAAACGTAATCTTGTCACCTTCCACAACAGCTCCATTTTCAGGCGAAGTCACCACAACTGGCATGTCGATCCATCGGAGAATTTCATCCTGTACGACCATTTTATTACTGCCCTGGTTCGTTACCGTTACTTTAAGATCAGTGCCTTCCGCTCCGTAACCATAGTAGCTCACGTCATCATCTGACTTATCGTTACGTGTATGATCGGCAAGGCCCTCTTGCTCCCAAGATTCCCCTTTTACATATTTGTACGTTAAAATCGTCCCTTCTGGGAAAGACTTTTGAATCTCCCAGTCTGGTGATACCGCTCCGTTACGAGACATTTCCCATGCGCTTGTACTCCAGCCATTTTGATCACCTGGCATCGTTACTTTCGCGCTAAGCGGAGTATCCTCAGGGGCATGCACTTTAAACGTTACGTCCACCATTACAATGTCTGGCGTAATCTTCACTTCATTCGAAGCAGTTTGATTTCCTGCTTGATCATACGCCACGATGCGATACGTATACGTTTTTCCGTTCTCTACCGCAAAATCGGTATACGTGATCGTCTCTGCATTTTCGATTAGCTCAAGTCTTTCGCCATTACGCTCCACCGCTAAAAGATAGGCACCGTCAGCTCCATCAAGCTTCCAGTTTAACATCACTTGCCCTGACTCCTTCAGTGGCTCTTCTAGTTTCACCGCATCCGCTGGCGCTTTCGTATCATCTTGATTTTGGGTAAACATCACTTCTTCTGTGTTCGTTGTTTTCCACGTTGCACCACGGTCGGTTGAAAAAGCAAGTCGATAAGCATAGGACCCTTTTTCAATCGGACGAAAATCAGCTTTAAATTTATTAAATGCTCCATCCTGTCCCGTATAGGTTGCCTTCGACTCCTGCCATTCGCCACCCTGCTTGACTTGAAGCTTTCCAATTAAGCCTTCTGCAAGGCTCGATTCTGTAGCGCCGTCGATTTTTACACCCGCTTCAATCGCAAAGGTATTTGCTAGATCTAGCACCTGGTCTTCGATTGCGGTTACAGAAGAAATCTCAAACTTTCCTTCTTTCCACTCAATGTGTGGAATGGTTGGTTCCGTCGTTTCTACCTTAACTGATTCATTTCCATCTTCATCTACTGCTGTTACAGCAAAATAGTAGGCCTGGCCGTTTGTTAATCCGTCGACGGTCAGGTCATTGCCTTCTGTCACCTCAACTTCTTCATACATCGCTCCTTGAAGCGTTGAGCGATACACCTTGTATTTTGCCGCGTCCCCTGTCCATGAAAGAATAGCGCTTCCTTCTCCAGTAGCGACTTTTAAATCACTTGGTGCTTTCGGAAGTTCAAAATTCTGTCCTTGATCCGCAATTAGCATGCGGCCAGTCATCGCAGGAATTGTGACAGATACTTTACCGTCTTTTACCGATACGCTGTAATCCTTCGCAAGTCCATCAGTAAATGAGATTTTATTTTTCACAACATCTTTTACATCTAGATCGATCGTCTGTGCTTTCGTGCCGCGGTTCACTGCAATGATTGCTGCACCGTCTTCATTCGTACGCGCAAATGCATAAACATCGCCATCTGCATGTAGCGTTGTAAGCTTCCCGTATGCAAGAAGATCTGAATGATCAGTACGAACTGCTCCTGCAGCTTGGTAGTGCTCTACTAGGTCTGTATTTTCATCACCCCATGGGTACGTGCGGCGGTCATCAGGATCTTTAGAACCCGTTACGCCAGCTTCATCACCATAATAAATCGTCGGAGCACCAGGGTAGCCCATTTGCAGCACGGCAGCTAGCTTTAGACGCTGCACGCCAAGCTCATGATCGTAATTCGGATCAAACTCTGCTCGCTCATACGTATCCGTTCCGCCACCAAGGACATAGATGGCACGCGGCGTATCGTGTGATCCCATTAAGTTCATAAGCGCATGGAACGCTTCAGCAGGATAATCTTCCTGTACCGCCATCAGCTTCTCATCTGCACTCGCTGCATTTCCGTTTTTTAAGAAATCGAGAATGGCGCCTTCAAAGCGATAATTCATAACTGAATCATATTGGTCGCCAAGGAAGTATTTCGAAGCATCATCCCAAATTTCACCGAGAATAAGCGGCTCTTCACCTTCTTTTAACGTCGCGCCAGCACCAGCTATTTCTTCAGACTTTAATTCATCACGGAACTCACGCCAGAATTCCATATCTACTTCATTCGCCACATCAAGGCGCCAGCCGGACGCTCCATTTGTTAACCATGATTTTGATGCAGAATCTTCGTCATACATAATGTAGTCCGCAAATTTTTCATTATTTAATTCGCTATCATAATCAACGGCATCGCCTTCAATGCTTTTGATTTCAGGAAGGGAATCGTATCCCCACCATGCCTGGTAATCGTAACGTTCATTCCCATTTTCATCCGTTACTTTTTCATTTTTAAGATTAAACCAGTTGTGGAAACCGTATTCGTCATTAAACGTTTGGCCCTCATCCTCGAGCTGTTTACGCGCTTCTGTTTTTGCATCTTCTTCACTCATGCCTTCTTCATTCATCAAATCATAAATGCGAGACCAGTATTCATAAGCTCCGACCACATCGTATTTGCCATAGCGGTCAAAATAGATCGAGTCGTCACCTACGTGATTGAAAACCCCATCCATAATGAGATGCATCTCACGTTTCTCAAGTTCATCCGTAAACGCTTTAAATTCTTCCGGTGTGCCAAACATCGGATCAATCGCTTTCCAATCCGTTGCATCATATTTATGGTTTGATGCTGCCTTAGCGATTGGATTTAAATAGATCGTATTAACACCGAGTGATTGGATGTAGTCGAGCTTTTGCTGAATCCCTTTAATGTCGCCACCAAAGAAATCATTGCTCCAAATCCCATCACCATCGTAGTTGGCACTATCCGCAAGCCTAGGATTATCCGGAAGCTCTCCCCATTCTTGATCTTCAATTGGTTCAGGACCTCGCGCCGTTTCCTTCGCATCGTCATTCGCTTCGTTTCCATTGTAGAATCGATCAGGGAAAATTTGATACACAACAGCTTCCTTCATCCAGTCTGGCGTTTCATATCCTGGATCAAAGACCGTTAATTGGTAGAGTTCTGCATTCGCATCCACTGCTTTTCCTGCTTCACCCTGCTTCGTATCTTCTCCGTATTCCGCTTTAGCAGAACCATCACGAACGATAAATTTATAGCCGTAAAGGCCCTTTTCTTCAGGCGTTACTGTCGCTTCCCAGTAATCTTTCCCGTCAGAAGTAGCGGCTTTTTCCATTGCAATGAGAAGACTTGTACCTGTATTTTGATTTTTAATATAAAGATCGGCTTTCGTTAAATCACCTTTTTTTGCGGCAAGGCGAAGTGTTACCGTCTTTCCTTCTTGCACGGCACCAAATGGAGCACGAAAAGCTTCTTCCCACGAGTTATGTAGAAGACTTGCCTTAGAAACGGCGCCATCTGATCCTTCCGCTGTATAATCTGTGCTTACTTCTTTTGTTTCTGTATTAAAAAAGAACGTAACGTCTGCCTTTTCTATCACGTTTAACTTTGCATTATCTGCTGGATAATCTTCTCCCCATGTATCTCCAAGGACGACTTTATACTCATAGTTTCCTTTAGGAACACTTGTCGAAAAGGAATAAATGTTATCATAATCGTCATCACAGAACAGCGCAGTGGACTGTTCAGGACTCCATTCAGCCCCTGCATCAATCGCAGGTTGGATCGAACCAACAAGTCGTGGTTGTTTATCTGTCGTCACCGGCGTATAGGTAGTTGAGTTCGCAATAGCGTGCGTTTCATCATGATAATAAAACGTTACATTCGTTTTTTCATCTAGCGTTAATGTAAAATTGTTCGCACCATCACCATAGCTCTCTCCCCACGATTGGTTGATCGCTACCTTATACTCATAAGTCCCAGCTGGAAGTTCACCAGAGATTTCGTAAAATCCGTCTCCTTTTGCTTCCATCTTTGTTTCCTCAGACGCTGGATCCCATTCTCCCGCAGCTCCAAGCTCGTCCTGCAAATCACCGACAAGGGTTACAATCCGTTCATCTGTCGTCTCACCAATTGTAAACGTACTGTTATCGTTACCATTTGGATTTAAAGGATCTTTCATCCATTCATCCCCCACGATAAATTTGTACTGATGAAGTCCATCGGATAAATCATCTACCGTTAACTTCCAGACACCATCTACCTTCTCGAGTGGTAGCGCTCCTTCCTGCCAATTAGTGAAATCACCGGCTACAAGAACCGATTCCTCGCTCCCATCTCCTTCGAAAATAAACGTAGCTGACGTTCCATCAATAACAGGACTACTAGCTGCCTTCACTGTTCCTGGAATAGCCCCAGCAAGCAGTTGTATAACAAGAATAATGACGAGTGACAGTGAAAGTTTTCTTCGATTACCCCTTTTCATCCTTTTCCCCCTTAAAGAAAATGTGAAACCGTTTGCACAAAACGCTAAAAACAAGGAAATCGCTTGTCTTTAAAAATTAACCAACGATTCCATAATTAAGCAAGCGCTTTCACTCTTTATTTTGTCACAGGTTTTAAAAGGAATCAACTATTTTTAGAATATTGTTTCATTTCTCGTATAGTTCAATTGGTAGGCCGTCTGGATCAGCGAAAAAGGTAAAGCGCTTGTTTGTGAGCTCATCTAGTCTAATGTTTTCAAGTGATGAAACGCCTTTTTCCTTAAGGTGTTGCACCGCCTCATCAAGATCCGTTGCTTCAAACGCCACGTGCCTTAAACCTCTCGCTTCAGGGTAACTCAGTCTCTCAGGGGAATTAGGAAAGGAAAACAATTCAATTTGAGTATGTTCCCCTACAGCTAAATCGAGTTTGTACGAATTTCGTTCTTTTCGATACGTTTCTTCGATAACTGTTAATCCCAGTGTATTCGTATAAAATTCTTTGGATCGTTCATAATCTGAGCAAATAATGGCCACATGATGGACTTTTGTAAACATTCATTTCACCTCTCTTCAAAGATAGTCCGGCGATCTCCTGGCGTCAATAAGAAAACCTGACTCACAGCCAGGTTTTTCCCTTTATAATAGCGATTCTGCTCCATCGACAAACATCGCTGTTCCTGTCACATGACTGGATGCATCCGAAGCTAGAAAACAAACCACATCCGCTACTTGCTCTGGAGAGCCTGGTTTTTGCTCAAGCGGATGACTTCCTTCAGGATATTCAACCGGGATTTCGATGTCTTCCACACTTTCTTTTTTGTCGGTATTCTGATCAATGTTTGTTTCAATCGCGCCGGGACAAATCGCGTTAACACGAATGCGATACTGAGCCAGTTCAAGCGCAGCCATTTTCATAAAAGCAACTTGTCCTGCTTTGGACGTACTGTAGGCCGACATGCCGAAGTTTGAGAAGGTGCGATTGCCATTAATGGAGCTTGTAATAATCATGCTACCTCCATTTTCTTTCATATAAGGAATCGTGTGCTTCACCATTAAAAACGTACTTCGCAAGTTTGTTTCAATCGTTTGATCCCATTCCTCTACCTTCATTTCTTCTATTGGATTGAGCGTCCCATTTATGCCCGCATTATTAAAAAGAATATCAATGCGTCCCCATTCGTTGACAACTTGCTTTAATCCGTATGTAACCCGTTCTTCATCGGCAACATCAACATCAAGGACAAATGCTTCACCCCCGTCATTGATAATCGCTTCCTTTACCTTTTCTGCACGACTTTCTTTTAAATCAAATAAACAGACGCGAATCCCTTCTTTCGCCATTCGCTTAGCTGTCGCTTCTCCAATGCCAGAACCTCCACCTGTAATCACTGCCACCTTTTTCATGTTCATAACCTCCTTTTTTTTGCCTATTCCCGCAAGTTAGCTTTTTAAGCCCATTATTTTTCAAAAAACTAGCAGTGTCTGATCGAACCGTCGAACAGTATATACTATAAATTGATTGGAAAAAGGCGTTTTGAAATGTCCATTGCACATATAGTGGTGAATCTTTAAAAGTATAATGCGCTAATCTATTTAAAGATAATAGAAAATGATCGAACAAAAAATGTTCCGTTTATCAACTATCGATAAACGGAACATTTTTCTGCCTCTCTCATTCTATCTACCTAACCATCCTCCATCTACTGCCAATAGATGTCCATGTACATAATCAGACGCCGCGGAAGTTAAATACAAAATCGTCCCTTTAAAATCTTCTGGGTCACCCCACCTCTCCGCTGGAATGCGATCTAGTATTTGGGCATTACGGGTAGCATTTTCTAATATTGCCGTATTCATATCCGTCGCAATGTAACCCGGAACAATCGCATTTACATTCACGTTATGTTTTGCCCACTCGTTTGAGAGTGCCTTCGTTAACTGAGCCACACCACCTTTAGCCGCCGCATAAGCTGGTACAGTAACTCCCCCTTGATAAGAAAGTAAAGAAGCCAGATTCACAATTTTCCCATGCCCTTCAGGCACCATATATCGACCAGCTTCCTGGCACAGAAGCCAAACAGCCTTTAGATTAATATCAATCACATCGTCCCAGTCTGATTCCAAAAAGTCGATAGAAGGTGACCTTCTTTGAATTCCAGCATTATTGATCAAAATGTCGATTCTACCAAAATGATTGATGACATTAGGAATTGCTTCCTTCACCTGATCTTGATCTTCCAAATCGCACGGTATAATTACACACTTTCTTCCTAGAGTTTCTATTTCATTCTTTATGTCTAGTTGCTCTGGGTTTCTTTGAAGGAGAGCAATATCTGCTCCTGCTTCTGCTAATGCTACTACCATTGATTTGCCTATCCCTCTTGTAGCCCCTGTAATAGCAGCTACCTTTCCTTGTAGATTAAATAATTGTAAACTCATTTTCATTCTCCTTTTTAGTAAACTATGCGATTTCTAATAACCACTACTCAATTAAATTCGGTATGAAGGTAACGAGCGTCGGGAAAAAGACAATAAGTAATAGCGCAACGCATAAGACTCCTACAAATGGGACTGCACTCTTCATAGCGTGATCCAGTTTTACTCCTGAAGACGAACATGCCACAAATAAACAAACTCCTACTGGTGGAGTCAACGTTCCGATCGCGATATTAATAACAATCATCACACCGAAAACAACAGGATCCATGCCAGCGCTCATAGCGATCGGTAACATAATAGGGACAAACATGATCAATAAAGCAAGTCCCTCAATAAACATCCCACCGACTATGAAAATGACATTGATAACTAAAATAATAAAAATAGGGTTATCTGATATACTCAAAATAAGGTTGCTTAAAATCTGCGGGAAATTATGACTTATGAGAATCCAACTGAACAAAGATGAAGCTGCAATGATAAGCAACACATTTCCAGAACTGATAATTGCTTCAACAAAAATTCCAGTCATATCTTTTAATTTTATGCTTTTATAGACGGCCAAACCTAGAATTAGCGTATAGACTACTGCGATAACACTAGACTCAGTAGGTGTGAAAATCCCGGTTAAAATCCCTCCCACAATGATAATTGGCGCCATTAGAGGTAAGATTGCTTTTCTAAAACTCTTTATAAAATAAATAATAGAAAATCTTTTCTTTTCAGAAGATCCATAGTTTTTTATTGAACAAATAAATCCGGACACTACCATAAGCAAGATACCAATTAGTAACCCTGGAATAATCCCACCTAGAAAAAGTTTTCCAACTGATATGCTTGCTATTCCACCTAAGACGACCATTGGTATACTCGGGGGAATAATAATTCCGATCGAACCTGATGCCGCTTGTAGAGCAGCTGCAAACCTTGCAGGAAAGCCCATTTTCACCATGCTTGGCGTCATGACACTGCTTAAAGCAGCCGTGTCAGCAGGCGCTGAGCCAGATATCCCCCCCATCAGCATACCCGAAGAAACACTTACATAACTCATTCCACCTCTTGTCCATCCAATGATCGAGTCAGCAAAGTTTACAAGCTTTTGTGTTAGTCCACTTTTATCCATAATGACACCTGTCAGCATAAAGAAAGGAATGGCTAATAACGTAAAACTATCCATTGAAATAAACATCTTTTGTGGAACGACTAATAACGGAATTGAACCTTCATACAATATTGTGAAAATAGATGCTACACCTAAAGAAATACCTACTGGAACACCGAAAATAAGGAGTAGAAAAAACGAAATAAATAAAAGCGCTATCATAAATTTCCCTTCCCCCTAACGTTTATGAGAATAATAAAGATAATCGCAAAAATACCTGATAGGGGAATAATTGAATAAATATAACCTATTCCAATAGGCAATACCGAAGCGGTTCCTGAAAAGTTTTCAATCACAAACAAAGTCCCTTGCCAGGTTAGCACACAGAAGAATGCCCCCGTGATGATGTGAATAACCAGGTTCACTCCCTTAAAATACTTCTCAATCTTTTCAACAACAAATGTTATCGCGATATGTCTTTGTTTATAGATCCCCATCGTTATGCCCAAGAACATTAACCACACAAATATAAATCTTTCGAGCTCTTCGGCCCACACCATTCCGCTTGAAAAAACATATCGGAGAACGACCTGCATAAACACCAGAGTCACAAGGACTAACATTAAAATTAAAATGACTTTCCCCAATATGCTTTCTATTCGATCACCTACTGCGGCACTTTTATTCAAATTTCTCCCCCCTGATTAAAAATAATAAAATAACAGAAGGGGCGCTTTTAAATTCGCCCCAGATGCGTTATTTTGTATCAATGATTTTTTGAATTAAATCTTCTCCAAATTCCTTACCGTACTCGTCGTATACAGACTGTACAGACTTCCTCCATGCATCTTTATCCGGGTCCTTTTCAATCTGTAACTCCCCAGTATCTTCAAGAAACTTAATTTCTTCCTTTTCCTTATCACGGATTAATTTTCTTTCATAATCTCCAGCTTCCTTCGCAGCCTCCATCAACGATTCTTGAATATCGGCAGGGAGCTTATCGAACTTCTTCGGGTTCATAATTAGCAACATCGATGTATAAGTGTGCCCATCAAGGACCATATAGTCCTGTACTTCATACATCTTTGAGCTTTTAATTGCGAATACTGGTCCTTCTTGACCATCTACTACACCATGTTGGGAAGCCATATATAATTCAGAAAATGGCATCGGCACAGGGTTTGCCCCCAAAGCTTCTGTGGTTGAAATTAATACTGGCCATTCTGGTGTTCTAATCTTTAATCCTTTAAGATCTTCAGGGGATTCAATAGGTCTAGCACTATTCAAAAAATGTCTGAAACCCGATTCCCAATAACTCATGACTTTGATGCCACCCTTTTCTTCAGCCTCTTTGGCAAGTAGTTCTCCAACTTCTCCTTGCAAAACCTTATCTACGTGTTCTGCGTCTCTAAAAAGAAAGGGAAGATCGAATATGGAATATCTCGGATAATATTTTGTAACGCTTCCTGAAGCAACTAAAGAAATATCAACAGTCCCCATCTTGGTCCCTTCTGCCAGTTCACCCTCATCTCCTAGCTGACTATCATGGTATACTTCTATCTCTACTTTGCTTTCTGTCTTTTCTTCAACTAGTTCTGCAAATTTCTCAGCACCAGCATGAAATTGGGAGCTAGTAGGTTGATTGTGTCCTAACTTAAGCGTAATTGTTTCTCCATCCCCTGCTGATGTGCCGCTTTCGCTCGCACCGCACCCTGTTAGACTGATTGTAAGAATGACTGTTAACAAGAAAATTGAAATACCCTTAAACTTTCTCCCCATCTTTTTCCCTCCAGGTTAATAAAATTGTATAAAACAGCAATGGTCGATTACTGTATCTACCAAATTTCAAACAAAACTCTCCCTATGTAGGTTAACCAGCAACCCGCCCTAAATGTTAGCGCTTACAAACCAAGCAAAGGTTTACTGAAAGTAATACCTTTTATTTGTTAAATAATAAAATCCCTTAAATATTATATATAATACACTATGATTATATATAATATTTAAGGGCATGTCTAGGGGATTATATATAAAAAAGTAATATATATATATCCCAGCCTATTTTGTTGATTTCTTTTTAAATAATTCCTTATCAATTTTTTTATTTAACCATTTTCATAATATGTTCTCTAAACGCTTCCTGAACCTCTTCCACATCACCTTTTTCCATTAATTTTACCAGGTCTAGATGATATTTATAAACTTCCTCAGGAAGGATCTGAACTTTAGGATTAAGCGCTGTAATATACCTCCTGATATGTCCAGTCAGCATACTCCATATTCTAGTGTAGACTTCTATTTTGGACCACTGAATAATGGTTCGGTGAAACTCCATATCCAAATCAGACTGCAGTAAATATTCTGGCTTACCGAACTTCATTCGATCCACAATGTCATAAAGTTCACCTATATCTCTTTTTCTCAAATTAGGTAAAATAATTTCTAGTGCATTTGTTTCAATTTCAGCTCTCATTGAAAATATATGGTACATTTCCACCTTATCAATTTCAGTAACGAAAGCTCCTTTATACTTAACCGTGCGAATAAGCCCTTCTTCTTCTAATCCTCTCAATGCCTCTCGAACAGGAACTTGGCTTATTCCAAATTTCTTTGCTACTTCTGTTTCCACTATTCGATCACCAGGTTTTAGATTGTTTAAAATAATCTCATCTCTTAGTTTTTGTTTAACTTTATCCTTTAATGAGACTAACGACTGTTTACTTGATTTTTTTTCTTCCATTTGCCCCAACCCTTTTCGAATAGTATTAAAACCTTTTATATGATAATGAATAAAAGACGTTTTATAAATAATGATGTAAATTATATATAATATCATTATATATAAGCATTTTTGAATCATCAATATGAACAAAAAAAAGAGACCTGTATAGGCCTCTTATTGCTGATCTTCCGTTTCATCATTCTGCTGCTTCTCGGCGTCGTCCATATCGCCTTCCTCCATGTTGCCATCTTCATCTTGATCGCCTTCTTGCTTCCCATCCTGATTCATCGTATCGTCATCTTCTTGATCAATTGTCCCATCGTCTTCATTCACGTTCTCTTCATCCTCAGGAGCATTTTCCTGCATTTCTGGGTCTTCAACTGGTCCCTCTTCTTCATTTGCATTTGAGCATGCCGCCATGTTCAAAGCGAGCAAACAAGTAAATAGTGATAGCATCCACTTTTTCAACGTTATTCCTCCTCGTAGCTGTAATAATGGTATTATTGCCATCTCTTTAAAAAGTATGTATCTACAAAAAAATCTTCTCTTAATAAAGCTATATTCAGCGAGTTTATTACAAAAAAAGTCATAAACAATTGTTATTTTTTACAAATTTCTACACCTTTCTTAGGTTGAATGTCCTATGATAAAAGTAGTTATTTTCGTTACCACTCGTTAATCGTACAAAGTATCCTCCAGAAAAGGGCAACCATTTTTGAAAAAAAGTGGACGCAAAGTAAACGGATCTAAGGAAGGTTTTTTGTAAAGCTTCTATGATGGCTGAACTACCTGGAATGAGTTGAAGGAGGAGTTACATGGGCGTACATACGGAGGAAAAGCTTGATGAAGAATGGATTGCACTAATCATTGAAGCGAAAGAGCTTGGCATGGATATTAACGAAATAAAATCATTTCTTCATCAAAACGGAAAGTAACTTTAACGAAAGCGGCATCGCATTATGCCGCTTTCGTTCTATTTACGGAACAAAAACATACTGGTATAATTAATAATAATAAAGGATTTTGTCGAAGTATCGGAGGGATAGACGTGATCGGAGAAGAAGTTAAAAAGTATCGTTTACGCAAAGGGTTATCACTTTCAGAGCTAGCAGAGCGCGCCAACGTTGCTAAATCGTATTTAAGTTCCATTGAACGAAATATACAATCAAATCCCTCTATTCAATTTTTAGATAAAATATCGAATGTTTTGGACGTGTCAGTTGAAGTACTTCTTCAAGGGGATGATCCCATTCATCAAAGTGAATTAGATGCAGAATGGAAGAAGTTAGTGAAGGAAGCTATGGAGTCCGGTGTTAGTAAAGATCAATTCAAGGAATTTCTTGAATTTAATAAATGGCGCGCAAAGCAGGGGCCTCATCAATAAAGTGTCATGCAAGAGCCGACACCTTTTGGTAGGCTCTTATTTCATTTTAAAATAAGGTCGCGCAAGCACAAATCTAGCGAGTAAACCGGGGAAGCCTGATGAAACATTGCGATCCTTTTCCCATCACTCATAATGAGGTGAAATGGTTTGGTTTTTAATAATTTTACTTAGTTCCTCATACATCTTCTGTTCATCTTCAATCAGTCCTTTGATGTCCTGTTCTTTATATTCGAGACTGTGTATTTTCTTTAGAATAAAAGACAGATCACATTTTCCTTTATATTCATCGTTAATATAAAGCTTGCCGATTTGTTCATCAATCGCAATCACTTTGATCCTTTTCCCTAGTATATAGGATACAAAAGTCCCCTCACCTAACTTAATCACCATCATTCCTCCTTACTTTTTTGAGGAATTGATTAAAAACCGCTTCACTTCCTCCTTAGATAAACCTATATTTCTTGCGATTGACATAAGGGTCACCCATTCCTGATCCAATTTTTCGTCAGTATACGTTCTCATTCCCCATCCCCCTAATCAAATTCAGCAATAACCGACACTAATAAAGAACGTTTTGTTCTTTATTTAGAATGTACATCTAATATAGTCTTATTTTGGAAGATTAAAAAGAGTGAAAATTCTTCGTTTTAAACTAATTTTTTGGATAAACTTGCTATTTACTTATAAATCCTTCGCTATTCTTAATTTTTCGCAATTTTATTTCTTATATTAGTGTTTATAGTTAAAATCTATGACTATTGTTCTGTTTACAGAACAATACGTTCTTGATAAAATTAATTCATTAAATAATGATAAAGTCGAGGTAAAGGGATGATCGGTGAAAAAATTAAACTTTATCGGAATCGAATGGGATTGTCGTTGACGGAATTAGCGAAGCGAGCAGGCGTTGCAAAGTCCTATCTAAGTTCCATCGAACGGAATCAACAAGCGAATCCCTCTATTCAATTTCTTGAAAAAATTGCAGCAGAACTTAAAGTACCGATTGAGGTATTCATTCTTGAAGAAGATCATGAGGAACCTGTGCTTGATACAGAATGGAAAGAATTGATCGAAGAAGCCATGCGCTCTGGCATTACAAAAGAAGATTTTGCAGATTATTTAGAGTTTAAAAAGTGGCAAATGCATCATGGAAAAAGCGAGCCGGAAAAATAGAAACTCCTGTCCAGGATGGACAGGAGAGAAAGTTCTTATTCAGCAGAGTTCTCGGAGTTTTCGTTAGCTGCGGGCTCTTCGGTGTTACTACCATTGTTCATAGAGTTGTTGCCGTTCTCTGAATCATTTTCACCACTGCTACACGCTGTGATTAACATAACAGCTACTAACGAAGTTGCAATTTTGAGCATGAATTTCTTGTTATTCATTTCCAAAATCCCTCCCTGAACTCGATAAGTTTACCGCTACTAATTAACGGTTGAGTAAATCATATCAGGTCAAAAAGGGAAAATGTTGAAATTTACATAGTCTCTATTATGGTTTTACAATACGTATAAGTGGTTAACATGCCGTCAATAATTCCGTTCTAGATCTAAAAAACAATCCTCCTTTCTTGTGTCAAAATACTGACAGAAGAAGGGAGGATTCGTTCTTTTGGCTTACTTAAGAGCAAACATAATTTCAGCTTCAGCAGCAACTTCACCATCAACAGTGGCTGTTGCTTTTCCTTTGCCAATCGGTCCTTTAATGCGGATAATTTCCACTTCAAGACGAAGCTGATCACCTGGTTTTACCTGTCTTTTGAAACGGCATTTATCAATGCCTGTAAAGAAAGCAAGCTTCCCCTGGTTCTCTTCTTTCTTAAGCATCGCCACTGCCCCTACTTGAGCAAGTGCTTCTACAATCAAAACTCCTGGCATAACCGGGTAGTCCGGGAAATGGCCATTAAAGAATTCTTCATTTGCTGTCACGTTCTTAATACCGACCGCGCGTACTTCTTCTTCTACTTCAAGAATTCGATCAACAAGAAGGAAAGGGTAGCGATGCGGGATAATCTTTTTAATTTCCTGACTATCTAACATATCTTATTCTCCTATCTGTTACTCTTCTTTTTTTACTATCTCACTAATCTTCACCCAGGTACTCTTTTTAAACACATCGCCAGGGCTACCATCACCAATTACACCGTAACCGATCATCGCGCCTGCAAGAAGTGATGCCATGAGCAAGAGGGCAACGAGAAGAAGGCGTAGCCAGATGGGGATTAACCGCACCTTTGGCTTACGCTCTTGCTCGTCGTGATTCTTATTCGTTTGTGCGACCTCTTTATTAAGAATGACTTTTTCTTCAGAGGCCTGGTTCACCTTTTCATGGTTGTTCGCCATTATGATTACACCCTTACGAATAGTTTCGGTTCAAATTTAGATTAATTTTTTCTTAGCAATCTTGTCAATATGTTCAAGCATAAGGCCTGTCCCTTTTGCCACACAGCTCATTGGCTCTTCTGCTACGAGAACTGGAACCATAAGCTCCTCAGCAAAGAGCTGATCGATCCCGTGAAGTAATGCGCCTCCACCTGTCATAATGACACCACGGTCGATAATATCCGCTGAAAGCTCTGGAGGTGTACGTTCTAGGACGCTCTTAGCAGCCATCACCATGTGGGAGATTGGCTCTTGAAGGGCCTGCTGAATTTCATCCGATTTTACAGTGATTGTCCGTGGAAGCCCTGATACCATGTCTCGTCCACGAATATCAAGTTCTTCATTCCGGCCGCCTGGAAATACCGTTGCTACATTAATCTTAATTTGTTCTGCTGTTCGCTCCCCGATGAGAAGCTTATACGTTTTCTTGATATAATCCAGGATTTCGTAATCGAACTTGTCCCCTGCCATTTTAATGGAAGAGGCGGTGACAATATCGCCCATTGAAAGTACTGCGATATCTGTCGTTCCACCGCCAATGTCCACAACCATATTACCGCTTGGCTGAAAAATATCCATGCCAGCGCCAATTGCAGCTACTTTTGGTTCTTCTTCAAGAAAAATTTGTTTCCCACCGCTTTTTTCAGCAGCTTCTTTAATCGCTTTCTTCTCAACAGATGTGATATTCGTAGGCGTACAAATTAAAATACGCGGCTTTGATAGAAAGCTTTTTACATTAATTTTGTTCAAGAAATGTCTTAGCATCACTTCTGTAATATCGAAGTCTGCGATCACGCCGTCCTTAAGTGGACGCGTTGCAACGATGTTTCCAGGAGTCCGACCAACCATTTGTCTTGCTTCTTCACCAACAGCAAGCGCTCTTCCAGTACCCGTGTCTAGTGCTACAACAGACGGTTCATCTAAAACAATGCCTCTGCCTTTCACATAAATCAGTACGTTCGCCGTACCTAAATCGATCCCAATATCACGTGAAAACATGACGTATCCTCCCTGTATTCTAACACTCATCTATAGTTTCAGTACTAGTATGTTTAAACTACGTATCCATTAGTATATTGTACCATAAATTAAGAAACAGGAAGAAAGTATTTAGAAAAAATTGTCGTTTTTAGGCGCATTATTTGACAGCTTCTTCTTTTTCCGTATCCTTTCTATATTTTATTCTCGTTGCTTCGCCGCCGCGGAGATGGCGTATCGATTTATGATACTCGAGAATGCCCTTCACCTCATTGGCGAGGTCCGGATTAATTTCGGGAAGTCGTTCTGTTAAATCCTTGTGAACGGTACTTTTAGAAACGCCAAATTCTTTTGCGATCACCCTCACCGTTTTCTTAGTCTCCACGATGTAATTTCCAATCTTGATGGTTCGCTCTTTGATGTAATCGTGCACACCACTCGCCTCCCTAAATTGGATGTGAGAGATGCGAAATGAGACTGATAAAGTGATCATGCTACGAAGCTCTAGTCATCAGGTGACCTACATGATGTCAGGAGTATTGCATGCAAGAATACTTCGAAGCCTTACCACAACTTCTCACCTCTGCCCCTCATTTACTAAGTTTTGTAACATTTTATTAAAGCAAAGGTGGTTATATTCCAAAAAGTCAAGAGGGACAAGGGATTTTATTTAAATATTCTTTTAAATGGACCATGTTGGTTTTTTGTATGTTCCGAAACAAGAAAAAAGAACCTCCAGTTTAGAACTGGAGATTCTTCTTTTAGATGACCTCATCGTCTTTCCATACCTCTCCATCTTTGAATGTAAGCTGTTCAGGATACCTGAGATCCATCACCTCATCCTGAAGCTTCTCAGAAGGTGGTTTTGTACTCAATGACACGATCACATTTGTTAAGATGGCTGAAGTAGCACCGAAGATTCCTGCTCCAGTGTCAATAATGCCTAAAATCGTAAAGCCTCCGTACTTTGCAAGGAAAATGTACGTTAAGGTGACCAATAATCCTACGATCATCCCAGCAATAACACCTGGTGCATTCGCTCTCTTCCACCACACCCCGAGTATAAGTGCTGGAAAGAACGTCCCTGAAGCAAGTGCAAAAGCCCACGCTACAATTTGCGTGATTACTCCAGGTGGATTTAATGCCACGACTCCCGCTACAATCGTCGCAATCAAAATAGACCAGCGCGCAACAGACATCCGCTTCCGCTCCGTTGCTCTAGGATTAATGATGCGGTAGTAAATATCATGAGAAAATGAAGAGGAAATCGCAATCAGTAACCCTCCAGCTGTCGATAACGCTGCGGCCATCGCTCCTGCTGCGACGAGACCAATCACTAATATGCCTAAGTCAGCAATTTCAGGTGTGGCCATGACGACAATGTCGTTGCTGATCGCAATCTCTTGCCACTGAAGAATGCCATCCCCACTCGTATCAGCCATTGTTAAAAGACCGGTGTTCACCCATTTTTCGGTCCAGGCAGGTAAAGAATCGATCGGACTGCCTGCGACTTCCTTCATCAAAATAAAGCGTGAAAAAGCCGCATAGGCAGGAGCAGATAAATAAAGAAGACCGATAAAAAGTAGCGCCCATGCGCCGCTCCACCGCGCCGCTTTCATGGTAGATACGGTATAGAAGCGAACGATAACGTGCGGCAACCCAGCTGTTCCGGCCATTAAACTAAACATAAGGGCAATAAATTGCCACTTTGAAGCTGATTCAAACGGTGCAAAATACTCAGAGATTCCGAGCTCTCGATCTAATTCACCAAGTTCTGATACAACATTTCCGTAGCTTAGCCACGGAATCGGGTTATTCGTAATTTGAAGTGACATGAAAATAACTGGTATTAAGTAGGCCAGAATTAAAATAATATACTGAGCCACCTGGGTCCACGTAATTCCTTTCATTCCACCAAATGTCGCATAGATTGCGATAATGACGACCCCAATCATAACGCCCACTTTGGCATCTACTTCAAATAGCCTCCCGATCACCACGCCAGACCCTGCTAACTGACCAATCGAATAGGTAAAGCTAATAATGATGGTCGCAATCGCCGCGATGACTAAGGCCGTTTTGCTTTGAAAACGATCGCCAATGAATTCTGGAACCGTGTAACGCCCGTATTTCCGTAATTGCGGTGCTAATAGAAAGGTTAACAGTAAATAACCGCCTGTCCAGCCCATAATATAAGCGAGCCCATCATAGCCAAGTACCATAACCGTTCCAGCAAGACCGATGAATGAAGCAGCACTCATCCAGTCCGCTCCGATCGCCATGCCATTGTATATCGCGGGTACGCCTCGACCGGCTACGAAGAACTCGGAGGTTTGACGTGCGCGATTAAAGACGGCAATCCCAATGTATAGACCAAATGATGCAACTATGAGTAAAAGTGATACTAGAAATTGTGTATCCATCCCTTATCCCCCTTAAGATTGTAAGGTTTGTCCTTTCGCTGCTTTAACTCGCTTTTCGACTAACCCATACTTTTGATCAATCCTATCCGATATGTAAGCGTTAACAAATAATAAAATAATGAAGACGACAATCGAACCTTGCGCGCCCATAAAATAATGAAGAGGGAACCCGTTAAACGTATATTTCGCAAGCGTTTCAGCAAACAGTACCATTCCAAAAGACACAGCAAACCAGAAAAAAAGCAAGATGGAAATCAACTTTACTCTTGCATGAAAGTAGGCATCCGCAATTTTCTTATCAATCTTTTTCATAATTGAACCTCCTAACTATTTTAAGTTAAAAATAAGTTCGATCGTTTCGACAAAGCCAAGCGGAACTCTAGCAATTTCAATGACAAAATAGATTCCCATTAGCGCAATTGGAACTAGTAAATAAACGCCTTTTCGCTTTTTGATTGTGAAAATTAAACAGACTATAGCAGCAGCTAGGAACACGTATAAAATAAGTAGTCTCTCCTTCCTTGTTAAATTATCTGAATTTTCCAAAATACACTTCTCATTATGTTTCTACTATACTAGGAAGTCAATGAGACTAATTTACCAGCAATTGTATATAGCAGTATGACAATAGACCTGTATTCCCGACACAAAAAAGCGAATCTTTCCAATCGATAAGGAATGATAGCGCTATTTCCCGGGAAAGGTCGAATGGTGTCCGATTTCATTCCATACAAAAAGCCCCCGATCACTCGGGGACTTCTGTTATTCTGAATCCTTTGTATCTGATTTTTGATCGTCCGATTTCTGCTCGTTGCTTTTTTGCTCGTCGGATTGATCCTCGTCAGCACTGTTTGCATCTTCTTCGGCGTCATTCTCAGCATCCATTTCGGATTCTGTACTGTTGTCCTGATTCTCAACGTCAGTACCTTCTGAGGCTGATGGGTTTGAAACTTCATCACCAGCGTCTGGCGCTTCGACTGCTGAAGAAGGCTGATTTAACACATCAAGTGGGTTAACTGGCACATCATCTTTACGTACTTCAAAGTGTACGTGGACACCTGCGTCTGTATCAAACGTGTTTGTTCCAGCTGTACCAAGCTTATCGCCTTGCTTTACAGTATCGCCTTGTTCTACATCAAGAGCTTCAAGCGATTCGTAAACAGTCACAACACCATCGTTATGTTCTAAATGAACAACATTTCCAAGTAACTGGTCGTTCGTTGCTTTCACAACCTTACCACTCATCGCGGCTTTGACATCAAAACTAGCGCCATCTTCTTTAGCATAGTCGATTCCTGCGTTCTGGTAGTAGGTATTATTATAGAAAACAAGGGCTGCTTGTTGTTCTTCCGTGCTAGCTGATGTGTCATAGAATTGTTTCTGCACAAATACGCCACTATCTTCGGATGCAGGTACTTTAAAGACTTCTGAATCACCTAGAACTGGGACAGACTCTTCATTTGTGTCAAAGGCACTTCTTTCTTCATCAATTCCACTTAAATCTTTTGCATTTTCTTGCCCGCCTTGCATCCATAGAACGGTTGCAAGAACAATTGCTGCAAAACCAAGATAGACTGCTGGATAAATCCAACGTTTTCTTGCTAGCTTCTGCCATTTAGAAGCGCTTTTTTCAACAGGATGAGATCGTTGTTTTTCGTCTCCCATTTGTTCATCACCTCAGCAACATTGTGGTCAGGTTGCGAGATTTATATACCTCTTACGAAAAAAAGTTCTATTTATTTTTCGACAAAGGGGTTTCTTTTATGCATGGATTTGAAATTTCTTTGCATTCCTTAATGGATAAACGCATGATATCACTGATCTAATTACCCAGTTCTTTACTCATTATGTAAGTGTTTCTTGTATCTATTTTGTTATCTATTTGTAAGAATGATTCCTTAGGCAATAGGGTATATAACCTTTATACGCTTTTGACAACAAAATCTATTTTGATTTAATCAAAATGATATTAAAGGGGATTAACCATTTATGAATTACGTGATTACGTCAACACTGCCTGAGCAATATGGAGGCAGAACAAAGTCCCTCCTTGACCGCACGAAGAAGTTAGTTGAGCAAGCTGACATGGCATATACGATTATTACGACAAACTATAACCCTTACTACGGAGATATCTATGAGCAATATTATAGCCAGAATAAAGTCCCGCGCTCGGTAAAAATGATTAACATTTACGATTATCTCGCCAATCGTTCTTACTCTGGTAATAAAGTTGAGCAGCCGATCGAAGAAGAAGGACTTACCTATCGTGAAATAAAGAAAAATAAAGCCTATCGCTTTTTTGAAAACGGAGAATATGTTCTTTATAAAAACTATGATACAGAAGATGGCTCTTTGAAATTTATCGACTTTATGGATTCTTACAACCGTAAACGCGCTTGTAGAAAAGAATTTAATAGCCTTGGGAAATGTCACAGAAAGATTAACTACAAGCAAGGAACGACAAATAAGCTTGAAGAAATCTATTATGATGACGCTGGCTATGCCTATGTAAACAAAACGTATGATGGTTCAAATGAAAATAAATTGATTCGCATGCATCTCTTTAGCGGACAAGACATTCTAGAATTCAAAACGGAAAAAGACTTCTTCCGCTATTGCCTTGAGCACATGATTGAAGACGGTTCGACCGTTATTAATGATGCTCGCCTTCTTGATAAACCAATGTGTGAGATGAAGGGAAATGACGTAACGAAAATCGCTATCCTTCATAATACACATCTACAAAGCGAAGACATTCATGACATTAAGTCGTCTTATCAGTATTTGATTGAGCATGCGGATGACGTCGATCATATTGTTGCATTAACTCATGAACAGAAAAAAGATCTTTCTCATCATATATTTAACAATGAAAAAATCAGCATCATTCCGCATTCCATTGCTCCTTCCACTCGAAACAGGAGTGTTAAGAAGGAAAATAAATTTGTTTTTATCGGCAGGTTAACCGATGTGAAACAACCTGACCATTTAATTGAAGCGTATCAACTGGCGAAAGAACAGCTATCCGACTTTACGCTTGATATTTATGGAGAAGGACCGGTAAAAGAAAATCTTGAAGAGCAAATTAAAGAATACAAGCTTGAAAACCATGTAACTTTAAAAGGATTAACCGATGATCCAGAAGGTGTCTTTGCATCAGCCAAAGCTTCTTTCCTCCCAAGTCAGTATGAAGGATTTGGGCTCGTGATTATGGAAAGTCTTAATAATGACTGCCCTGTTGTGGCTTACGATATTAAATATGGTCCGAGAGATTTAGTCAAGGATCATGAAAATGGACTAATCGTTGAGAAAAACAATATTGAAGCTCTATCAAAAGCAATGGTACAAGTAAAGGATATGGATTTTGGTACGATTGACGTCGAGAAAGATTTCCGAGAAAAAGCCTTTGTATCAAATTGGAGTGCTCTGCTTGGAAAACAACAGAAAAAATTTAAACTTCCCTTCTTTAACTAAGGTCTTAAGGTCTCTACAGAAAAAGACCGCTACTTCGCAGTAGCGGTCTTTCTTTTACCTTTGCGCCGTATAATCTGTCACGTAGTTCTCCATCTCACTAATCGCGACACCTTGATAATAATGTTTCACAATATCAGCGTACGCCTTACCATCTTCCGCCATTCCATTTGCTCCATATTGGCTCATCCCAACTCCATGTCCGTACCCTTTTGTTACCACGTTAATCGTGTCTCCCACTCGTTCCCATGTAAAGTCAGAAGACCTAAGTCCGAGAAGATCTCTTATTTCTCTTCCAGTAAACGTTTTTCCACCTACTGAAACTTCGGCTACTCTCTTACCTTCGGTTAAGTTTTCTATCGATCCAATGGAACTTTTCGAAAGATTTACACCAAGTTTCTGTTCAAATTCTGCCACTGTGAACGTTGCTTTATCTTCGTATTTTGGCGAATCAACATCCCACGGACTTTCAACACTTCTTAAGTAAGGTGCTTTATTTTCCCAATAGTCTTCTGAATTCTCTGTATAGCCATTACTCGTGGAGAAAAACGAAGCGTAGATTGGATTGCCTTCATAGGTTAAAATTTGACCAGCCGTTGCTTGAACCGCTTCTTCAATTCTCGCAAACTTTTCGTCAAATTCTTCTCCCCATGCCTTTTTTAGCTGTGCTTGATCCTTATATACCTGATCCTGGATCGTATCCGTTACGACAGCTTGATCAGGAAGATTTGCAGAAGGATTTTTAAGCTTTGTTACGACAAACGTTCTTGCGGTGAGCGCCTGAGCTTTCAACGCCTCCATATTAAAGTCTGAAGGCATTTCAGCAGCGACGACACCTTTTACATAGTCTTCGATCGGAATACTCATCGTTTCTTTCTGTTCTGATCGAAAGACCGGAACGTCCACTTCCACCGCTTCTGTTATTTTCTCCTTCGTCATCTGATTCCCTTCACTGGTCGGTGGTTTCATCTCTGTTGATTCAAAAGGTAAAACCAGAATAGATGGAAGAAGGATTAGAATCGCCGCAAACAGAATCAGTGAGCCAACAATTCGCTTCATTCACATGCCTCCTTCTCGATTGCTTACCCCTATCATCGTATGGAGATGGACAACCATTTAGAACAGAAACGGCAAGCAGATACGGAGTTTTTTTACCATATATATGTAAACGATTGATCGCACAGCCACTTTTTGCACATAAAAAAAGAGGAGGCCATGGCCACCTCTTTTATTCACATTATGCGAATTTTGGTTTCATATCAACAGATTGCTCAGACTCTTCTGTTGCAGGCTTTGCTGTCTCGTCAACTGTTACACGTTCAACGTCAGCTCCAAGGCTTGCAAGCTTTCCAGAGAAGTTAACGTAACCGCGATCAAGGTGCTTCAGCTCATCAACGCGAGTGTAGCCATCAGCTACAAGTCCTGCAAGAATTAAAGCAGCTCCAGCGCGTAAATCAGTAGCAGAAACTTCTGCACCTTGAAGTGTAGAAGGTCCTTCAATAATAGCCGCGCGTCCTTCAATCTTGATGTTTCCGTTCATGCGACGGAATTCTTCCACGTGCATGAAGCGATTTTCAAAGACTGTTTCTGTAATAACACTTGTACCCTTCGCTTGAAGTAACAGCGCCATCATCTGGGATTGCATATCAGTAGGGAACCCAGGGTGAGGCATTGTTTTCAAGTCAACTGGCTTTAGAGTTTCAGGTCCAATAATACGAAGTCCCTGACCTTCTTCAGTGATTTGAACGCCCATTTCTTCCATCTTCGCAATCAATGGACGAAGATGTTCCGAAACAGCATTTTCAATTAATACGTTACCACCTGTAATTGCAGCAGCTACCATGAATGTTCCTGCTTCAATACGGTCTGGGATAACAGCGTGCTCTGCTCCTACGAGCTTCTCCACACCTTCAATACGAATCGTACCAGTACCTGCGCCGCGTACTTTCGCACCCATCGCATTTAGATAGTTCGCAAGACAAACGATTTCAGGTTCTTGAGCAACGTTCTCCATTACCGTTGTACCTTCTGCAAGTACAGCTGCCATCATAATATTTTCAGTGGCGCCTACACTTGGGAAATCAAGATAAATCTTTGCCCCTTGTAGTCTTCCTTTAATACCAGCTTCAATAAAGCCATTACCGATTGTCACTTCTGCACCCATTGCTTCAAAGCCTTTAAGATGCTGATCAATCGGTCTTGAACCAATTGCGCAACCTCCAGGTAGTGCGATACGGGCATGACCCACGCGGGCCAAAAGTGGTCCCATTACAAGAAACGAAGCTCGCATTTTACGAACTGCTTCAAATGGTGCCTCTGTTTCCAAAGGTTTTGTTGCGTCTACTTTGATCGTGTTACCTTCTATTTGCGTCTCAACATTAAGATAGCTTAATACTTCACTAATCGTGTGTACATCTGAAAGGGCAGGCACATCATTTAACGTGCTCGTGCCTTCACCTGCTAAAATAGATGCTGTGATGACGGGCAAGACTGCATTTTTAGCTCCTTCTACTTTCACAGAGCCTGACAATCTCCTGCCACCTCGGACGATGATTTTTTCCAACGTATTCCCCTCCGCGTCCTATTTGTATATTAATATTCAGTCGTAATTATTGGTGTGCCAATTGTAGCGGTTATTCCGCCGCCTATTCCTGTATTCCGTAATGCTATTTGTATGTTCATTCTCTGGTTGTTCGTTACGAGATCTGCTTCCCACTCTTCATGGTATGCGGAAAGAGATACAAACGTCTCTTCATTGATTTCTTCTACTTTTGAAGCGGAAAAAGCTCCTAACAGCTTGTCTGCTTCATTGTACAAAACAATGTCCATTGTATCATTTTTCTCACCCACAAAACAAGAGAAAACTGGGGCTTCTTGCGTAACTAATTGTGACTTTTGCGCCTTAAATCGTTCGTACGTTGTTCTCCATTCCTCCTGATGAAACCCTTTAATTTCCATGTTATAAATAAGATAAGAGCTAATACGATTTGCTTCTGGATAAGACACGAGTGTCAGTGTTTCTTTCGTACCCAATTCTGAATCAATTCTTGTCCCGCTTACTTTTACATTACCGTCTTTTTTTTCCAAATCACCCCATTGAAAATCTGGTGCTCTTTTGGAAATCTCGGACATAATACCTTTGTACCCTAACGACTTTGGAATGAAACTCACTTTTTCTCGTGTGTAAAGAGACCACTTTTGTATAGAATAATTGTGGGTCAGTAGAACATTCGCCATCTCGGCAGTCTTTACTTCCGTTTCATCTTCAATTGAGACTGATGTACCATTCGAAAAGCTCGCTAGAAGTAAAATGGACAGTATTCCGATTAGAAGCCTCATATTAACCCTCTCCCCGTTCTGGTCTTCTTATCTTTCAGTGTGACCATGGGGGGGGAAGGCATACATGGAAGTTGTAGTCAGATCCCGACAAATTCCGTACGAAGCTTCTGTATATGAACTGTTTTTGAGTTTATCTAGCTGCTGCGCGCCCAAACCCTTGGGTGCATTCGCTTTTCATTGTCTAGCTTCAACCCCCAGTCCCTCGATCGCTTCACCTTTCAGCCTGAACGCAAGTGTTCATTCTGAAAGGCTCCAGCGCTTGTCGGGTCTAAACGGGGGTTTGCGCTTTTCATTGTCTAGCTTCAACGCCCAAACCCTCGATCGCTTCACCTTTTAGATTGAACACAAAGAGCGTGTTCATTCTAAAAGGCTCCAGCGCTTGTCGGGTTTAAACGGGCGCATTCGCTTTTCGTTGTCTAGCTACTGCGCCCAAACCCTCGATCGCTTCACCTTTCAGCTTGAACACAAAGACCGTGTTCATTCTGAAAGGCTCCAGCGCTTGTCGGGTTTAAACGGGCGTTTACGCTTTTCGTTTTTAAAAGAAATATTGTAGACGGAGTGACCAGTTGTAGTAATCTAGGAAGAAACTGCTTGCGAGGGAACCGATGCTTAGGGTTAGCAAGATCATGAGGACTTTCGCCTGTGGACTGTTCGGTTTTTTGAAAAAGACATCGAACCGAACGGTTTGTAACGCCCACCAGGTAATCATAATGAAAACCAGGTTAATCACAATCGTTAAAATCGATTGTTGCGCCAGTGCTTCTGTCATCTTATCTACCCCCCTATCTGCAAGTGCACCATTCGACAAACGTACATTTTTCCATCTAATAGCCTATTATAAGAGATTTCAACTCAAATGAATATCCTACTTTACCACTAATAAGCGGTTTTTTTAAATATAAATAAGGCGTTTTCGCCATATTTTCCTTTTTCTTCGTTTAGAACACGAAAAACAGCAGATTCCTCTGCTGTTTCATGGATTAAAGATTTCAAGGAATTGAAAGTGGTCGTGAATAAAGGTTAATGCAACGGAAGGAAAGACGCCAAGTATAACGGTTCCTGCTGCGGTTATCGCGAGTACAGCGACGAGCCCATTTGAGGCAACGACTGGCTTTTTCGTTGGTGATGGACGGAAATACATTTGAATGAATAGACCAAAATAATAAACATAGGAGAGGATCGTTCCGGTTAACATGGCGAGCGCCAGAACGAATCGCTTTGGCTCTGTGCCTAGTGCGCTCATGAAAATCTCAAACTTTCCGATAAAACCGGCCGTTAACGGGATGCCCGCGAGCGATAAAAGGTAGATCGTCATCGCGATTGTGACATAAGGAGAGCGTTTAAATAAACCTGCAAAAGAATCGACTGTTACCTCTTTCGTTTCGTCGCCTAGCGCATGAATCACAGCAAATGCCCCGAGATTCATTAACAAATAAGCGGCAAGATAAAACCATACGGCATCAAAGACAAGCTCTGATAAAGCAGCTAATGGAACGAGAAGATAGCCGGCGTGCGCAATACTTGAATAAGCGAACAGCCTTTTCGCATTCAACTGCCTTAACGCAATGAGATTTCCAATCAGAATTGTGAGAACAGCAAGTAACACAAGATAGGGACGAACCGAGACAAGCAGCGTCTCATAGCTTACCCCATCTGGTGTAATGACTTTTCCAGTTCCAGGGGCAAAAACAAATGGAACCATGAGGAGCCTGAGCATGATCGCAAACCCCGCAATTTTTGAAACGACGCTAAGATAGGCAGTTATCGGCGTTTCAGCCCCCTGGTAAACGTCCGGCGCCCACATATGAAATGGGGCCGCTGTTATTTTAAAAGCGAGACCAACAAAAATCATCAGAAAAGCAAACACGGCGATGTACCGATTCTCTGTAACAACGTCGCTACCCATTAAAGCTTGAATTTCATAAATGTTTGTTTCCCCTGTCAGGCCAAATAAGTAACTCATTCCAAAAAGCGCGATGGCTGTCGCAATTCCGCCATTCACGATGTATTTAAAAGCAGCTTCATTCGCTAACTGGTTCTTTTTACGAATGCCAACAAGAATGTAGGATGAAAGACTAAGAAGCTCTAACCCGACGAAAAGCGTGATTAAATCCGCACTCGAAGCCATCATCATCCCGCCAAGTAAACCTGTTAGCAAGAGGTAGGGATATTCTCCTTTCACCTCATCAAGGTCATTTGCTTTTATCCCTAGCAATAGCACTAGACCCGTTCCAATGAGCATAAGAAGCTTAAATGCTTTTGCGAATGAGTCGAGTCGATACGTTTGATTTAATATCGTCACAACGCCATCATCAAGCTGAAAAATGAGAAAGACGATGGCCATCGCGATGCCTGCGAGGGCAAACCAGACGAGAATCGCTCTATCCCTGGTCTTTGGCATAAATAAATCAAGTAGTGATAGCGCCACTGCCGTTAGCAGTATTGTAAACTCCGGCATCATGCTGCTCCATTGGTAGTTTAGTAAATCATTGATCTCCATTTCTTAACCCCCGATCCCGAGCGTACGCGCTATTTGAAGTGTGTTGGATAATACTGCAGGATAGACACCAATCCAGATAATTAGACTGAGAAGAATGGCGGACGGAACTAGTTCAACCGCTGATAAATCTTTTTGCTTATCAAAATGCGGTTTTCTTTCTCCAAACGTCACGGCAAGCACTGCCCGGAGCATATAAACCGCGGTTAGGATCAGACCGATTACACCGATACTGCCCATGACAGGCATCGTTTCAAATAAACCGAGAAATGCGAGAAATTCACTAATAAACCCACTCATTCCTGGCAAACCAAGTGAAGCGAGACCTGCAGCAAGAAAAAATCCTGCAAAAAGCGGCGTCTGACTCGCCACTCCCCCTAAATTCGCAAGCTCTGTTGTGTGAAAGCGATCAATCATAACGCCAACAAGGAGAAACAGTAGCGCTGCGATCAAACCATGTGAAATTGTTTGAAAGATAGCTCCCTGTAGACCAGCCGTGTTAAGGGATGCCACTCCAATGAGCACAATGCCCATATGGGAAACCGATGAGTAGGCAAGCAAGGTGCGCAGTTCCGTTTGCACAAGAGCGATAAAAGCTCCATAGAGTAAATTAACAACGCCAAGAATCGCCAGAATAACGGCCGTTTCTTTTAGCTGATCAGGAAAAAAACCTGCCCCGAAACGAATAAGACCATAAGCACCAATCTTCAGTAAAACACCCGCATGAATCATAACCACAGCGATTGGAGCTTCAACATGCACACGAACCATCCACGTATGAAGTGGCACAATCGGAAGCTTTGTACCAAACGCGACTAGAAGAAGGACAAAGAGCCACATTCGCGTATTCCCTGAAAGAAATTCATAAGAATCAGCTTCTTGCAAAAGAAACGTTAGTTCACTAACATTCATCGTCCGCATCTCTACGAATAGCACAATGATGACAATTAATAGCAGAATTGAACCGATGCCGTTATAAACAAGAAATGAAAAAGCTGCCTTTTCCCGTTCAAACCCGCCCCACTTTCCAATGAGGAAAAACATTGCAACAAGCGTCACTTCAAAAAATAAGAAAAACAAAAATAAATTTTCACTAGAAAACACACCAAGAATGCCGAGTTCAAGTAGTAAAAAGAGAATGTAGAACCCTTTTACTCCCTCCTGGATCCGAACGGCAGCTAGTGAAGCAAGAAAGGTGATAAGCGCAGATAGCATTAAAAACAATAGCGACAGACCGGTTACCCCAAGGTCGTATGTGACCGGGTATGGCTCATTTGGACTAATCGCCGTCATCAGTTCAAACCATTGATAACTTTCGGCAAATTGAACACCTGAAAGTGTCCGATTATAAAAGCTGAAAACAACAATCGTTAACGTTAGCGGTAACACTGTTCCAAGAATACCGACGCTTTTGATGGAACGATGCTTTGAAGGCATGAGGCTAAGAACGATCACACCTAGCAGCGGGGAGAGAATTAAGATCGTTAACAAGCCCATTAGAAATACCCCCCTAATACGGCAATTAACAGTATCACAACGACAAGACCTGAGAAGGCTACTGTTCCATATGTTTGCACCTGACCGGATTGTACGTCTGATCCCGCCTTTCCTATTCGTTTTACAAGTATTGTGAGCCCCCGTGCGCCTCCTTCGATGATAAAACGATCAAAGTATATCCAGAAGTAGCCGATCACACGCGTTCCTTTTACGACCGTTTTATCATAAACCTCATCGAGAAAGTATCCTTTTGATAAAAGGCGGTGTAAGGCACTTGAACTCTCTTCTGCATGCGGTCGCCTTTTCGCATACGTTATCCAGGCAAGCACAATGCCCGCTAGTGATAAAAGAATCGCACTTATTGGAATCCACGTTGGCGCAGCATGATGAACGACTGCCACTGGATAAGGACTCGTCTCTAACCAGTCTCCAAGAAACGAACCGAACCAGGCTGTCTGAATATAACCTGCAACGATCGAAAGCACCCCGAGTACGAGCATTGGAATCAACATCACTCTTGAAGACTCCTTCGCTTCACTCGAACGGTCGCCAGAAAAGACGAGAAAGTACAGACGGAACATATAAAAAGCTGTGAGAAAAGCCGTCAATAGTGCAATCGAAAATAATACGTATCGCCCGTCGGCAAAGGTGGAAACGAGAATTTCATCTTTACTAAAAAAGCCTGCGAAAAGCGGAAATCCTGAAATCGACAAGCAGCCGATTAAGAATAGTGCAGCCGTGATCGGAAGCTGCTTTCTAAGACCACCCATTTTAAAAATGTTCTGCTCATGAACGGCATGAATCACACTTCCTGCCACGAGAAACAGAAGCGCTTTAAAAAAAGCGTGTGTCGTTAAGTGAAAAATACCTGCTGTGTAACCTGCTGCACCTAATGCAAGCATCATATAACCGAGCTGGCTAATCGTGGAATAGGCGAGAATCCGTTTAATGTCTCGCTGCACGAGAGCGATTGTTGCTGCAAAAATCGCCGTAAACCCTCCCGTGATGGCTACAGTCGTCATTGCCGTTTCAGAACTTGAGAAGAGTGGATACATCACGGCAACAAGATAGACACCAGCCGCAACCATCGTAGCCGCATGGATCAATGCTGAGACCGGCGTCGGGCCTTCCATTGCATCTGGAAGCCACGTATGAAGCGGGAACTGTCCTGACTTTCCGACCGCTCCAACAAAAATTAGAATTGCGATAAGGGTTATCATCGATGGTGTGATCTCACCTGCTTGCACTGCTGCAAAAATAACATCGAGCTCAAAGCTACCCGTTTGCCAAAATAATAGGAAAATCGCAACGAGCAAACCGATATCGCCTATTCTCGTTATGATAAAAGCTTTTTTAGCGGCTGCCTTTGCTTCAGGTTTGTAGAAATAAAAACCAACAAGGAGGAAGGAGCAAACCCCAACAAGCTCCCAAAAAATATAGAGCTGCAGAAGGTTTGGTGAAAGAACAAGCCCCGTCATTGCAAACGTAAAGAGACCGAGGTAGCCAAAAAATGTGGCAATGCGCTCGTCATTCGCCATATAACCGATGGAATACATATGTACGAGAAAACTGACAAGCGTCACAATCACAAGCATTAACGCATTTAATGGATTTACTTCAAATCCCACCGTAATCATGACGGTATCGATCGATAGCCAATTGGCTTCTACGAGCCGATTTCCTTGTAACAAATGATTGAAAAGGACAAGGAGCGCACAGCCAAAGGCAGCTCCAGCAAAAATCGTCCCAACAAAACCGGCTTTTCGATAGAGGATCGGCCGGGTGAATAGAATGATAAGGAATGAGAGAAGCGGCAATATCGGGATAAGCCAGACAACGTCCACGTTTCTACCCCCTTCGCTACTTTTTAAGTGTGTTCATTTCATCGACATTGACAGTAGCCCTGTTTCGATAAAGGGCAATCAGGATGGCAAGCCCAACAGCCGCTTCTGCTGCCGCAACCGTAATCGTAAAAAGAGAAAACACCTGACCTCGAATCGATGCGCCAACACCGTATTTTGCAAAAGCAACAAGATTTAAATTAACGGCGTTCAGCATTAATTCAATAGAAATTAATACAATGACCGCATTTCGCTTCGTTAGCGCGCCGTATAGTCCAATACAAAACAGGAGTAAAGCGGTTAATAAATAAGCGGAAAGTGGAATAGAGCTCATGGCTTCTCACCTTCTTCATCATCCTTTTTCGCAAGGATAATGGCTCCAACAAGCGCAACGAGTAGAACGACAGATACAAGTTCAAATGGAATCACATAATCTGTGAATAGCATTAGTCCCACTTGCTCGGTATTATTTTCATGAAGTTTCTCAGCTTGAGGACCGAGTGAAATTGTCCGAATGCCTTTAAATACAATCAAAAAGAAAGCGGTAATTACTGTTAACACGATGCCTTTTTTCGCCCACCCTGTCTTCGGCTCTTTCTCTGAATGTTTTGTCAGCATAATGCCGAATAACATAATGATCGTAATCGCTCCGGAATAAATTAAGATTTGAACGACCGCTACAAATTCAGCGGAAAGCATAATATAGAGTCCTGCGATGCCAAGAAACGTTAGAACAAGCGCCATCATCATATGAATCACTTTTGAGAGATTAATCATCAGTAAGCCGCCGGTCATCGTGACAAGAAATAGAAAAATAAATATGAGCAGCTCCCCGGTCATACTTTGTTTTCCTTTCTAAGGTTCGTATCATTTTCATCGAGCCACTCTAAATTTTTAAATAAATCATCGCGGCTATACGTAGCGAGCTCAAAATTATTTGTCATGATAATCGCTTCAGTCGGACACACCTCTGTGCATAGATCGCACAAAATGCAAATTTCGAAATTAATATCGTACGTATCGATAATTTTCCCCTTTTTAGTTGGATCGGGATGTTTTATACCTGTCAATGAAATGCAGTCTGTCGGACAAATGGCAACACACTGATTACATACAATACACTTCTCAGGATAAAATTTTTGAATGCCGCGAAACCGATCTGGTAAAGCAAGGGGCTGATCCGGATACTGGTACGTCACTTTTTCCTTCGTCATGTTTTTGAGGGTGTAAGCTAATCCTTTCGCTAGTCCACGCATGCTGGCTTCCTCCCTTGTTTAGAATGAACGAATGATCTCTATCACAATGGTCGTTAGAAAAATGTTTAATAAAGCGAGCGGTAAAAGGATTTTCCATCCGAATGACATAAGTTGATCGGCTCGGAGACGAGGAAACGTGCCGCGAATCCAGATCATCAGGAATACGATGAAAATAAATTTAAGCGCAAACCAGACTGCGCCTGGTATAAAGGTTAAGAACGGGATCGCCTGCCATCCTCCAAGAAAAAGAATCGTTGTTAACGAGGCCATCGCAAATAAATAAACATATTCCGCAAGCATAAAGAATGCAAAGCGAAATCCTGAATATTCAACGTGATAACCTGCGACGAGCTCTGATTCTGCCTCAGGTAAGTCAAATGGGGTTCGATTCAATTCTGCAACGGAAGCAATCAAAAAGATTAGAAACGCAAGCGGTTGTTTAAATAGAAATGCAACGGACTCCTGCTCGGCAATAATTGTATTGAGATTTAACGATCCTGTTAACAGCACAATTCCTACAACACTCATCACAAGCGGAATTTCATAGGAAATCATCTGAGCCGCTGATCGCATGCTACCAAGCAACGCATATTTATTGTTCGATGCCCATCCCCCTGCTAGAATACCTATCGTTGATATCCCAGATATCGCAATATAATAAAGCAAGCCAACGCCAATATTGGCAAAGGAAACCTGCTCTGTTAGCGGAAGGGCAGCGATCACGATAAACGCCGGTGCAAAGGCAACAACAGGTGCAATGATAAAGAGCGGGCGATCCGCATCGCGTGGAATTGTATCTTCTTTTAATAACAGCTTCAAGACGTCCGCTACCGTTTGTAGTAAACCGAATCGCCCACCAACTCTGTTTGGACCATGACGGAGCTGCATAAACCCAAGCACTTTTCGCTCAGCCAAAATGGCGTACGTAACGAACCCGAGTACAACCATTAACATGGCGACACCGACAAGGAAAAAACTGAGCGTCTGCCAGTATCCGGGTGGTGATGCAAGCATGTCGTTGATCATTAGCCGTCCACCTCCCCGAGCACAATATCAATGCCACCGAGAATAGCGATCAAGTTCGAGATATTCTCCCCTTCTAGTAGCTCAGGTAAAATTTGCAAATTATAAAAAGACGGTCGACGAAACTTCAGGCGATAAGGCTCTTTTTTCCCTTTGGAGGCAATGTAGCAGCCAATTTCTCCGCGCGGCGATTCAATGCGCACGTACGTCTCACCTGCAGGAGGCTTAATGATCCGCGGAACTTTCGCCATAATCGGCCCTTCAGAAATTTGTTCCACTGCCTGCTCGACGATTTTTAGCGCTTCTTCAATTTCAGCCATACGACAGTTGTAACGCGCCAGTGCGTCACCTTGCGGAAAGACGGGAATTTCAAACTGAAAGCGATCATAAAGCGAATAAGGTTCGTTTTTCCTGAGGTCCCACTGCACGCCTGTACAGCGTAGGTTTGCACCGCTTAATGAGTACGCGAGCGCCTTTTGTTTGGAATAAGCGCCTACCCCTTTCATTCTCGCCATAAAAATTTCATTCCCTGTTACGAGATCATGGTAGCCTGCGAGCTGCTCTCTCATATACGGCACGAACTCTCGTACCTTCTCAAGCCATCCTTCAGGCGCATCCCATTTGACGCCACCAACGCGCATATAATTAAAGGTCAGTCGTCCCCCAGAAATTTCTGTTAACAAATTAATGATCACTTCTCGCTCTCTGAAGGCATAAAGAAACGGACTCATCGCGCCAATGTCGAGCAAATAGGTGCCGAACCAAACAAGGTGACTCGCTATTCTTCCAAGCTCCATCACAATGACGCGAAGGTAATCCGCTCGCTCAGGAATGTCCATCGCCATCATCGTTTCAACAGCATGGCAGAGAATGTAATTATTCGTCATTGCAGCAAGATAATCCATTCTGTCTGTATACGGGATAATCTGCGTGTATTGCAGGTTTTCTGCAATCTTTTCCGTGCCTCTATGCAGGTACCCGATAACAGGCTTTGCTTCTTTTATGACTTCTCCATCAATTGTAAGCACGATGCGGAAGACGCCATGCGTACTCGGATGCTGTGGACCTACATTTAAAAGCATCTCCTCTGTCCGAATCATCGCTACACCTCCACATCATAAGGCTCATAATCTTTTCGAAGCGGATGCCCGACCCAGTCATCTGGCATCATGATTCGCGTTAAATTCGGATGCTCATTGAAAACAATGCCGAGAAGGTCATACCCTTCTCGCTCAGGCCAGTTCGCCCCAACCCAAAGGGACGTCAGCGAATCAATGACAGGTGTCTCTCGATCAATTTTCACTTTTAGGGCAACGCTCTGGCGATTTTGATACGAATACAGGTGATTGTAAATTTCCATATGAGTCTCAAAATCGGTGCCGTGCGTTTCAGAAAGATAATCAAAAGCGAGAAGCTCATTGTATTTAAGGAACTGCGCCACTTTTAAGTACGTTTCTTTCCTCGCAACAAGCGTCGGCACGTCTTTCGCGAGACGATTAATATAGGCATCTTCAAGAAAGTCGTCCCCAAGGTTTTCTCGAATAATGTGCAGGTATCGATCAAGCACAGGCTGATTTGGTGAAGGGCTTTCTTCTTTTATAGGCTCATCAGTTTTCGAAGCAGCCTTCTTCGCTTTAGCTGCAGCGGCTTTTGCCTTTGCAGCTGCGATCGCTTTTGCTTTCTCATCCGTAGCGTCGGAATCACCTGCCTCTTTTTGCTTTCTTAGGGCTGCCGCTTTCGCCTTTGCAGCTGCTACAGCTTTCTTTTTCGCAAGGGCTGCCGCGTCTTCCCCCTCTCCCTCTAGTTGCTCCCCTTTTTCTTTCTGCTTTTTCAGCGCAGCGGCCTTCGCCTTCGCTGCAGCAACCGCCTTCTTTTTCGCAAGGGCGACATCGTCTTCTGATGCTTCCTGACCCGTTTCGTTTTGATTCATTTCTTTTTGTTTTTTCAGTGCCGCCGCTTTCGCCTTCGCGGCTGCGACTGCTTTCTTTTTCGCAAGTTCAACGTCTTCTTCCTCCGCTATCTCCGCTACGCTATTCTGTTCACTTTTCTCCATTTCTTTTTGCTTTTTAAGCGCAGCGGCTTTTGCTTTAGCCGCTGCGACCGCTTTTTTCTTTTGAAGCTCAAGGTCATCAGCAGGATTCTCGGCTTCCGCCTTCTTTTTCCGTAACTCAGCCGCCTTCCGCTTTGCTTCTTCTACGGCTTTTCGTTTTGCTTCCAGCTCTTCAGGTGTTTGATCGCTCATCGATTCGTCACCCGCTTTCCGGTGCGCGCTTCATAGCGAATTTTTTCTTGTAGTTTATTTATGCCGTATATGAGGGCTGCCGGGTTTGGCGGGCAGCCAGGGATATACACATCAACAGGGACGATTTGATCGACTCCTTTAACAACAGCGTAGGAGTTAATATAAGGCCCGCCAGCTGTCGCGCAAGAGCCCATCGCAATAACCCATTTTGGTTCAGGCATTTGATCATAAAGACGCTTTAGTACTGGAGCCATTTTTTTCGTTACGGTTCCTGATACAATCATGACATCAGACTGTCTCGGAGACGTTCGAAAAAACGTTCCAAAGCGATCAAGGTCATAGTGTGAAGCCCCTGAACCCATCATTTCAATGGCACAGCAGGCGAGACCAAACGTTAACGGCCAGAGCGAATTGCTTCGTGCCCACGCCTTTACATTTTCAAGCGTTGCGAGAAAAACATTATGCTTCATTTCCTCGTATTCTTCCGGCGTTATATTTTCTAAGTTTAAATCCATTTCAACACCTTCTTTTTCCATGCGTATAGTAAGCCAATTAATAGCATGACAATAAAGATCATCATTTCGATGAACGCAAAGAAACCAAGCTTTTGATAGGCAACCGCCCATGGATACAAGAAAACGGTTTCGACATCAAAGATGACAAAAAGCAGTCCGAATAAATAATAACGAACGTTATACTGAATCCAGCTTTGGTGAAACGGCTCAATGCCGCTTTCATAGGTTGTTTGTTTCTCAGATGTTGGTTTTGAGGGACGAAGGAATCTTCCTGCCGTTAGGGCAACAGCTGGAAGGAGAAGGCCAAGGAAAAGGAACATGATTACGAAGAGGTAACTATTTTGGTACACGTTAAGCGATTCACCCATGAAGGTCTCTCCTCTCATCGTGCTGTAAAGTTGCTAGTCTTGTATACTAATTCAACATCCCCACTCTTATTCTTGCTTTTATTTGTAAGTTTTTTTAAAATTTCGAACAGAGGTGATCAAATGAGCGATAAACGAATCCGAACGCTGACAGAAAAGCTGTGGGCAAGAAATAAATATATGGTGATGGCCAAAGGCTATGAACATTACAAAAACATAGGAAATTCATTAAAGAAATCGCAATCTCCTGAAGAGCTGCTTTACGTCTATGACTTACTAAAGGAAACCTTAACTCTTCCCTATACTAAAAAAGGTATGCGGACAACACTCCAACATATGTGGGGCTATTTCAAAAAAAGGGCAACAAGTGAGGAAAAAGAAGAATTTATCGCGGTTATGAATGAGCAACTATCTGATTTAGTTCCCTTAACCGATCACAACATGGAAGTGATTCGAAAGCAACTTTGGAAGCTACTCGAAACATATCCGTCTGATTATTTGTTACAAAGCAGCTTTGTTCAACCACAGAGGAAATGGAATGAGGTGTATGATCAAAAACAGATGCGGATTGTCTCAAGAGAAGATTATCTAGAAAGCAGTGAAAAATAGAAGGATTTCTACCTTAGCTTCCCGTAGTTAACCAACAAAAGAAGGTGGGACGAAAATGACAAACTATATCGCATTATTAAGAGGAATCAACGTCGGCGGAAAAAATAAAATCCAAATGGGCAAATTGCGCGATGCCCTTTCAAATGAAGGGTTTCAGAATGTGAAAACGTATATTCAAAGTGGGAATGTTTTGTTTGAATCAGAAGAACCTGGAGCCCTTTTAAGAAAAATGATGGAAGGGATTATTCGTAAACAGTTTGAATTAAAAGTCCCAGTCGTTTTAAGGACCGCTGTAGAGTGGAAGAATATCATCGAAAACTGTCCTTTCCGTGATGAACAAATTTTAAAAGCGCAGGAAACAGCGATTGGGGAGAGTCTTTATGTGGCAATGTTAGCAGAACCTCTATTACCGGATGACGAAAAGAAGCTTCTTACATATGCATCTGAAACCGAAGAATGTGAGATTAGAGGTAGGGAAATTTATTTACTGTTTCATGAGAGCATTCGAAACTCAAAACTTGCGGCCTTCATCACTCGGTCTAGTGAGTATGCGACCGTACGAAATTGGAAAACGATTAACAAAATGAATAGCTTGCTACCGAATGTACAGTCTTAATTGCAAAAAAGCACCAGCGGTAAGTTCCCGCTGGTGCTTTCCAATTATTTACCTGCCAAATCAAGGCGGTTGATTGCACGCTTAAGCGCTAGCTCAGCGCGTTTGAAATCAACATTGTCTTGCTTCGCTTGATCCAAGCGTTGTTCCGCTCTTTCCTTCGCTGCACGTGCGCGTTCCACGTCAATATCAGAAGGTAATTCAGCAGACTCAGCAAGAATCGTTACTTGCTTTGGTCTTACTTCAACAAACCCACCGCTAACGGCCAGTAAATGTGTATCCGCTCCATTTTTGAAACGCACCGCATTGATTGTAAGAGGGGCAACAAGCGGAATGTGTCCTGGTAAAATACCGAGCTCACCGCTCTTTGCTTTTACGCTGACCAATTCAGCTTCCCCTTCGTATACCGGGCCGTCAGGGGTGACTACACTGACTTTCAATGTATTCATCGTACCCCTCCCTGGGTGTGATCGTAATTAGAAAAGCTGGCTTATCGCCCAAATAGCAAAAAAGTGGGAGCGAAGGCCTTATGAGTCTCCGCCCTACTTTTTATTTAAGCCATCTGTTTTGCCTTTTCTACTACTTCTTCAATTGTCCCAACAAGACGGAATGCGTCCTCTGGAATATCATCGTGTTTACCATCAAGGATTTCTTTGAATCCTTTGATTGTTTCTTTAACTGGTACGTATGAACCTTTTTGTCCAGTAAACTGTTCAGCTACGTGGAAGTTCTGAGAAAGGAAGAACTGAATGCGACGAGCGCGAGAAACAGTTAGCTTATCTTCATCAGAAAGCTCATCCATACCAAGGATTGCGATGATGTCTTGAAGCTCTTTGTAGCGCTGAAGTGTTTGTTGCACTTCACGCGCAGTGTTGTAGTGCTCATCTCCAACGATTTCCGGAGAAAGCGCACGAGAAGTTGAAGCAAGTGGATCCACCGCAGGGTAGATACCTTGCTCAGATAGTTTACGTTCAAGGTTTGTTGTTGCATCAAGGTGAGCAAACGTCGTTGCCGGAGCCGGGTCAGTATAGTCATCGGCTGGTACGTAGATTGCCTGGATTGAAGTAACAGAACCTTTGTTAGTTGAAGTAATACGCTCTTGAAGTTGACCCATCTCAGTAGCAAGTGTAGGCTGGTAACCTACTGCTGATGGCATACGTCCAAGCAATGCCGATACCTCTGAACCAGCTTGTGTAAAGCGGTAGATGTTATCGATAAAGAGAAGAACGTCTTGTCCTTGCTCATCACGGAAGTATTCTGCCATTGTAAGACCTGAAAGAGCAACACGCATACGTGCACCTGGTGGTTCGTTCATTTGACCGAATACCATTGCTGTTTTCTTAATAACGCCAGAATCAGTCATCTCGTAGTAAAGGTCATTACCTTCACGCGTACGTTCACCAACACCAGCGAATACAGAGATACCGCCGTGCTCTTGTGCGATGTTGTTGATCAGTTCCTGGATAAGCACCGTTTTACCTACACCGGCACCACCGAAGAGACCGATCTTACCACCTTTAACGTATGGTGCAAGAAGATCTACTACTTTGATTCCTGTTTCAAGAATATCAGTTGTTGTTGAAAGGTTCTCAAATACTGGTGCAAGACGGTGAATCGGATCGCGGCGAACTTCGCCGAGCTCTTCATTAAGGTCAATTTTCTCACCTAGGACGTTAAATACACGGCCTAGCGTGATATCTCCAACTGGAACGGAGATCGGTGCACCTGTATCTAGAGCATCAACTCCACGTACAAGTCCGTCTGTTGAACCCATTGCTACGGTACGAACAGAGTTATCGCCAAGGTGAAGCGCGACTTCAAGCGTCAATTCGATGCTCTCTTCAGCACCGGTTTGAGCGATATAGTTAACTTTAAGGGCGTTGTAGATTTCTGGGAGCTTGCCGCTCTCAAACTTAACGTCTACAACCGGACCCATAACCTGGGTAATGTATCCCTTGTTCATCCTGTTCCCTCCTAACTTGCTTTAAGCTGCCAAAACAAGAAGCATTCTTGTGTGGCATTTATGTTTTGAAAAAATATATACGTACCTATTCTAACGCCGCTGCACCAGACACAATCTCAGTTAGTTCCTGAGTAATCGAAGCCTGACGAGCACGGTTGTAGGATAGTGTAAGGTCGCCGATAAGATCGTCCGCATTGTCTGTCGCACTTCTCATCGCTGTCATACGGGATGCGTGCTCTGCTGCTTTCGCATCGAGAAGCGCTCCGTAGATCAAGCTTTCAGCATATTGAGGAAGGAGGATTTCAAGAATTTCTTCTTCAGATGGCTCATACTCGTAGCTTGCGAGTGATTTCCCTCCGCCTGTCTCAATATCCGTTAACGGAAGAAGTTTTCTCTCCGTTAAATCTTGCTGAATGGCACTTACATAGTGGTTGTAATAAAGATATAGCTCATCGAAAGCTCCGTCTTCAAACATCCCAACTGTTCGAGATGCAATGTCTTTAATGTCTGCAAAAGCAGGCTGATCTGAAAGACCAACGACACTTTCAACAACAGGCATTCCGCGCTTTTTAAAGAAGGAAAGGCCTACTTTACCAGCTACGATAATCGCGTACTCATCAGTTGAGTTATGACGCTCATTAATTGTTCTATACACATGACGTAGTACCGAGCTATTGTATGCCCCAGCAAGTCCACGGTCAGATGTGATCACCACATAGCCCGTTTTCTTCACTTCACGACTTTCTAGCATCGGATGACTTCCGCCGCTTGATCCATTTGCAATGCTTCCAACAACTTCTTGAATTTTCTCCATGTATGGAACGAATGACTTGGCATTCATTTCAGCACGGTTCAATTTCGCAGCCGAAACCATCTGCATTGCTTTTGTAATCTGCTTTGTTTTCTTCGTCGACGTAATTCTCGACTTAATGTCGCGTAAAGATGCCATTCATTTCACCACCTTTTAAGCTGGCCGCGGCGTTTCCGCCGCATCCCTCTTATTCAGATACTGCGAAGCTCTTTTTGAATTCTTCGATTGCACCGTTGAATTCTTTTTCATCAGGAAGAGCTTTTGTTTCACGAATTGTATTAAAGATTTCTTTCTTATTATGTTCGATCCATGTCATCATTTCAGATTCAAAACGCTGGATATCAGTAACCGGGATATCGTCAAGGAATCCACGAGTTAGAGCGTAAAGAATCGCAACCTGCTTCTCAACAGCAAGTGGCTTGTTTAGCCCCTGCTTAAGAACTTCAACCGTACGAGCACCGCGGTTCAGCTTCGCTTGTGTTGCTTTATCAAGGTCAGATCCGAACTGAGCAAATGCTTCTAGCTCACGGTATGATGCAAGGTCAAGACGTAGTGTACCGGCAACCTTCTTCATCGCTTTAATCTGAGCGGAACCACCTACACGGGATACGGAAAGACCGGCGTTAACCGCTGGACGTACGCCCGAGAAGAAGAGATCAGATTGAAGGAAGATCTGTCCATCAGTGATGGAGATAACGTTAGTTGGGATATAAGCTGATACGTCACCAGCTTGTGTTTCGATAAACGGAAGGGCAGTTAGTGAACCTGCTCCTTTTGCATCACTAAGCTTCGCTGCGCGCTCAAGAAGGCGTGAGTGAAGATAGAATACATCCCCTGGATATGCTTCACGACCTGGAGGACGACGAAGTAGTAGGGAAAGTTCACGGTATGCAGAAGCCTGCTTTGTTAAGTCATCATAAACAACAAGAACGTGCTTGCCGTTATACATGAATTCTTCACCCATTGTTACACCAGCATATGGTGCAAGGAAAAGAAGTGGAGAAGGCTGAGATGCGCCTGCAGTTACAACGATTGTGTAATCAAGTGCACCCTGCTTACGAAGCGTTTCAACAACGCCACGTACCGTAGATTCTTTCTGACCAATAGCAACGTAGATACAGATCATATCTTCGTCTTTTTGGTTTAGGATTGTATCGATTGCAATCGAAGTCTTACCAGTCTGGCGGTCACCGATGATTAGCTCACGCTGTCCGCGTCCGATTGGAATAAGAGAGTCAATTGCTTTGATTCCTGTTTGAAGTGGCTCATGTACTGATTTACGATCCATAACCCCTGGAGCTGGGCTTTCGATCGGACGAGTTTTTGTTGTACCTAGTGGGCCCTGTCCATCAACAGGTTGTCCAAGAGGGTTTACAACACGGCCAAGAAGCTCTTCACCGACTGGAACTTCCATGATGCGTCCAGTACGACGTACTTCATCGCCTTCACGAATTTCAGTGTATGGTCCAAGGATAATGATACCAACGTTGCTCTCCTCTAGGTTCTGAGCCATACCCATAACACCGTTTGAAAATTCAACAAGCTCTCCTGCCATCACGTTATCGAGACCGTGGGCACGAGCAATACCATCACCAATCTGGATAACGGTACCAACATCATCAACTTTAATATCAGTTTGATAATTTGCGATTTGCTGCTTGATCAGCGCACTGATTTCTTCAGCATTGATGCTCATGCATATTCACCCCTATCTTCTAGCTCTTCGCTGAAACTAATTCTCGTTCCATGCGTTTAAGTTTTCCGCTAATGCTTCCGTCAAAAATGCGATTGCCGATGCGCACTTTAATACCACCGATTAAAGTTGGATCGATCACATTTTCGATGTGAAGCGTTGTTTTGCCTACACGTTTCGCAAATACGGCAGAGACCTTCATCTGCTCCTCTTCCGTTAGAGGCTTCACAGAATAAACTTTTGCTACTGCTGTTTGCTTTTGTTCATAAGCGAATGTTTCATATTGATCAACAAGTTCGAAAACGATTGCTGTACGCTTACGTTCTATCAGTGTAAGAAGCATATTCATCACATAAGTGGATAGAGACGATCCAAAACTAGTCTGGATCATATTCTTCTTCTCAGCTGTTGTGAATTTTGGATGCTTCAACACATTCATTAAATCTGGCGTTTGATGAAAAACATCTTTTACAACAGTTAGCTCATTCTTGATTTGCTCGACGTTATCGTTCTCACGAGCGATGTCAAAAAGAGCACCGGCATAACGTTTTGCGATTACTGCATGTTCTCTACTCATTTCTGATCGCCTGCCTGGTCAAGATACTCATCGATCAGCTGCTTTTGTGCACGCTCATCAAGTTCCTTCTCAACAACTTTTGAAGCAATCATGACAGATAGAGAAGCTACCTGTTCACGTAGAGAAGCAACTGCACTTTCACGTTCACGTTTGATTTCAGCAGTAGCCGCTTCTTTCAAACGCTCAGACTCAAGACGAGCCGCTTCAATCATTTCCTGACCTTTTTGGTCAGCCATTTGTTTTTGATTCTCAAGCATAGCTTTCGCTTCCTGACGAACACGCTTCATTTCATCGCGCTGCTCATTCAGGAATGCTTCAGCTTCCTTACGATTCTTCTCAGCTGAGTCGATTTCGTTCGCAATGTGCTGCTCACGTTCCTTCATGATGCCCATGAGCGGGCCCCAAGCAAACTTCTTAAGTAAAGCAAGAAGAACAATAAATGCGATAAGTTGGAAAACTATATCACCAGCGTAGAATCCTGCTCCTAGAATTAAACTATTGAACACCGTGTTCACTCCCTTCAGAGGTCATACAAAACGAATGGCGAAGGTTTCATTTCGAAACTTTCTCCGCCATCATGAAACAAATCCGTATCCTTATCTAATTGAATTATTGACCCATTACGATAAATGCAATAACGACCGCAATAATTGGAAGTGCCTCAACTAGTGCAATACCGATAAACATTGTTGTTTGAAGCGTACCACGAAGTTCTGGCTGACGAGCAATTCCCTCAACTGTACTCTTTACGATAAGACCGTTACCAATACCGGCACCTACTGCCGCTAAACCTACTGCAATTGCAGCTGCTAATAAACCCATGCTAAATTTCCTCCTTATAATTCATAAATATTTTTTATAATAAAAACTCATTGATACCTTGTTTTAATGGTCATCTGCCACTTTATGCGCCATGTAAACCATTGTTAGCATTGTAAAGATAAACGCCTGAATTGTACCGACAAAGATACTAAATCCTTGCCATGCGAGCATAGGAAGAAAGGCTCCAAGCGCTCCAGCAAATCCTGCGCCACCAAGTCCTGCGAGAAGTCCTAGCAGAATTTCACCAGCGTAGATATTACCATAAAGACGAAGGCCAAGCGTTAAGGTGTTCGAGAATTCTTCAATGATTTTGAAAGGAAATAGGAATTTAAGTGGGCTAACAAACCCTCTTCCGTACTCCTTCGCACCTTTCATCTTAATACCGTAATAATGTGTTAACAACACGACCATCGTTGCTAAAGTTAGCGTGATTGTCGGATCTGCAGTTGGAGACTTCCACCAAAGTTCAGAATCGACGGCAATGGCGAACGGTAGCCCCAGCATGTTTGATACAAAGATATACATGAGTAGCGTCATCCCGAGAAACAGGAAGCGTCCACCAGTTTTCCAATCCATTGTGCTTCCAATAAGTCCTTTAACAAAGTCCATTACCCACTCAATGAAGTTCTGCAATCCCGTAGGTCGCATCGCTAAGGATCGAGTTGTAACTACTGCAAGAATGAATACAATGGCAGAAGCAATCGTGATCATCAAGACATTGGATAGATTGAAAGTCATTCCTAAAAAATCAGTTGTAGGTGCATGATGTTCCAACAGCTTTTCACCTCTCTTCCTACTTAAAGCGTATTTTGGATGTTGAATCTATGAGAATGATAATGTAGGTGGTCATTAACCCAATTACCACACCTAGCAAATTGAAATACTCTGGGTACCTTAATGCAATCAGTACGCCGAGTCCAGCAACAGCCTGTCTTGTTAACAGACCAAGTGATCTAGCCTTTGTCCCTTTTACTGTAGCTTCACCAAGACGATCAATCTTACGGAACATGTTGAATAGGTTGTAAATACTGAAAATGGTGCCAAGAATTAACCCGAGGAATAATGCTTTATATGAGGTAATCCCCCAACCCATTACGAAAATGGCGAGCAAATACAGGGTGAATTGCATGTAGCGGCGAAAACTTTGAGTGTATTCTGTCATTTAATCTTCCCCTGTAAACTTATGTAGAAGACGAACCAATCCATAAACTCCTCCGCCCAAACCGAGCAAAAGACCAATTATGAGAAAAAGTGGAAAAGTGTCGAATAAGCGATCCATCCATCTCCCCAAAAATACCCCCGTAAGGATCGATCCAACAAGATAAGAAAGGATTGTCGTATAGAGGGCCATCGCCTTCAATTAAAGCGCTCCTTTGCTATAAAGGTAAGTCATTGAAAAGGATGTTTCGAGTAAATGAAAACCTTATCACTATACCCTTTGTAAGTCTACAATAGGGTGTACTTGATGTCAATGTGTTTGGAGGAAATGGTGTGATCAAATTCACAAATGAAAAAACGCTTAAAAAAGCCTGTAATAACAAGGATAGTAACGCTTACAGGAGCAGAGTTGTGTTAATCAAAGAAAACAGGGAATGATCCCCTATTATTTAAGGCGGAATTTGTCACTTTTTTTTCACATTTGATGACATCTCGACAAAAAAATCTCTTCCTGTGAAGGAAGAGATTTTTCCAAATTACTTCGTTCCGTACAAACGATCTCCGGCATCGCCGAGACCTGGAACAATGTAGCCTTTTTCATTTAGTTTCTCATCAAGACCTGCGATGTAAATATCCACATCAGGGTGCGCCTCGTTAAGAAGCTCTACGCCTTCAGGTGCTGCGATCAGACACATCATTTTAATGTTTTTCGCTCCGCGTTTCTTAAGGGAGTTGATCGCTTCAACAGCCGAACCACCTGTTGCAAGCATTGGATCAATCACGATGAATTCACGTTCTTCAATATCAGCAGGAAGCTTTACATAGTATTCTACCGGTTGAAGCGTTTCAGGATCACGATAAAGACCAACGTGTCCTACTTTTGCAGCAGGGATCAGCTTAAGGATTCCGTCTGTCATGCCAAGTCCGGCTCTTAGAATCGGAACTAGTCCAAGCTTTTTACCTGAAAGAACTTTTGATTTCGCTTCGGTTACAGGCGTTTTGACCATCACTTCTTCAGTCGGAAGCTCTCTTGTAATTTCATAAGCCATTAACGCTGCGACTTCGTCCACAAGTTCACGGAACTCCTTCGTTCCTGTTTTCTCATCACGAATGTATGTAAGCTTATGCTGAATCAACGGATGATCGAACACGTATACTTTACCCATCGTATGCACTCCCCTTTTCGTTTTGGTTTCGTTCCTAAATCTTCTTCGCAATTTTACAGAAAAACGCGAGTTGATTCAAGGCTTTCAAAGATGATGAAATATTCACGCTCTTCCTGCCTGAACAAACGCACAGCTTAATAACCAATTATTGACTAAAAACGCCGGGAAAAGGTGATCTCCCGGCGTCTGTGTCTATTTAATACACTCTTTTCGTAGATATTGTTACTTTTAGATAAGTGGTTAATTTCCGCTCCAGGATGCTCGCTTTCCGCGGGGCGGGCGGTGAGCCTCCTCGTCGCTTTCGCTCCTGTGGGGTCTCACCTGTCCCGCTAGTCCCGCAGGAGTCGAGCATCCTTCCGCTACAATTAGCGAAGTGTGGCTTTTATTCAATTATTGATTCAAAAGCAACCATCTATTAGATAAGAGCTATTTAATAAGAAATATTTTCATACATTGGGAATTTAGCAGTAAGGTCTTGAACACGCTTCTCTGCTTTTTGAAGAGCGTCCGCGTCTTCATGCTGCTTCAATACATCACCAATAATGCTTGCGATTTCTTCCATTTCTGCTTCACCAAATCCTCGAGACGTTACAGCTGCCGTACCGATACGAAGACCGCTCGTAACGAATGGACTTTGTGGATCAAATGGAATCGTATTTTTGTTCGTTGTAATGCCAATATCATCAAGGGCTTTTTCAGCCACTTTCCCTGTCAAATCTAAACTTTGTAAATCTAGAAGCACAAGGTGATTGTCCGTGCCGTTTGAGACGAGGTTAATGCCTTCTTTTTCAAGTGCTGAAGCGAGTTTTTTCGCATTCGCAACAACCTTTTCAGAGTAACCTTTAAAATCGTCAGAAAGTGCTTCACCGAAAGCAACCGCTTTTGCTGCAATCACGTGCATGAGTGGCCCCCCTTGAATTCCAGGGAAAATTGACTTATCAATTTTCTTCGCAAATTCTTCTTTACAAAGAATCATACCACCACGCGGGCCACGAAGGGTTTTATGTGTTGTTGTTGTTACGAAATGGGCGTGTGGCACAGGATTTGGATGATGACCAGTTGCGACTAGACCTGCAATATGCGCCATATCCACCATCAAGTAAGCATCCACTTCATCTGCAATTTCACGGAATCGTTTAAAATCAATTTCACGCGGATAAGCACTCGCACCCGCAACGATTAGTTTTGGACGATGCGCTTTTGCTTTCTCAAGAACATCATCGTAGTCAATGCGATGTGAGTCTTTATCAACGCCATACTCAACGAAATTATATTGCACGCCACTGAAGTTAACAGGGCTTCCGTGAGTTAAATGACCACCATGTGAAAGGTTCATGCCAAGAACAGTATCACCCTGCTCAAGAATCGTGAAATAAACAGCCATGTTAGCTTGTGCGCCTGAGTGAGGTTGCACGTTCACATGCTCTGCACCAAACAGTTGCTTCGCACGGTCTCTTGCAATATTTTCAGCGACATCGACATATTCACAGCCACCGTAATAACGTCGGCCTGGATAGCCTTCCGCATACTTGTTTGTTAAAACAGACCCTTGTGCCTCCATAACGGCTTCTGATACAAAGTTCTCTGATGCGATAAGTTCAATCTTGCTGCGCTGTCTGCCAAGCTCATCTTTCATTGCCTGTAAAAGTTCTTGATCCTGCTTTGCTAGGTTTTGCATTGATATCCCCTTTCCATCCCACACAAATTACCATTCGTGAACACGAACAGTTCGTATTTAATCTCGATTGCATTGTACCACAGAAGTTCGAATCCGTATATTAGATAAATGAACTAAATTATCGTTCGGTTTTAATGCTAAAAGCAGTGCTCATTTTTTCCTGGATATGACGCACGTTCTCCACCAATTAACTTTGGTCTTGAACGAACCATCGTCACATGAGCCTCACCGATCGACGTATGTCGCCCTCTCACAGGTACTGCTACATGCCGGATGTGCATACCAATAAACGTATCCCCTATGTCAATCCCGGCATCTGCTGAAATGAACTCCACAAGGACCGGATCTGCCATGTTTGCATACGCATGCGTCGCCATGGAACCACCTGCTCGTGTTGTAGGAATTGCTGCAACAATGTCATACCCTTTTGCATAAGCCGTTTCGCGCTCAACGACTAATGCTCGATTTAAATGCTCGCAGCATTGAAAGGCAAGCTGGACACCCGTTTCTTTTTGAAAGACTTGAACACTTTCATAAATCGCTTCTGCAGCTGAAATGGTGCCTGCCGTTCCGATTCGCTGACCGACTACTTCACTTGAGCTCATCCCAACGACAAGTAAATGACGCTCTGAAAGACGCGCATCTTTCTGAAGGTCCCCGAGCGCTTCTAGCGTATGGCGGGTGATTTGACGCGCCGTTTGTTCATTCACAGAAAACGCCTCCTTATCCCTTTGCTTCGTATTCCGTAATCTTACCAACTCGTTTTGCATGGCGACCTGCTTCATACTCTGTCTCAAGCCACACCTTCGCAATTTCAGTCGCAAGCCCCGGTCCAATAATACGCTCGCCCATCGCTAGGACGTTTGAATCATTATGTTGTCTTGTTGCTTTCGCACTAAAAAGGTCATGCACGAGCGCACAGCGAATGCCATTTACTTTATTCGCCGCAATCGACATTCCGATCCCAGTACCGCAAATTAAAATGCCGCGATCGGCTTCACCAGCCGCTACTTTCTCGGCTACGGGTATCGCATAGTCAGGATAATCAACTGAATCATGGCAGTCACAGCCAAGATCGATCGGCTCCATCCCTAAATCTTTAATCACGTGAATAATGTCTTCTTTAATTTTCACACCAGCATGATCGGCACCTACGGCAACTTTCATGGTTATCCCTCCAATTCTTCTTGATCCAAACGCTCGATCATTCGTTCAATCGCTTCCTCAATTTCTGCATATGTTGTTCGGTACTGCTCGATTGTTCCACCAAACGGATCCGATATATCCATTGAAGGTAACACTTGTTCAAGCGCTTGCAACTCATTTAACTCTTTTCTCATTTCCACTTCGAATTGTTGACGCTTTTCGGCTTGTTTTTCTGTATCCATTTTTGTGATGTCATGAAGAAAAGCCGCTCGCTTCATTTCGATTTCAGCTGCTTTTTCCTGGTACTCATCGTACTTTTTTTCATTTTCTGTTGCTGAATATTCTTTTAAGGTATACACCTTATGAGACATTTCAGGGAAATCACGAAGTACGAGCGCTTTATGGCTACTCGTCATCGTCAGAAGAAGATCGCCCCATTCTGCTAGATTCCGATCCAACATTTTCGCTGTATGCGTAAATGGTACGTTTTTCTCTTCTAAAAGTATTTCTACCTGACGGCTTGCCGGTGCGCCATTCGCTGCAAAAACGCCAGCCGACTTCGCATCAATTTTGTTGCTTTTATTTTTTAAAATCACTTCCGCCATTGGACTGCGGCATGTGTTACCTGTACACACAAATACAACTCTCACCTTGTCCACTTCCCTTCCCTTCCTATTATGAGAGAAGAAAGGGGATAAATCCACCCCTCGCGCATGGCGAAAAAACTGGAAGTTCTGAAACTTTTTTGTCATCTGTCCGTAATACTTGTTAGAAGCAAATCAAGGGGGGAAAGTCGCATGTCACAAAGAAAAATCGTTATTTTAGCAGGAAGCATTGTTCTATTTCTTATTCTTGGCGTGATCCTCGTTACAAGCTGGTATACCGTGGATGAATCCGAGCAGGCTGTCATTATGACGTTCGGAAAAGTTGATGAAGAAATTAGCGATGCTGGGCTTCATTTTAAACTTCCATGGCCGATCCAGCAGGTCGATATTCTACCAAGGGAAACGTTCAGCTTAACGTTTGGATACGATAAAGAAGATGGAAAGATTGTGGACTATCCAGAGGAAACCAAAATGGTTACTGGAGATGAGAACATCGTGCTCGCTGACCTCGTCGTTCAGTGGCGCATCACTAATCCAAAACAATACTTATATTACTCAGACGAACCGAAAGAAATACTCTATAATGCGACTTCTTCTTCATTAAGAGGCGTTATCGGTAGTTCCGAAATCGATGAAGCACTAACGTCAGGAAAAGCGGAAATTGAAGGAAACGTTCGAGACATTCTTACAAAATTGATTGATCGCTACGAAATTGGCATTTCCATACTTGATGTGAAGCTTCAAGACGTGGAACTCCCAAATGATGAAGTACGAAAAGCGTTCACAAACGTTGTTGATGCCCGCGAACAAAAAGAAACAACCATCTACGGAGCGAAGAAATACAAAAACCAGGAACTGAGCGTAGTAGAAGGTCAAAAAGATGCGCGTATTTCCAAAGCGGAAGGTCAAAAAGCACAGCGAATCGAGCAGGCGCGTGGGGATGTCGCTACTTTCAACGCACTCTACAATGAATACAAGAACAATCCAGATATCACAAGACAGCGCCTTGTCTTAGAAACGCTTGAAGAAGTGCTACCTGATACAAAGATCTATATTACCGATGAAGGTGGCGACACCGTGAAGTATTTACCGATCCAACCGGCGCAAGAGAAAACGACTGAGACACCGAAGCCAAAGGAGAGTGAAAAGAATGAGTGAGAACGTTTTTAATATGGATGAACACCGCCGCAAGATGAGTCCCGGTAAAATTGTAAAGAGCATTCTGCTCATTGTTCTCCTTCTCATTATCATTGGCAGCATTTTCAGCACTCTCTTTGTGGTAAAGGAAGGCGAGTACAAAGTGATTCGTCAATTCGGAGACGTTGTTAAGATTGAAACGGAGCCTGGACTAAAGATGAAGGTGCCCTTTATCCAATCTGTTACGACACTTCCAAAGTATCAAATGCTTTATGATGTAAATCCAGAAGAAATCACAACGAAAGATAAAAAGCGGATGACTGTTGATAACTATGCGGTCTGGTCAGTTAGTGACCCACAGGATATGATTACTAACGCACGGACAATCGAAAATGCGGAAGCAAAAATGGGGGAATTCATTTTCTCCGTTATTCGCTCAGAGCTTGGTCAGCTTGAGTACGACCAGATCATTAACGAGGAAAAATCGAATCGAGGAAGTTTTAATGACAATGTGCGAGAGCGCGTAAATGAGTTACTTGAACGCGATTCATATGGGATTCAAGTAACGGATGTGCGCATGAAGCGGACAGATCTTCCCGATGCGAACGAAAAGTCTGTTTACCAGCGTATGATTTCAGAGCGTGAATCGAAAGCACAGGAATACCTATCGCAAGGGGATGCCGACTCCGACCGAATCAAAGCAGAAACAGATAAAGAGGTTGATACGATTCTTGCCAAGGCCGATGCGGATGCGGAAGAAATTCGCGCAAAAGGTGAATCTGAAGCGGCTAAAATCTACAACAAAGCATTTAGCAAAGACCCTGAATTCTATGAGCTTTACCGCACGCTTGAGTCGTATAAAACAACGCTCAACGACGAAACTGTGATTATGTTACCAGCAGATTCGCCGTATGCGAGACTTTTACAGGGAATTACGGAATAAATTTTTTCAGGAAAGCCGCTTGTATGACCGAAAGCGGCCTCCCTGGAAGTGTTTTATTGGCTAAAATCTCGTTTTATTGGCCAAAAACCCCCACCGCCTTCATTACACGATCAACAGCTTCAGACCAAAACAAAATAAGATGCAACCTCCAAGCAGTTCGCTATAAGAACCGATCCAGCGCTGAAACTTCCGACCCATTATTAATCCGGACCACGTTAAGAACATGCTGATCAGGCCGAACAATAGAATCGTGACAAATACTCTTGCTCCATAAATACCAAGACTTAGACCAACGGAAAAGCTATCGAGACTAACGCTCAACGAAAAAACAAGCAGGCCGAATCCGACAGGGGTTACAAACGGTTTATCACGCGATGATAGCGAGGAAAGTCCCATTTGAATACCGAGTAACAGCAAAAGGCCGCCGCCGACCATCGTCGCGACCGTGCCAAAATGTTCGGATAGAACGCGGCCAATCATCATTCCGGCAAGCGGCATTCCCATATGAAAAAGTCCAATCACCACACCGATTTTGGCAATTTGGCGGAGACGGAGCGGGATCATGCCCATGCCAAGTCCAACTGAAAAAGCATCCATACCGAGAGCAAATGCCATTATGCTTAATGTGGCGAGCTCTCCAATTAATGCAGTGGAAATCATTCCATCTCCCCCCGGGACGTGCTATTCAACTTTTATGCACGTCCTCTTGAAAATAGAAGGGAAAGAATGAATAATAGGTTAAGTAAGGCTCGTTAAGGGTAGTGTTTTAGTAATGATTGAGCCAAATTGGAGGAACGAATACGATGAGTGTGCATAAAGGGATTTCGAATCAGCTTAGTCAAAAAAACCGGGAAATTAATTTGTTTATTCAGTTAGATAAAGAGCGAGAAGCCGCAATTGCGCATGCTGCCGAATTATGTGCAGCTAACGAACCATTTACAACGGATCGCATTAACGAACTTTCTCTACAAATTAATGAACTTGCAAAACAAGGAAGCATCCCTACCCGTACGTACGTAACACCGCAAATGGTAGAAGAGTTCGTCAATAAAAAACGTAGCTAATCTCTCCAATAACAAAAACCCGCTCAAAGCCTGAGCGGGTTTTTGTTATTCTTTGATCACACGATTGCTGGCTGCTTTTGATAGCCGGTTCATTACGGCTGCTCCTACGCCATCATGTGTAAACATTTCGCTATAAATTTCATCAACGTCTGATTCATCGAACTGCCTTAGAACATCATACAAGCGATTCGCAACTGAAATCAGATCCTCTCTTGTTCCGCACGGGATAACCACATCTGCACGGTACGTTGCTTTAGATTCTTCTGTTGCGAGAACACCAATTTTTTTACCTTCTGCTCTACGCTTGTCCACAATTGTTTGCAAGTATGACGGTGAACCATCCACAAGCGTTACCGGGGCCGTCGGAGCATAGTGTGTGTACTTCACGCCAGGGGATTTTGGCTTTTGCCCTTCATCGCTGAGGGCTGGATCCACGTTCACTTCTCCAACAACTTCTTCTAACTGCTCTTTCGTCACGCCACCCGGTCGAAGAATGGTCACGTGATCGCCTGAACAATCGACAACCGTAGACTCAAGTCCAACACCTGTCGAACCGCCGTCTACAATACCAGCAATTCTGCCACTTAAATCATGAATCACATGTTTCGCTGTGGTTGGACTCGGTTTTCCTGATAAGTTTGCACTTGGTGCGGCAAGTGGTAAATTCGCCGCCTTCAAAAGCGCGAGTGCCACTGGATGGTCAGGCATACGAATCGCCACCGTATCGAGGCCCGCGGTCACATTTGTAGCTACGCTCTTACCACCAGGTAATACAATAGTTAATGGTCCTGGCCAGAATGCGCTCATTAGCTTATCCGCTTGTTTTGGAATATGCGATACTAACTTTTCCACATGTGGACGACTCGCAACGTGTACAATCAGTGGATTATCGGCAGGACGGCCTTTCGCACTGAATATTTTGGCCACAGCTTCTTCCGATAGCGCGTTTCCCCCTAGTCCATAGACGGTTTCAGTAGGAAAAGCGACGACTTCATTACGTTGTAAACATTCGGCAGCTTCCACAACCTGTGGATAAACTTTTTCACTATCCACATTTCCATCCACATACCAAACATTTGTGTGGATACCTTTCACGTTATTCACCTTCTTATTCAATAAATGCTAATAAACCCGGTTATTTCGGGATAATAAGTGATCTTTCCACAGAATTCTACACAATTCGTAAAAACGCTTCCTTTCGCTAAACACACAAATATCCACACAATGTGGATAACATACGTTCGATTTGTGCATAACCTTGTTGATGAGATCACTTAGTTTAAACGTTTTCTCATAATCACTCGCTGATCTGATTGCTTGGAAAACAGCTCATTTTCCCTTACTAACTTTGGAACTTCTTCGACGGGAATTGTCGAGAAACCGAAAACTTGAAAGAAAAATGATTCTTCTTTTGAAGTAAGAAACAACTCGTGCAAATTTGCTTTTTTCGCGAAAAGAATTACCTGGTCAAAAAACTGTAATAGCCGTTCAGAAGTTGATTCAGAGCTATTTAAGACGAGTGCTCTCAGGAGACCTGACGGACCTAACGCTTCAAGCCCAATCACTCCTAGCAGGTCTTTTTTTTCTGATTCAGCGATAAGAAACGACTCAATGTCAGGGAGCCCGTCCACATCAAGCCCGGATTGCATAACAAAATTCCTAACGGCTACGGCATCATCTGTCGTTGCTTTTCTAACGAGAAACAAATGAATCTCCTCCTTCAGTTTTCACACAAAACCGTTCTGTTATGGTCTTATGCGTTGAAGAAGGAGAATAGACCAGTTAGCTAAAAATTCCTTTTACCCAGTCCACAATCGTGTCAAAGACTTTCACTAAGAAGAAGTCAACTTCCACGTCTTCTGCAGGCTCTTCTACAGGCTCTTCTACAGGCGCCTCGCTTTCCGCCTGAACAGCGTCCCCATTGGAGAAATCAAGGAAACAAAGCGGTGGGAAAAGAACGCACCACCAGTTATCCCCAAGTCCTTCCCCAATTGTGATTAAGACGGCTTCGTAATCACCGGCAGGGTAAACAAAATCTCCATACAGTTTCGTTGGGAAACCAACTTCTCCAAAGGAGACAGAAAATGATTCACGGCTACCGATTAACTCGAGCTCTTTTTTTACGATCGCTTCAATTTCATTCAGGTGACTTTTAATAACATGACGAGAATCTTCAATCGATGTTAAATCAGCAACCCACGCATTAATCGATTCGTTTACTTCGTCACGAATGCGGCGTTTCACTGATTGATCTTCTTCACTATTACTATTTGCTAAAATGCGAAGACGAATCGCTTCGTCTGGAATAATCTGCTGATTTGCTGTAACAACTCCCGAACCCTGGAGACTTGAAGCAAGAATAAAAAATGAGATTAATAGATTAATAAGTCCTCTTTGATTCATCTTGTATCCCGTCCCTTCTAGCTCTCATTCTGGCCAGATTCATACGTTTTAAACGTAGAACTATTCACCAGAATGCGAGTAGAATCGACAGTGTTACTTTACAACACCAAATACCATCCGTTCTTTCCCACTAATATCTTTCACAACCTCGACCTCAATACGCTCACCAAAAGAAGCTTCGAGCATTGCGGCAACTTTTCTTGCCTGCTTTTCGCCTACCTCAAATCCAATCAACCCTGGAGAAGAGATTAGCTCATTCAAACCTTCAGCAAGTCTGCGATAAAGTACGTAGCCATCTTCTCCTCCTACAAGCGCGCCAATCGGTTCATGGTCTCGAACTAATGGATCAAGAGTGGCATACTCTTCTTCTGAAATGTAAGGAGGATTAGAAACGACGATATCAAACTTTTCTCCTTGTAACGGCTGAAGTAGATCACCGTGAAGAAACGAGATTGGTGCGTCAAGCTGACGCGCGTTTTCCTTTGCTACCTTAAGCGCATCCTGAGAAATATCCACTGCTGTGACGTTTTGATTTTGCAGTTCTAGCGCAAGGCTAATCGCAATCGCTCCGCTTCCGGTACCGATGTCGGCGATCGCGGCTTTTTCCGGATTAGGAAACAGCCTTTTTGCCCTAGAAAGAATGCCTTCCACAAGCTCTTCTGTTTCAGGTCTTGGCACGAGGACATGATGATTCACGCGAAACGTTCTTCCGTAAAACTCTTCTTTTCCAACGATGTGCTGAACAGGAATGCCTTTCGCGTGCTCGTTTATTTTTGCTTCAAAACTTGCAAAATCCGGCATTTGATCTTGCATCTGAAGCAAGAGTTCTGTTCTCGATACGTTTAACTCGTGCTTGATCAGCCACTCAGCAGCCGATGCTTCACGTCCGTGCTTCTCTAAAAAAGAAGAAGCCCATTTAAGGGCTTCGAATACAGTCATCATAGAGTCACTCACCAGCTTCCGCCATTAAGCGCGTTTGTTCTTCTGTAATAAGCGCATCAATGAACTCATCAAGCTTACCTTGAAGGATCTGGTCAAGCTTTTGGATCGTTAAGTTAATTCTGTGATCCGTTACGCGGTTTTGCGGGAAGTTGTATGTGCGAATCCGTTCAGACCGGTCACCAGTACCAACAGCGGATTTGCGGTTATCGTCATACTCTTTCTGTGCTTCCTGCTGGAACTTATCATACACACGAGCACGAAGAACCTTCATCGCTTTTTCTTTGTTCTTGATCTGTGACTTTTCATCCTGACAAGATACAACAACACCCGTCGGCGTATGCGTTAAGCGAACGGCTGACATCGTTGTATTAACACTCTGTCCACCTGGTCCACTTGAAGTAAAGGTATCAACACGAATGTCTTTATCGTGAATGTCAACTTCTACTTCTTCTGCTTCAGGAAGCACAGCAACCGTTGCTGTAGACGTATGAATACGACCACCTGATTCCGTTGACGGAACGCGCTGAACGCGGTGTGCCCCGTTCTCATACTTCATTTTTGAATAAGCGCCGGCACCGTTGATCATAAAGATAACCTCTTTAAAACCACCGAGCTCGGTTGAACTCGATTCAATGACTTCAGACTTCCAACCTTGCATTTCAGCAAAGCGGCTGTACATTTTGTACAAGTCACCTGCAAATAGAGCGGCCTCATCTCCACCCGCTGCTCCACGAACCTCGATAATAACGTTCTTGTCATCGTTCGGGTCTTTTGGAAGAAGTAGCACTCGCAAGCGCTCGGCATACTCTTCTTCTTTAGGTGTAAGCTCGGAAAGCTCAGCCTTCACCATTTCACGCATTTCTGCATCTTTTTCTTCCTCAAGCATCGCTTTCGCATCTTGAATGCCTTCGAGAATTTCCTTATATTCACGATACACCTGAACGGTTTCCTCAAGACTTGATTGCTCTTTGGAATATTCCCGGAGTTTCGTCGTGTCATTAATGACTTCTGGATCACTCAACAACTGATTTAACTTATCATAACGTTCTTCTACAATTTCTAAACGGTCTAACAAGATCTTTCACCTCGTTTTCGTTGCATAACATTCTAATTATAGTATAGGACATTTCGCAGGTCAAAAGCAAAAATAGCTTGAACTTGATTTATTCAGGGTAAACTGGAAGTAGGTTAGTAAAAATGAACGATTCCGGAAGGGGCTGTTTGAACATGAAATTTGTCATTATTGGCGGCGATGCAGCTGGTATGAGTGCAGCGATGCAAATTATTCGAAATGATGAGGAAGCTGAAGTCGTGACGCTTGAGAAGGGGAATATCTACTCTTATGGGCAATGCGGCCTCCCTTATGTCATTAGTGGAAAAATTGAATCCACTGAAAAGCTTATCGCTAGATCCGTGGATACGTTTCGAGAGAAGTATGGCATCGATGCTCGTGTGTATCATGAAGTAACAAACGTGGATACCGATAAAAAAATCGTAAAAGGAATTAATTTAAAGACCGGCGAACATTTTACCGAAAAATACGATAAGCTGCTGATCGCGACTGGAGTTAGTCCTGTGAAACCAAATTGGGAAGGAATCGATCTTAACGGAATACATACATTAAAAACGATTCCGGATGCTGAGAAGGTGATCAATGATCTGGATGACTCAGTTAAAAACGTTGCGGTCATTGGAGGCGGCTATATCGGGCTTGAAATGGCCGAGACGTTCCGTGAACTTGGTAAAAATGTGCGCATTATTGAACTAGGGCCACACCTAGCCAGCATTTTTGATGAAGACATGGCGAAGATGATTCATGACGAGGCAGAGCGAAACGAAGTTGCCGTTCATACAAACGAAGGCGTGCAATCTTTTAAAGGTGAAAAGCGCGTTAAAAAGATAGTAACAGATAAAGGAGAATATGATGCAGATCTCGTTCTCGTTTCTGTTGGAGTAAAGCCTAATACAGGTTTCCTTAAGGAGTGCGGGCTACACACCGCTTTTAACGGGGCAATACAGGTGAACCGCTACATGCAAACGAGCAAAGAGGACATCTATGCCGCTGGAGACTGCGCGACACATTACCATCGTGTGAAAGAACGGGATGACTTTGTTCCTCTTGGGACGACAGCAAATAAACAGGGACGTATTGCAGGACAGAATATGATCGGACAGCCGAACACATTTAAAGGAATTGTCGGTACATCTGTCATTAAATTCTTTGACTTAACGCTTGGTCGAACAGGGCTTTCAACAAGTGAAGCAGAAGAACTAAACTTGCCTTTCGCTAGCTGTTCTACTGAAGCGACAGATATTGCTGGATACTATCCTGAAGCACGAGAGCTTTGCGTCAAAATCATTTTCCGAGATGATAACGAGCGCATCCTTGGTGGACAGTTTATCGGAAAATATGGCGTGGATAAGCGGGTAGACGTACTTGCGACTGCTCTTTATCACCAAATGACGCTTCATGACATCGAGGATCTGGACCTCGCCTATGCTCCACCTTACAACAGCGTTTGGGATCCGTTGCAACAAGCAGCAAGACGAGCGCAGCATTAATAAAAATAACCCTCTCATTGTTGAGAGGGTTTATCTTGCTCGTACGTGTATTTTGTATCTTGGCACTGCTTGATAAATTTTAGCGGCAAGGTTTTTTTTCTGATTATTTAGTTCCGCTTCTTGTTTATTCGTAAACTTAACATTCACCCACGCATGGTTGCCGGTAATTGAAATTAATCCAGCATCGAAACCTTCTGCTTCGACTACTTCTCGAATTTTATTTTGATCGTCACTAATCGTTGGCTTGTCCACACTCATATTCCGATAGGACTGTGGGTTTAAGTTAATATCGGTATTTAAATTTTGACCTTCTCCTGCCTGTCCATTTGCTTCTGGCGGCTTGAGTGGCGAACAGGCAGACACAAGCAACAGAAACGCAAGCATCATCCAAGTGATTTTTCTCATCAGTCGGTCACCTCCTGTTTTTAAGGTGCCCAACAAATGATGGTTAGATTCAAATCAGTGCTTTTCTTATCCTTTCACTATAAATCCAATATTTCAAAATCACAAAAAAAAGCCAGGTTTCCCGGACTTATTTTGTGATTTCTTGTTCTTGATGATCCCGTGCCGTTGGCTTCCCAGGCACTTTATGACAGTGACGACAGCGCGGTTCATAAGACTCAGAGGCACCGACAAGGATGATCGGATCCTCGTAATGAGCAGGCTTACCATCAATAAGACGCTGCGTACGACTTGCTGGTGAACCACACACGACACAGATCGCTTGAAGTTTTGTGACCGATTCTGCAACCGTTAAAAGCTTTGGAACCTGTCCAAAAGCTTCACCACGAAAATCCTGATCCAGTCCTGCAACGATCACACGAACACCTTCATCCGCAAGCTGTTGCGCCACATCGACAATGCCTTCATCAAAAAATTGCACTTCATCAACCGCAACCATATCCGTATCTTCTGCAACGCGGTCCAGGATCGCCTGTGAATGATCAACCGGAACAGCGATGACGGACATTCCATTATGAGATACAACAGATTCTTCGCTATATCTGTTATCCACTTTTGGTTTAAACACCTGAACTTTTTGTTTGGCATAAGTCGCTCGTCTTACTCGACGAATTAATTCTTCAGACTTCCCGGAAAACATACTCCCGCAAACAACCTCAATCCAGCCGCTGTACTTCATAACATGCATTCAACCGCTTCTCCTTTCCCAGCATAAGCATAAAAAAATGACTGATCAGCGCAGTCCTTATTTTGCGTATACTTTCATCCAATTATTGATCGTAGAGTGCTCACAAACCGCAATCACTCGTATTCGCTTAAAAAGGCTTCGCCCATCTTAAAAATCATCCTTCATAGGAAGAAACGAGTGAACAAATCGGTTTGTTCGAACCGTTTCTTCCTACAAATACGTGCAAAGCAGCTCTGCATGATGATCATTTCTTGCTTCATTGAGTTAAAAAACAGGCAAGGAGTAAAAACTTGCCTGTTCTATCATTAACCTTTTAGGTTGTATTTTTTTCTAAACTTATCTACGCGTCCACCAGCGTCATTGAACTTCTGACGTCCAGTATAGAATGGATGGCACTCAGAGCAAACCTCTACGCTCACGCCGTCCTGTTTTGTAGAACCAGTTTCGAATTCGTTACCGCAAGCACATCTTACCTTAATGGTTTCATAACCAGGATGAATCGCTTGTTTCATGAATTTCATCTCCTTCCGCCCTGATTCCTGAGGAACCAGAGTTAAATGAAGCTAAAAGGCAGTGCCTTTTAGCTTCTGCACACATAGACGTATTATAGCAGGGTGTTCCAGACAATGCAATTGATCATCTTGTGACGAACCACCTTCATTCTTTACCTGGAAGAACCGCTTTTTTCTTTCTCAAACAGGTCGAAAAACTCACGATTTTCTTTCGTTTTCTTAAGACGTTTTAAGAAATTATCCACGAATTCAAAGGAGTCATCCATGCTCTTACGAATCGTCCAAAGCATTTCAAGCTGTTCTTTCGGAAGAAGCAACTCTTCTTTACGTGTACCAGAGCGACGAATATCAATCGCAGGGAAGACGCGGCGTTCTGCGAGACGACGATCAAGATGAAGCTCCATGTTACCCGTTCCTTTAAATTCTTCATAAATCACGTCATCCATGCGCGAACCTGTCTCAACTAGCGCTGTTGCTAAAATCGTCAAGCTTCCGCCTTCTTCAATGTTACGCGCCGCACCAAAGAATCGTTTTGGACGATGGAAGGCTGCGGGATCAATACCACCGGAAAGGGTACGTCCACTTGGTGGGATGACGAGGTTATAGGCACGAGCAAGACGTGTAATACTATCCAAAAGAATGACAACATCTTTCTTATGCTCAACCAATCGCATCGCACGTTCGAGCACAAGCTCAGCTACTTTAATATGATTATCTGGCGTTTCATCAAACGTTGAATGAACCACATCGCCATCAACGGAACGCTCAATATCCGTCACTTCCTCAGGACGCTCGTCAATGAGGAGAACGATTAATTCCGTTTCAGGATGGTTCGTTGTAATGCTATTGGCAATTTCCTTCAAAAGCATCGTTTTACCAGCTTTAGGTGGCGCTACAATTAGTCCACGCTGCCCAAACCCAACTGGTGAAATCATGTCGATGATTCGTGTAGACAGATTGCCTGATTTGTTTTCGAAATTCATGCGCTTCTCTGGATAAAGCGGTGTTAGCGCTGGAAAATGGACGCGTTCTTTTGAAGAATCAGGGTCCTCTCCGTTCACGGCCGCTACGTGCAAAAGACCGTAGTAGCGTTCATTTTCTTTTGGAGGGCGTACTTTCCCAGAAACGCGATCCCCGTTACGAAGGTCAAATCTGCGAATTTGAGATGCCGAGATATAAATGTCTTCTGCGCTTGGCGAGTAGTTAATCGGTCGAAGGAAGCCAAATCCTTCAGACGAAATAATTTCAAGAATCCCTTCCATGAATAGAAGTCCTGATTGCTCTGCCTGGGCTTTTAAAATAGCGAAAACTAGCTCTCGTTTGTTTAACTTACTATAGTAAGAGACTTTGTATAATCTAGCCTGTTCATAAAGCTCTTTTAATGTCATTTGTTCTAATTCTGATATATTTACTGCCATGTTGACACCACACTTTTTAAATGATTATGGGTTTTACCCAAATGATTGGAAAATGAAATAAGTGCACAAAAGGTTCATTAAAACAACAGAGGTATGTTGCGTACAGATCGCCCTTTTGATTATGAATAATAAAGAAAGAGAGAAAGAGTTTGTTGAGATCCTGTGAGAGGCTAGTATGTGATCCATTCAGGCATCTCTTAAGTGAGAGTAGAGGAAGTGCACAACGAAGGTGTTGCTTAGCAATCGTTACTCTTGAACATGTTCTTTAATGATTTTTGGCTCATTTTCGCCATTAACTAAAACAGGACAGGTGGTCCACTACGTGAATGACGACATTTGAGCCAAAAATCAACTTTTCCACTCAACGATGTTGAGCGAATAGTAATAGGAAATAATACAGCACCTTATAGTTTTACCAGATTCCTAAAAAATATTCAACATGAAATGATACTTGTGGTGTTGAATCATGTACGTTAAATGAACTTTTAAGAACGAATAACAAGGTCTGGTTTCTTTTTTAAACTGTGTTTTCCATCGATAAAGCGAACAGTACCGGACTTTGCGCGCATGACAACAGATTGGGTCGTACCAGAAGTCCCCTGGAATCTCACGCCTTTTAATAATTCGCCATCTGTCACGCCAGTTGCCGCAAAAATGGCATCTTCCCCTTTTACAAGATCCTCCATGTAAAGAACGCGTGAAACATCATGAATTCCCATCTCGTTACAGCGCTTCAACTCTTCTTCATTTTGAGGGAGAAGTTTACCCTGTATTTCTCCACCGAGACATTTCAATGCAACGGCCGCAAGTACACCTTCAGGGGCACCACCAGAGCCAAATAAAATATCGACGCCTGTGTCATCGAAGGCCGTGTTAATTGCCGCTGCCACATCTCCATCTGAAATAAGCTTAATTCTAGCTCCTGCAGCACGAACTTCTTCTATAATCAATTCGTGACGCTTGCGGTCTAATATGACCGCCACACAGTCTTCAATTTCTTTTCCTTTCGCTTCAGCAACCGCCTTCAAATTATCATGAACGGAAGCGTTAATATCGATTTTGCCAACCGCTTTCGGTCCGACCGCAATTTTGTCCATGTACATGTCAGGTGCATGCAGCAAATTGCCGTGATCAGCAACCGCTAACACAGCGAGTGCATTCCACGTTCCTGCAGCTACAATATTGGTTCCTTCAAGAGGGTCAACCGCGACATCTACCCGGGGACCATAACCAGTTCCAAGTTTTTCACCGATATACAGCATCGGAGCTTCATCCATTTCCCCTTCCCCGATAACCACCGTTCCCTTCATCGGTACCGTGTCAAACACATCCCGCATTGCCGTGGTCGCTGCATCATCAGCTTCTTCTTTCTTGCCTCTTCCCATCCAGCGTGCTGAAGCGAGCGCAGCAGCTTCTGTGACTCTGACAAGTTCCATCGTTAAACTTCTTTCCATCATGCTTTCCTCCCCCGGGGCGCGCAATGTTAGTAAAACGCTTTCATAATAGAGATAACAGAATGGTGGTTTTCACCACCATTTCTGCTAATTTAAGAACTTTCGACTTCTTTCAGCTCTTCTTGATCTAATTTCTCACGCCAAACCCGCGCACCAAGATTGCTAAGCTTCTCAACGAGTCGCTCATAGCCACGATCAATGTGCTCCAGTCCTGAGACTTCCGTTACGCCTTCAGCCATTAGGCCAGCAACAACAAGGGCTGCACCAGCACGTAGATCTGAAGCGCGCACCTTTGCTCCCTGGAGCTTCACAGCGCCATTAATTATGGCAGAACGTCCTTCAACCTTAACGTTCGCACCCATTCGACGTAGTTCATCGATGTGTTTGAATCTTGCACTATATATCGTATCGGTTACAATACTGCTACCTTCAGCATTCGTTAAGAGCGAAGTAAATGGCTGCTGAAGATCGGTTGGGAATCCTGGATAAACAAGGGTTTTAAGATCAACGCCTTTCCAACCTTCACGCGGCGAACGAATAAAAACTTGGTCTTCATTCGTCTCGACTTGTACGCCCATCTCACGGAGTTTCGCAATAAGCGATTCTAAGTGCTGAGAAATAACATTGTCGATCACAACTTCATCACCCATCGCAGCTGCCATGATCATATATGTTCCCGCCTCAATGCGGTCAGGAATAATGGAATGATAGCAGCCGGTTAGCTCGTCCACGCCGTCAATTCGAATAACGTCCGTTCCAGCCCCTTTAATCTTTGCTCCCATACTTGATAAAAGTGTGGCAACATCAATGATTTCAGGTTCTTTAGCTGCATTTTCAATCACGGTACGACCTTTCGCACGAACCGCTGCAAGCATAATGTTAATTGTCGCTCCAACGCTTACTACATCAAGGTAAATGCGAGCACCTCTCAGTTCATCTGCACGAAGGTAAATGGCACCTTGTTCATTCGTAACTTTTGCGCCAAGCGCTTCAAATCCTTTAATATGCTGATCAATCGGACGTGGTCCAAGATTACATCCGCCTGGAAGTCCGATAACCGCCTTGTTAAAACGACCTAACATCGCACCCATTAAATAATAAGAAGCACGTAACTTCTTTACTTTGCCATTCGGCAGCGGCATCGCAATCATATCCTTAGGATTTACAGTTAATGTATTTCCATTTAGCTCAGCTTGTCCCCCGATTTCTTCAAGCAAATCACGGAGAATCCCAACGTCAGAAATGTTCGGCAAGTGATCAATAGTGACAGTGGAATCTGCTAGAATAGCCGCCGGGATTAATGCTACCGCACTATTCTTGGCCCCGCTCACCTGAACGGTTCCACTTAAACGGTGGCCTCCAGCGATCATCAACTTTTCCATAACGGTCTCCCTTCTTCGTCCGCATCGTATGTTCCTCATTCTGTCATGATACTTCATAAGAATAGTATGGGCAAAAACAGGAAGTTCATGCCAATTCGTTCATTTTATTCGTTTGCTTTTTTCGCTTCTTCCCAATCAGTAAGGAATTGATCGATTCCTTTGTCTGTTAGCGGGTGCTCAAGCATTTGAAGCACGACTTTCAATGGCATTGTGCCGATGTCAGCTCCGCGTAGGGCAGCTTCTGTTACGTGCATAGGATGACGAATCGATGCAGCAATGATTTCAGTTTCGATGCCATGCACCGCGAACAGTTCAGAGATTTCAGAGATAAGATCAAGACCATTTTGACCGATATCATCAAGACGACCAAGGAATGGTGAGACGTAAGAAGCGCCAGCTCGCGCCGCAAGCAATGCCTGGTTCGCAGAGAAAACGAGCGTTACGTTTGTTTTAATACCAGCTTCAGAGAATGCTTTAACAGCTTTCATTCCTTCACGGTTCATCGGCACTTTCACTGTAATGTTTGGAGCGATTTCAGCAAGCTGTTTGCCTTCTTCAATCATTTCCTCAGCTGTAGTGGAAACCACTTCAGCACTAACCGATCCAGCTACAAGGCTAGTAATTTCACGAAGACGATCGTGAAAATTCACTTTTTCTTTCATAACAAGGGACGGATTCGTTGTTACACCTGAAACGATACCCATATCATGTGCTTCTTTGATGTCAGTTAAGTTAGCGGAATCTATGAAAATTTTCATTGCATTCGTCCTCCTTTAATTTAGAAAGCGTTTACGAGAAAAAGTTTAACATATTTTGTTTTACGTTAGCTGATTTGATTGTAAATAATTGAAAAATAGTCGCAAGGTAGTAGTTAGGGGATTAAAAAACGGAAATCAGAAACCGCTCATAATAGAGCGGTTTTGATGATCCGATTTTAAGAAGATTATGCTTTGTTTGAAGAACCGAATTCACGCATTTTGCCAATTACTGTTTCTTTAATTGCATCGCGTGCAGGTCCCATGTATTTACGAGGATCGTAAAGATCTGGCTTTTCTTCAAGTACAGAACGAACTGCTTTAGCAGAAGAAAGTTGGCTCTCAGTGTTAACGTTGATCTTAGCATGTCCAAATTTGATCGCTTTTTTAACGTCAGCTGTTGGAATACCAGTACCACCGTGAAGTACGAGAGGAACACCAGTCATTTTGCTGATTGTTTCCATGCGGTCGAATCCTAGGTTAGGCTCACCTTTGTAAGGACCGTGTACAGAACCAAGTGCAGGCGCGAAGCAATCTACACCAGTTTCGTTGATTAGACGCTCACACTCTTCAGGGATCGCGTATGCAGCTTCTGCATCGTCAACGATTAGGTCGTCTTCTTGTCCACCAATGCGTCCAAGCTCAGCTTCAACAGAAACACCAACTGCGTGTGCAGCTTCTACTACTTTTGTAGTAAGAGCGATGTTTTCGTCTAGTGGGTAGTGAGAACCATCGATCATAACAGAAGTAAATCCAGCGTTGATCGCTTGCATACACTTCTCGAAGCTAGAACCGTGGTCAAGGTGAATCGCAACTGGTACTGTAACCTTGTACTCTTCCATAAGCGCTTCTACAATTGTAACAATTGTTTTGAATCCGCCCATGTAACGAGCAGCACCTTCAGAAACACCAAGGATAACTGGTGATTGTTCTTCTTGTGCAGCTTGTAGGATCGCTTGAGTGAACTCAAGGTTGTTAAGGTTAAATTGGCCAACTGCGTAGCCTTCTGCTTTACCTTTTTCGAGCATTTCTTTCATAGAAACTAAAGGCATGATAAATCCTCCTCAATCTAATTTAAAATTGCCAGGTCTGACCTGGAACATCTTAATAACGAATACCTGTTATTGAAGCATGCAGATGCATCCAGAAAAAACTGTCTTCTACAAGATGGCACAAACGTGGTGTTTTTATGTATGCCACAGCTTAAGAAATTTCAGCTAATCTGAATTCATTTCGTCTACAATTTATCCAAAAACACGGTTCTATTATAGCATATCACTTCTATAATAGAAGGGGAAAAAGCTTGATTTAATAGGATTTGTTTATGTAAGCGTTACCTTTCTTTATGAAAGCGATGCTAATTCTTTTTTGACTGTTGCTCGAATCTCATCGATGTCAAAAGGCTTCGCAAAATGCGTTATTGCCCCTAAGTCCATCGCTTCATGGATCATGTCCAATTCGCCGTATGCCGTCATGATGATAACGAGCGCTCTTGCTTCCATTTTTTTGATTCGTTTTAAAATCTCTAGCCCATCCATTCCTGGGATTTTCATATCGAGAATAACTAAGTCAGGATCCTCACTTTTTACGATTGAGAGTGCTTGAACGCCGTTTGCTGCCTGGAAAGTTTGATAGCCTTCTTTTTGAAAAATTTCGTTAAGAAGGATGCGTATACCGTATTGATCATCTACGATTAAGATTTTTTCATTCATGTGTGAGCACCTACTTTTCCGTTAGTCTTATGTTTAAGTTCGCTTAAAGATCGTGAATCCCTTCCTGATTATACATTGAGGGCTGATATTCGCAAGTGTTGGACAGTTTCGTTATAATAGTGACCGGTTATACATATAAAAGGTATTCGCTTATCCCACCTCCTTTTCGCCAGCAATTCATTTGTATACCTATACCCAGATCGACATAAAATTAGCTTTCATTTTTTTATAAAAATACAGAAAGGCAGTGATTAAATGCTTAAGATTTTTACGACTCAACTAATGGGTAAGTTTAAGGGAATTCAGGATCAACATGAGATGATAATTGAAGATATTTCACGCTTGTTTGCTCAAATTATTACAGGCGGTGGTACGGTTTATTTCTATGGAGAAAACGAGCTTCAGGGAGCTGCTCTCGAAGCAGTATATGGCTCTGAAAAGCTTCCCTCAAGTGCGATTCTTCATGATCCTGCCGATTTAACTGAGAATGATTGTGTGCTTTTATTTTCAAGGCTTAGTGAAGACAAAGCGGCCGCCAAGCATGCCGAAACGTTTAAAGCGACTGGTGCAACGGTCGTCGGTATTTCCGCTACGCGAAAAGAAGCCGATCCCATCCTTGAGCAAAACACCGATTTTCATATTAACACCGGATTAACGACCGGTCTTGTTCCAAATGACGAAGGAGAACGCATTGGTTATCCGGCCTTACTTACTTCGTTATATGTTTACCATGCTCTCTATTTAACCACTCGGGAAATACTAGAAGAACACGGCTACGAATTTTAAGTCTATACAAAAAGACATCCCTTTCTCCGTAGAAAAGGATGTCTTTTTATTAGGCTCTTTTCGTAGATTTTGTTGCTTTTAGATAAGTGGTTAATTTCCGCTCCAGGATGCTCGCTTTCCGCGGGGCGGGCGGTGAGCCTCCTCGTCGCTTTCGCTCCTGTGGGGTCTCACCTGTCCCGCTAGTCCCGCAGGAGTCGAGCATCCTTCCGCTACAATTAGCGAAATGTGGTTTTTTATTCAATAATTGATTCAAAAGCAACAATTTATTAGAAAAGAGCCTTTTTTTAATTAGTTATTCGCCATTGAAGCGCCGATAAATTCTTTAAATAGCGGCTGTGGACGTGTTGGACGTGACGTAAATTCTGGGTGGAATTGTGAAGCGACAAACCACGGGTGATCTTTCACTTCAACGACTTCAACAAGGCGGCCATCAGGGCTCGTACCAGAGAAAATAAATCCTGCCTCTTCCATTTGCGCACGATACTGGTTGCTGAACTCATAGCGGTGACGATGACGCTCATAGACGACTTCATCATTGTAAGCAGCATAAGCCTTTGTACCTTCTGTTAGCTTACAAGGGTAAAGACCAAGACGAAGCGTACCACCAAGGTCCTCCACATCTTTTTGTTCTGGTAGAAGATCAATGACAGGGTATTTTGTTGTTGGCTTAATTTCGGCTGAATGCGCACCTTCTAGATTTAGAACGTTGCGAGCAAATTCAACAGAAGCAAGCTGCATACCAAGACAGATACCTAAGAAAGGTACTTTGTTTTCACGCGCATACTGAATCGCCGTAATCTTTCCTTCGATTCCGCGATCGCCGAATCCACCAGGAACAAGGATACCATCGACATCAGAAAGAAGCTCTTTTACATTCTCTTGTGTTACTGTTTCAGAGTTTACCCATTTAATATCAATGTCTGCGTCAAACGCATAGCCGGCATGCTTTAAAGATTCCACAACTGAAATATAAGCATCTTGAAGGGCTACATATTTACCAACGAGGGCGATTCTCGTTTTTCTAGAAAGGTTTTGAACCTTATTTACAAGTGCGTTCCACTCATCCATGTCGGCTTCCTGACAGTTTAGCTTCAGGTGCTGGCAAGTGATTTCGTCCAGTTTCTGTTCTTGAAGAGCAAGAGGTACTTTGTAAAGCGTGTCAGCATCCTGTGCTTCGATAACGGCGTGCTCATCGATGTCACAGAACAAAGCAATCTTGTCTTTCATTTCTTGAGGAACAGGCTGCTCAGCACGAACAACGATCACATTTGGCTGGATGCCAAGACTACGAAGTTCTTTTACACTATGCTGTGTTGGCTTTGTTTTCATTTCGCCTGCAGCTTTTAAATAAGGAAGTAGCGTACAGTGAATGTACATCACGTTTTCCTTACCAATATCACTCTTAATTTGACGGATTGCTTCAAGGAATGGAAGACTTTCGATGTCTCCAACTGTTCCACCGATTTCCGTAATCACGACATCAGCGTTTGTTTCATTTCCAGCACGGAAAATACGCTCTTTGATTTCATTCGTGATGTGCGGAATAACCTGAACTGTACCACCAAGGTAGTCACCGCGACGCTCTTTGCGAAGAACAGTTGAGTAGACTTTACCTGTCGTTACGTTCGAGTTTTTCGAAAGGTTGATATCGATGAAGCGCTCGTAGTGACCAAGATCAAGGTCTGTTTCAGCGCCATCATCCGTTACAAATACCTCTCCGTGTTGATAAGGACTCATCGTCCCTGGGTCAACGTTAATGTATGGATCGAATTTTTGAATCGTTACACTTACGCCACGGTTTTTCAAAAGTCGGCCTAGTGAAGCTGCTGTAATTCCTTTACCAAGTGACGAAACAACGCCGCCTGTTACAAAGATGTACTTCTTATGTTTTGCTGTCATCTTTCTGCCCCCTCATGGTTTGTATTCTGCCCTTTTAGAAAGGGAGAGAATTCATCTGAAACGAGAGATTTTATTTTTTTAATAAAATCCATGCAGATGGATACAATTTCAATTTTCTTTACTTAAACGGAAGGTCCACTCGTACTGGCTAAAAGCTTCTCAATATGAGTATAAAAACAAAAAAAACAAAAGTGGCACCTGTCCCATAAATGGGGGGCACTTTTGTTTTTATATCGGATCTATAAATTAGTTTAGTATTTTGGTGAAGCCCAAAAATGATTCTACCGATTTCGCTACTGAAAGTCAAGAAGCGACAGAAATTATTTCTTTTCTTCTTCGTCGTCTTCCACGTCGTCGTCATCTTCATCATCTAGGTCTTCATCATCCAAATCTTCTGTATCATCATCGAAGTCGTCGTCATCAAAATCGTCAAGGTCATCAACTTCAAGATCTTCAAGATCGTCTTCATCATCTTCATCGAAACCAAGGTCATCTTCAGACTTCTTGCGTTTCTTAGGCTTGATTGTTGTTGCTAGCTCTTCTTGTGATTGCTCAACTGGGTACCAGCCTTTTAAACCCCACTGGTTGTCTCCAAGCGTTACAAATCGACCATCCGTGTTCAAATTTGTATAAACTTCTGCAAGCATCTCCTGAAGCTGTGAGGAAGATAAACCTTTCATCTTTCCAATCCGGTCCATCAGTTTATAGAAAGAAACGGGTTTCTTCTCGTCCTGCAGGATGAAATACATAATATCAATCATGGATGTTTCTTGAATGTCTTCAGCAGACAGCTGCTTTAAGCTACTCACGATATCGGCACTCCCTTTCAATTATCTCCTATGAATAATAGCTACTAAAAAAACTAGCATTTCACTATTTTTAAAACGATCGCGTTTCATGTTGCTCGTTATACCCTAATGCAAAACATACCATTCATTATAAACAAATTTACACAATCTATGCTACGATTTTCAAACAAATCTATTGAAATAACAGGATTTAATCTTCCATACGCTCTTCTCTTTCGAACGAAAAGGAGGAAGGGAAGTCCTTCCTCCTACAATAATATGAACGCTTGCATTTGACAAGTTCTTTACTGCCTACATATTACGACGGTATTTCCCGCCTACTTCATAAAGAGCTCTCGTAATTTGGCCAAGGCTCGCGACCTTAACGGTTTCCATTAACTCTTCAAAAATATTTCCTTTACTAAGGGCGGCACGCTTCAAGCGATTAAGCGCTTCTTCTGTCTTATCAGCATGCGCTTCCTGGAACTGCTTTAAGTTCGTAATCTGCTGTTCCTTCTCTTCTTTGCTTGCTCGCGCAAGTTCCATGTTCCACTCTTCTTCTGCGGGTGGATTCGGGTTTTTATACGTATTCACACCAACGATCGGCAGCTCGCCGTTATGCTTTAGCATCTCGTAATGCATGGACTCTTCTTGAATTTTACCGCGCTGGTACTGCGTTTCCATCGCACCTAAAACCCCACCGCGCGCATTGATTTTCTCAAATTCACTCAGAACCGCCTCTTCCACAAGGTCGGTTAATTCTTCGATAATAAACGAACCCTGGAGCGGATTTTCGTTCTTCGTTAACCCGTGCTCTTTTGTAATAATCATTTGAATGGCCATCGCCCGACGAACCGACTCCTCTGTCGGCGTTGTTACCGCTTCATCGTATGCATTCGTGTGAAGCGAGTTGCAGTTGTCATGAATCGCCATTAAACCTTGTAACGTTGTGCGTATATCATTAAAATCCATCTCTTGCGCATGCAGGGAGCGACCTGACGTTTGAACATGATACTTTAACTTCTGACTACGCGCATTTGCACCGTACTTCTCGCGCATCACCGTTGCCCAAATTCTGCGCGCCACTCTTCCAATGACCGTATATTCTGGATCCAGTCCATTGCTAAAGAAGAACGAGAGATTTGGCGCAAATTTATCGATATCCATGCCGCGGCTTAAATAGTATTCAACATACGTAAAACCATTGGCAAGCGTAAATGCCAGCTGCGATATTGGATTTGCCCCAGCTTCTGCAATATGATACCCCGAAATCGATACCGAATAATAATTACGCACGTTTTCGTTAATAAAATATTCTTGAATATCTCCCATCATTCGAAGGGCAAATTCCGTTGAAAAGATGCACGTGTTCTGTCCTTGATCTTCTTTTAAAATGTCAGCTTGAACCGTCCCACGAACAGTGCTAAGGGTGTGTGCCTTAATCTCTGCAAGCTCCTTCGCGCTTGCTTTACTGCCTTCTTTTTCTTCAAAGCGCTGAATTTGCTGCTCAATCGCCGTGTTCATAAACATCGCAAGAATGATTGGCGCAGGGCCGTTAATTGTCATGGATACCGAAGTCGAAGGCGCACATAAATCAAACCCTGCATAAAGCTTTTTCATATCATCAAGCGTACAAATGCTTACGCCACTTTCGCCAACTTTTCCGTAAATATCCGGTCGATAGTCTGGATCTTCTCCATAAAGCGTAACGGAATCAAAGGCCGTGCTTAAGCGCTTCGCGTCTTCGTTCTCAGAAAGGTAATGGAAGCGGCGATTCGTGCGCTCCGGGGTTCCTTCCCCTGCGAATTGACGCTTCGGATCCTCACCTTTTCGTTTAAACGGAAAAACACCTGCTGTATAAGGAAACGATCCTGGTACGTTCTCTTTTAGAACCCAGCGAACGATTTCTCCCCAGTCCTCGTATTTCGGTAGAGAAACTTTAGGAATATCAAGTCCAGACAAACTCTTTGTCGTAAGCTCCGTCACGATTTCCTTCTCTCGGATCACCGTCACAAACTCTTTCCCGCTATACTTTTCTTTCACTTCATACCAGTTCTCGATGATTTTACGGGTTTCTGTATGCATGTCGTCCATGTTTTGATCTTTCATTTTCGTTAGCATGACGATAGTCTCGTCGCTATCTTCCGCACTCTCAAGCATCTCAATCGTCCCTTGAAGCTGGAACGCTTTCCTTGCAAGCTGAACCTGCTTTTCAACGTATTCATGGTAACGACGAACGGAGCCAGAGATATCCTGCAAATATTGCTGGCGCTGCGGCGGAATAATCAAATTCAGCTTTTCAACAATGTCACTCGTCTCGATGTTTGTCGCCCAGTCATTACGACATTTGCGGTGAATGGTATCAACCAATGCTTTAAAAAGCGTATTCGTGCCCGGGTCATTAAATTGACTCGCAATCGTGCCATAGACAGGCATTTGATCTAAATTTTGCTCAAACAGCATGTGACTGCGCTGATATTGCTTCTTTACATCACGTAAGGCATCTTCAGAACCTTTTCGCTCATATTTATTAATGACAATCAAATCAGCAAAGTCGATCATATCAATTTTCTCCAGCTGAGAAGGCGCACCGAATTCGCTTGTCATCACATACATTGAAACATCGGAAATTTCAACGATCTCGGCATCCCCCTGGCCGATTCCGCTCGTTTCAATGATGATCAAATCATAGCCAGCCGCCTTCACAACCGTTAGCGCTTCACGAATCGAAAGTGAAAGCTCGGTTTTTGATTTGCGCGTTGCAAGACTTCTCATAAAGACGCGATCATTATGAATCGCATTCATCCGAATTCTGTCACCAAGCAGAGCGCCGCCTGTTTTTTGTTTCGTTGGATCAATCGACAAAATCGCAACTGTTTTATCATCAAATTCGTTTATAAAACGTCGCACAAGCTCATCGGTTAAGGAACTTTTCCCCGCGCCACCGGTTCCGGTAATACCAAGAACAGGTGAATCAGTTGCCATACTCTTTAGCTTATCGAACACTTGCTCAGCCGCCGTCTCTTCTGTGCGCTCTCCTCCATAGCTTTCCGCTAGCGTAATCAGACTTGATACAGCTTGAGGATCACGCTCATGCAAGCGATCAATCTGATTATCAATTTGTTTAAATGTCGGGAAATCGCACTCCTTGATCATGTGGTCGATCATGCCTTGAAGTCCAAGATCGCTGCCATCATCAGGTGAGAAAATACGTGATATTCCGTAGGCGTGAAGTTCTTTAATTTCCTTAGGAATAATGACACCGCCTCCACCGCCATAAATCTTAACGTGAGAAGCCCCTTTTTCCTTCAAAAGATCGTACATGTATTTAAAATACTCCATGTGACCGCCCTGGTAAGAAGAAATCGCAATTCCCTGCGCATCTTCCTGAATCGCAGCATTAACAACTTCCTCAACAGATCGGTTATGACCAAGATGGATCACTTCTGCTCCGCTTGCCTGTAAAATTCGACGCATAATGTTAATGGATGCATCGTGACCGTCAAACAAACTTGAAGCGGTTACAAAACGAACGTGATTAACCGGTTTATACGTTTCAACTACACTCACTGCTGTTCCTCCTCTATACGTTTTTAGCTTCGATCGGATTTAAAGCTTTCATCAAAAATCCTTCTTGCATTTTGGTGTATTCTTCAATTGAATAATGTGAATGAAGCGCCCAACGCCTAAAGGTCCACATCTGCCCCTGCACTAGGATGTTATGCGCAGCACCGTAGATCTCGTCTTCTGTCAAGCGTAGCTTCCCTTCCGTCACGCACTCTTGAATCAGTCGCTCAAAAATTTCGGCCATACCGAGTTCCTTTTTCAATACATAGGGAAGCGTCTCCCGCGGAAGCGATTTTGCTTCCTGGTACATGACAAGCACTTCATCCTGCATATCATCCATGACATGATAAAACGCATGAAGGGCCTGCCTCAGTCGCTCGATACCCGTTATATCTGGCTTCAGCTGTTCTTCAAGCCGCTCGCGCACTTCATCGTAGATGCTATCGCAAACAAGGTATAGCACATCTTCCTTTTTTCGAATGTATTCATAAAGCGTTCCAATGCTAAACCCGGCGACACGAGCAATCTCTCTCGTCGTTGTCCGATGAAACCCTTTTTCTTTAAAAAGAGAGACCGCCGCTTTAATCATTTGCTCACGCCGTTTCTGGATTAGCTTCTCATCTTTCACCATAGAAGGAACGTTCTTCTTCACCTTCCCATCCCCTTCCTCTCAAGACTGCCGTCCATGTAATTCTGAAGCAGCTTTACAGCAGCTGAGTAAGGGTCAATGGAACCACTTGTCACTTCCTCGACCCAGCCTTTCTCCGTTTCTTCATGCTCCATAAGCTTTTTCATCATTTCAGCATGCACCACTTCAATTACTTCACGCTCAAGGAACGTTTTACGCCGAGCATCACGTTCACCGGATGCTTTGCTGTATTCAAAGTGCTCCTGCATTCGTTTCCAAACATTTTCAAGACCTAGATTTTGAACAGAGATCGCCTTTACAATTGGAGGGCGCCAAGGGGCCTCATGCTTCACAAGATCTAGCATGCTTTCAAGCTCGGCAAGAAGCTTCGGAACGCCTGGTAAATCCGCTTTATTCACGACAAAGAGATCCGCAATTTCCATGATGCCAGCTTTAAAGACTTGCACCACATCTCCGCTACCCGGATTTAGAACGACCGCGATCGTATCCGCGATTTTCATAATGTCGAGCTCCGATTGCCCAACCCCAACCGTTTCAATCAAAATAACATCAAATCCAAACGCATCCATTAAACGAACGGTTTCTTTCGTCGTTCGCGAAAGTCCTCCAAGGCTCCCTCTCGTTCCCATGCTCCGGATAAATACGCCTGGATCAGTAAAATGCTCCGCCATCCGCACCCGGTCGCCAAGAAGAGCCCCACCGCTGAACGGACTCGTCGGGTCAACAGCGACAACACCAACGGTAAGGTTTTGTTTTCTTAAATACGTAATCAATCGATTTACGAGTGAACTTTTTCCGGCGCCAGGTGACCCAGTCATGCCAATATAATGGGCCCGCCCTGTCATCGGATGTATATCCTTCAGCAATTCTAATTTATCTTCAGCATCATTTTCGACAAGACTAATGGCTTTAGCGAGCGCTCGCTCATCCTTTTTTGAAAGTCGTTCTGCGAGTGGATGCATGGCGCTTCTTAATCAGCCATCAGCATTCTTGAAATAACAAGACGCTGAATTTCATTTGTACCTTCATAGATTTGCGTAATCTTCGCATCACGCATATAGCGCTCAACCGGATAATCCTTCGTATAGCCATAGCCACCAAAGACTTGCACCGCTTCCGTCGTCACTTCCATTGAAATGTCACCAGCGTAAAGCTTTGACATCGCAGATTCCTTTCCGTACGGCAGACCTTGACTTTCTTTCCATGCTGCCTGGTAAGTTAATAGTCTAGCTGCTTCAATTTTCGTAGCCATATCGGCTAGCTTAAAGCCAATGCCCTGATTCTCACCAATCGGCTTACCAAACTGCTTACGCTCTTTCGCATACGCAGTTGCCGCATCTAGTGCACCCTGCGCGATGCCGACAGCTTGAGCCGCAATCCCGTTACGTCCACCGTCAAGCGTCTTCATGGCGATCTTAAAGCCTTGCCCCTCGTCACCAAGACGATTCTCAACCGGGACACGACAATCTTCAAAAATAATTTCTAATGTAGGAGAAGAGCGAATGCCGAGTTTTTTTTCTTTCTTACCCATCGAGAAGCCAGGCGTACCTTTTTCAACGATAAATGCGGTAATCCCTTTGTGACGCTTTTCTTTATCCGTTTGAGCAAACACGATATAAATCTCCGCTTCGCCGCCGTTTGTGATAAAAATCTTTGATCCATTTAAAATATAGTGATCACCATCAAGCTTCGCTGTCGTTTTCATCCCCCCAGCATCAGATCCTGATCCAGGCTCAGTTAGGCCGTAAGCCCCCATTAATTTTCCTTCTGCCATCGGACGCAAGAACTTCTGCTTTTGTTCTTCAGAACCAAATGCATTAAGTGGCCAGCCAGCTAGAGAGGTATGAGCGGATAAGGTTACTCCAGTAGATGCACATACGCGAGAAAGTTCTTCCACTGCAATAACGTAACTTAAATAATCGGAGCCAATGCCCCCGTACTCTTCAGACCATGGAATGCCCGTTAAACCAAGTTCCGCCATTTGATCAAACAGCTTGCGATCAAAGCGCTCCTCTTCATCACGCTCAGCTGCAGTTGGTTCTACTTCTTTCCTCGCAAAGTCGCGCACCATTTTCCGTAGCATTTCATGTTCTTCTGATAGTTGAAAATTCATCTCGTTTCTCTCCCTTTTTGGTGGTTTGGACAATAAAAGTTGGTTTTGGAAAATATATTTCGAATTTGGCTAATAAAAATGAAGTTTGGCCAATATATCCCGAATTTGGCTAATAAACAGCACCTCGGGCGTACATTGCCGCCGCGAGCTTCCGCTTTTCTGATCCAGCTGCTGTGACCAGACCCTCTGTCACTTCACCTTCCAACTCGAACACAAAGAACGTGTTCGTTTTGGAAGCCTCCAGTGCCTGACGGGTCTAAACGGTCACTTCCGCTTTTCTCTACTTCATAAGGTTCCGACTAATCACGATCTTCTGGATTTCGCTCGTTCCTTCATAGATTTCGCATACTTTTGCATCGCGGAAGAGGCGCTCTACCGGATAATCTTTCGTATACCCGTACCCGCCGTAAACCTGAACCGCTTCAATCGAAGCTTTCACGGCCGCTTTCGATGCAAAAAGCTTTGCCATCGAGACTTCCTGCATACAAGGGATTCCGTGGTTTTTCAGGTCAGCCGCACGGTAGGTTAGGAGTTTTGCCGCCTCAACTTCTGTCGCCATATCGGCAAGTTTAAAACCAAGGCCTTGATTTTGCCCGATCGGCTTCCCAAATTGATGACGCTCTTTCGCGTAAGCAGTCGCATAGTTCAGCGCAGCTTCTGCGATGCCAAGTGACTGTGCTGCAATTCCGATGCGACCGCTTTCAAGATTCGCCATCGCAATTTTAAAACCCTGCCCTTCTTCGCCAAGACGATTTACAACAGGGACACGGCAGTCTTCGAAAATGATTTCCACCGTATTCGAGCCATTTAGCCCCATTTTCTTTTCTTTCTTTCCAACACTAAAGCCAGGCATATCACGCTCAATAATAAAAGCAGTTACGCCTTTGCTTCCTTTTTCATCCGGATTCGTTCTAGCGAAGGCGACATACGTATCCGCTTCGCCACCATTTGTAATGAAGATTTTCGAGCCGTTCAAAATGTAATGATCGCCGTCTCGTACGGCGCGCGTTTTCATGCTGCTTGCGTCTGACCCTGAACTCGGCTCCGTCAGCGCGAACGCACCAAGGTATTCACCAGTCGCTAGCTTCGGGATGTAGCGCTTTTTCTGTTCTTCTGTTCCAAACGCTAATATCGGCAGTGTCCCAACGGACGTATGAACCGATAGAATCACGCCAACCGTGGCGCTTACTTTTGAGAGCTCATGAATCGCAATAATATAAGACGTATAGTCCATTTCCGCTCCACCGTACGCTTCTGGAATCGGGATGCCCATTAAACCAAGCTCGCCCATTCGTTTGATCACTTCGCGTGGAAAGCGATCCGTCTCTTCCATTTCCTCAACGATTGGGGCGATTTCTTTTTCCGCAAAATCCCGCACCATTTTCTGCATCATCTTCTGCTCTTCCGTAAATACAAGCTCCATGCTCGTTCCTCCTCGTGGTGTTAATCCTGGTATTGATAGAAGCCTCTTCCTGTCTTACGTCCGAGCCAGCCGGCTTTTACATACTTTCGTAGAAGGGGACATGGGCGGTATTTGTCATCACCAAATCCTTCTTGAAGCGTTTCCATAATATACAGACATGTATCCAGCCCAATAAAATCAGCGAGAGTTAGCGGTCCCATCGGATGATTCATGCCGAGCTTCATCACGCTATCGATATCTTCAGGAGACGCCACACCTTCATAAACGGTATAGATCGCTTCATTGATCATTGGCATTAAAATTCGATTCGACACAAATCCAGGAAAATCATTCACTTCCACTGCTGTTTTTCCAAGATCCACTGCCAGCTTTTCAACCGCCTGATAGCTTTCATCCGTGGTCGCTAAGCCCCGAATGATTTCAACAAGCTTCATAACTGGTACCGGATTCATAAAGTGCATGCCGATCACTTTTTCCGGGCGCTTTGTCGCTGCCGCAATTTCCGTAATTGGAAGGGAGGATGTATTGGTCGCAAGGATTGTATGTTCCTCGGCAATTTCATCTAGGCGTGCAAAAAGGTTGCCCTTTACTTCCATGTTTTCAACTGCGGCTTCAATGACGATATCAACATGCTTTGCATCCTGCAGATCCGTCGTTGCTCTCAACCGCTCCATCGTTCCGTTCAAGTCTTCCTGTGTAATCCGCTCTTTGGAAACTTGCTTCGAGAGGTTTTTCTCAATTCCTGCAAGTCCTTTATCAATAAATTCCTGCTTTAAATCATTCAAATACACGGTATAGCCAGAAGCTGCACATACCTGCGCAATCCCTGAACCCATTTGTCCTGCACCAATCACCATAATTGTTTTGATTTCCATCGTCATGCTCCCTTCTATACTTGAACCATAATTGCGTCGCCTTGACCACCGCCACTACAAATCGCCGCTACCCCGATGCCACCACCGCGTCGTTTCAATTCATGAATAAGTGTAATCAAAATGCGCGCACCGCTTGCGCCAATTGGATGCCCAAGTGCCACTGCACCGCCGTGTACATTCACTTTTTCTTCATCAAGAGAAGCAATTTTCCCGCTCGTTAATGCGACGGCTGCGAACGCTTCATTGATTTCAAAAAGATCGATTTCTTCAAGCGATTTTCCTGTTTTCGTTAAAAGTTCATTAATCACAAGTCCCGGTGTCTTTGGGAAATCCTTTGCTTCAACAGCAATGGCCGTATGCGCGAGAATCGTTGCAATCACTTCTTTTCCTTCTTTCGAAGCGCGTTCTTCCGACATCAGGACAAGCGCTCCGGCTCCGTCATTAACGCCAGGTGCATTCCCTGCAGTAATCGTTCCATCAGCACCGAAAACGGGCTTAAGTTTCGCGAGCTGCTCCTCCGTTGTGCCTTTTCTTGGCGCCTCATCATGTTCAACGACAAGAGGGTCTCCCTTTCGCTGTGGCACTTCTACAGGGATAATTTCCTCTGCGAAAATGCCCGCTTCCATCGCTTTTACTGCTCGCTCCTGACTTCTTGTCGCCCAGCGATCTTGCTCTTCTCTAGAAATCTCATATTCTTCTGCGGTTGTGTTTCCATAAACGCCCATATGACAGCCATCAAAGGAGCACGTTAAGCCATCATGAACCATAAGATCAACCACTTGTTTGTCGCCCATTCGCATACCCCAGCGTGCGTCCTTCATGATGTATGGCGCATTGCTCATCGATTCCATCCCACCTGCAACGATTACTTCTTCATCACCAGAGCGAATGATCTGATCGGCGAGCGTCACGCTACGAAGACCAGAGGCGCACACTTTGTTAATCGTTTCTGTTTTCACTTCCCATGGAATGCCCGCATGTCTTGCAGCCTGACGCGATGGAATTTGCCCCTGACCACCTTGAAGCACCGATCCCATGATCACTTCACCAACATCAGCTGGCTCAACTCCAGCGCGAACTAACGCTTCTTTGATCGCTGTTCCACCGAGCTTAGACGCTTCGATTGATTTTAAAGCCCCTCCAAATTTTCCAAATGGTGTTCTTACGCCACTAACTATGACCGTTTTGCCCACAAAAACCTCTCCTCTCTTTTTTTGAAAACGCTATCATTATTGTGTAAAATGCGACTGAACGCTCGCTCACCTTACCGACAAAGTAACAAAGGAAAGAGCTCATGCCGGTCGTAAAAACCAGCATAAGCTAACCCTTTGCCTAACAGTCTATTGAAGAACGGCTTCTTTTTGAACAATCGAGCGTTCTAATATCTCGACGATATCAAGCGTTGCTACTTCTTCTTCTACTTCTTTCGCTTTCGTCCCATCACTCATCATCGTTAAGCAATATGGACATGCACTTCCGATAACGGATGGCTTCACACTTAGTGCCTGCTCGGTTCTCGTTACGTTAATACGGGATCCTGTGTCTTCTTCTGTCCACATCAAACCGCCACCTGCGCCACAGCACATACCGTTTTCGCGGTTGCGGTCCATCTCGATGACTTCAACGCCTGGAATACTGCGAAGAATTTCACGTGGTGGATCGTACACTTCGTTGTAACGGCCGAGGTAACAGGAATCATGATAGGTGATTCTCTCGTTTACTTCGTGCTTCGGCTTCAGTTTTCCTTCTTTAATCCAGTCATATAATAATTCTGTATGGTGATAAACCTCTGCTTCAAGCCCAAACTCTGGATACTCATTTTTGAGTGAGTTATAAGCATGAGGGTCGATCGTAACGATTTTTGTAATGTTATGCTTCTGGAACGTTTCAATGTTTTTCTGTGCAAGGTCCTGGAATAAGAACTCGTTTCCAACACGTCTTGGCGTATCGCCAGAGTTCTTTTCTTTATTTCCAAGAATAGCGAATGAGATGCCTGCTTCGTTCATGATTTTTGCAAAAGAAGCAGCAATCTTCTGGCTACGGTTATCGTAGGAGCCCATTGAGCCAACCCAGAAAAGGTATTCAAACTCTTCGCCTGCTTTTTCTTTTTCTTTCACCGTTGGAACAACGATATCGTCGCGCAGATCGCGCCAGTTCTCACGCTCTTTACGACTAATGCCCCACGGGTTGCCTTGTCGTTCAATGTTCGTGATTGCTCGCTGAACATCGCTATCCATCTTCCCTTCCATTAAGACAAGATGACGACGCATATCGATGATCTTATCAACGTGCTCATTCTCAACCGGACATTGATCTTCACAGTTTCGGCACGTTGTACAAGCCCAAATTTCTTCTTCGGTAATGACGTTACCAATTAAGTCTCCGCTTACAAGACCTTCAGCTGCTGCAGCTGTTTCCTGCTGCGCACGTGACTGGTAAGCGATTTGATTTCCAGCCGTATTTGAGAAGGCATACGCTGGTACCCACGGCGTTCTTGATGTGACGGCAGCCCCTTTTTCCGTTAGATGATCACGAAGCTTAACGATTAAATCCATTGGAGAAAGAATTTTTCCTGTTGCGGTTGCTGGACACATATTTGTACAGCGTCCACATTCCACACAAGCGTACAGATCAACAAGCTGTTTCTGGTTAAAATCTTCAATTGTATTAACACCGTATGTTTCTTGACTCTCATCTTCAAAGTTAATGGATGAAAGCTGCCCCACTTTGTGTGTGCGGCCAAGAAAAACGTTCACTGGTCCAGCAATTAAGTGAGCGTGCTTCGATTGCGGTACATACACCATGAACGTTAGTAGCACGAGCAAGTGGATCCACCAGAAAAAGAAGAATAGCGCAATCGCTGCTGTTTCATTGATCCAGGAGAACAAAAAGGCGATCCCTGAAGCTACTGGTGCGCTCCACGAGTAACCTGCATCATGCCAAATGATTTCCATACCGCCTGCAAATAAGACGGAAATCATAAGAAGGCCGATAAATAAGAGTACAAGTCCTGCTTTAAAGCCTTTTTTCAATCGAGCAATAGCTTCAATATAGCGACGATAGAATGCCCATACTACCGCTGTTAAAATCATGAGCGTCACGAGCTCCTGGAAAAACGTAAACGCTGGATAAAGCGGTCCAAGAGGAAGGTGTGACCCCGGCGATAGACCTTTCACAATCATATCGATTGCACCGAATTGAACGAGAAGGAAACCGTAGAACATCATCACATGGATGGTTCCACTCTTCTTATCTTTTAGTAATTTCTTTTGCCCAAATACTTTAACTAGAATCGCTTCTAGTCGTTCTTTCATGGAATGATCAAATTCTGCTTTCTTTCCAAGCTTAATGTATTCGTATCGCGTCTTGACAACATACCCAAACAAAAACAGTGCGTAAGCGGTTACAAGAATGAAAGCAATCCAGTTAGCGATCAATAAAACATCCATGTTGGCAAACCTCTCCTTTCGAGTCATTCCTTCTTAGCCGCTTCTAAGTTGCTTGAACGATGGTGCTCCCCGATTGTCCAAACCATTTATGAAAACGCTTTTAAGTCAGAATGAAAGTAATTTTCTGACTTTAGTATAACACAAAAACAAATGAATGAGCATTCAGTCAGAGATTTTTTTTTACTTTTTTCAAGTTTAGGACAAACTATGTCCATATCAACAATGGAAAGGGGTGAAATAGATGGGGTTCCTTTTGATCATTCTTCTTGTCCTCCTATTATGGATAACGATTGACCTTCATTTAGGCAATAAAAATAGAAAACAGGCTTCTTCCTCCCAATTAGAGATGAGCGGAAATGCTACTTTCATCGGGGATGGAGATGATTTTTTCAGAAAGTTGCTTCATGATGTAGACGCTGCTGTTCAGGAAATTCAAATGATGTTTTATATTTTTAGAGATGACGATACAGGACATTTGGTGATTGATCATTTATGCAAAAAAGCGACTTCAGGCGTTCACGTCTATCTTCTTGTAGATTATGGCGGTAGTCATGGATTAAAGAAGGCCACCATTAACAAAATGAGATCTTGCGGCATTCATTTTTCTTATTCTAGAAAAATATCTTTCCCTAAACTCTTCACTTCTTTAAATGAACGCAATCATCGTAAAATAACGGTTATCGATGGAAAGATTGGCTATGTTGGCGGCTTTAATGTAGGAAATGAATATGCCGGGAAGGATCCAAAATTCGGCTATTGGCGAGACTACCATCTTCGATTAACTGGCGAAGCAGTAAAAGGACTCCAAGATCAATTTCTACTCGATTGGAAAGAAAACCATCCAATATCGATTGAATCGAGTGTTTCACCGGTTCTTCAAAAAGGCGATGAGGCGATCGCTTTCCACATTACAAATGGAACCGATGTTGAGGAAACATTTGTTTCTTACATTAATAAAGCGACGACGTCGATAAAAATCGGCACACCTTATTACATTCCTGGTCAAACGGTTCAAACGAGTCTCTTACGTGCTCTAAAATGCGGTGTTTCTGTGCAAATCATTTTGCCAATGCGAGCGGATCATCCACTCGTAAAAGAAGCATCTTACGAGTACCTTGTTGAACTGATTCAGGCTGGAGGCGAGGTGTATCAATATATGAACGGGTTTTATCATGCAAAGGTATTAGTGATTGATGATAGCTTTTGCGATATAGGTACAGCGAATTTCGATCAGAGAAGTTTTCACATTAATGGCGAGATCAATTGCCTCTTACACTCTCCTGATTTTATTTCAGAAATCAAAGAGGTATTAAAAAAGGATCTTCTTCAGTCGGAGCGACTCGATTTGAAGCGACTTCAAGATCGATCCATTGGAAACCGCATGCTTGCTCCAATCGCACGCCTATTTAGTCCGTTTCTCTAGGCTTAAATGTGCTACGTTCCGTTTTAACTTAAGGTCAAAGGGAATGAAACGATCAGACCTTTTAAGAAAGGAGTTGATCTCATTATGCAACTTCGGTTCGGCTATGTATCAAATGCACTCGCCTTATATGAAGCTTCCCCCGCGCGAACGATGACATTTGCGACGTGGTCAAAGCTATCGAAAGAAGAACGCGAAGCCAAACTGCACAATATTACAGAGACCAATTTAAAAAGTACGCTTCGAGCGCTGCATTATAACATTGCACATGAGGTTGCTCTGTATCGCATGTCTTCGTCCATCGTGCCGCTTGCAACGCACCCCGAAGCAACCTGGGATTATATCACGCCTTTCCGAGAACTGTTTGAAGAAATTGGATTTCTGGTTAAGAAGCACGGACTTCGCGTAAGCTTCCACCCAAATCAATTTACGCTTTTTACAAGCCCTAAATCACACGTAACAGAAAATGCGATTGGGGATTTGAGTTATCATGTCGCCATGTTAGACGCAATGGGTCTTGACACACGTTCAATCGTCAATATCCATATTGGTGGCGCCTATGGAGATAAAAAGGAAACGTTAAAACGGTTTTATAAAAACTTCGATACGATCCCAACTGAACTCCGCTCTCACGTAACGCTTGAAAATGACGACAAAACCTATACTGCACTGGAAACGTTAGAAGCCTGTGAGCAAACCGGTGTGCCGTTTATTTTCGATTACCATCATCATATGGCGAATCCAGGGGATGGCCTTCCTAACCGTTTCTTCGAGCGCGTTTATAAGACGTGGGAATCTCGCGGCATTCGACCAAAATTCCATCTCTCTTCACCAAAATCAACGAGTGCGTATCGCAGTCACGCTGATTATGTGGACAGTGAGTTTGCCATTCCGTTTATCAACATGTTAAAACAACACGGAGAAGATGCAGACATTATGATTGAAGCAAAGAAAAAAGACCTCGCAGCGCTTCAGCTTGTCGAAGATCTTTCAGCCGTTCGCGGTGTAAAGCGACTTAACGGCGGTTCAATTCAATGGAAGTAGCAAATTGACGAAGAATCTGATTTAGCTCTCTCCATGATTTTGTAGGCAGCTCATGATACGAATTCGAGACGCGTATGAGCTTGCTTTCCGGTACATACTTTTTGTAAATCTGTTGATAACGATGAAAATAAAAGGCGCGCTCTCCCGTTACGTGTAGAAACGGAATATTGAGCGTGCTTAATTTGTTTGTACACACATAGCGACGCCCTTTTTCGTAAAAGTTCTCAAGAAGATATGGATCCGTGCTAACGATGTACGAACGTAACATTTTGAACTCTGCTTCGGTTCTCGCATGCCCTTTCGCAATAATCCACGACAGAAGCCTTATATTATGAACAAGCGCTTTCCCGGCTCGGAATTCAGCTTGCAGAAATGGATCGCTCACCTCAGAAAAGCCACCACATAAAATGAGTCCGGCTACTTTTTCTTGATGCTGAATGGCAAACTCCTGAGCAACACTTCCTCCGCTAGAATAGCCGATCAGCACCGCTTCTTTAATGCTAAGCGCCTCCATTAGAAGGTTTAAATCATTTGCTAACAGAGCAATCGAAAATTCCTTTGAACCTAATCCGCTTCTACCATGACCTCGCATATCGAAAACGATAATGCGAAAATGATCCGCAAGCTTTGCCTGTTCATGAAAGACAACATGCCCCATCCCCGGTGGATGAAGAAAGATTAGCGGTAGCCCGCTCCCTTTCTCTTCATAAAATAAGTCGATATCGTCTACCTTTACATACCCCAATCCATTAACCTCATTTCCTTATAATGAAAAAAATCCCGTCATCCACTCGTACGCTTTAAATCCAAGGTAAATGCCAACTATGCCGGCAATTCCCGCGAAAGCAGGCGGAGCTGGAATCGGAAGTTTTAAGAAAGCAAAGATAAGCCCTACTAAAAATCCCGTTAATGTTGCGATTAATACAGTCTTCATCCCATCACCTCTTCTTTAAAGTATGACCGAATGAATGAATCATTATAATAAATGATTGGAACTTCGTAGTGATTAAGAAAAAAAGTCCTGTCGCAAAAGCGACAGGACTTCGTTACTACATTTTCTCTGGAGCTGTGACCCCGATAATCTCAAGCGTGTTTTGAATCGTTTGACGAACGGCTTTCATGAGCTTAAAGCGCGCTGCGCTTTTCGCAAGATCTTCTGAATCCAGAACGCGTTCCGCATTATAGAAGCTGTGAAGCGCCTGAGCAAGCTCAAATGCATAGTTTGTGATGCGGTGCGTCATGCGCTTATCCGCTGCTTCTGCAATCGCCTCAGGAAGTTCACCGAGCTTCTTAAGAAGGTCCATTTCTTTCTCAGATGTAATAAGAGAAAGATCTGCGTCTTCTGTTAAGCCCATTTCTTCGCCTTGACGAAGAATGCTGCACACACGAGCATGCGCATACTGCACGTAATACACAGGGTTTTCGTTCGAACGAGATACAGCAAGATCCATATCAAAATCAAGATGTGAATCCGAGCTTCTCATGGAGAAGAAATAGCGCATCGCATCGATACCCACTTCATCCATTAATTCACGAAGGGTAACGGCTTTCCCTGTTCGTTTACTCATCTTCATTTTCTCGCCGTCTTTAAAGAGATTTACCATCTGGATGATTTCCACTTCAAGCTGCTCACGCTTATAGCCAAGCGCTTCAATGGCTGCTTTCATTCTAGGGATGTAGCCGTGATGGTCTGCTCCCCAGATGTTGATCAACTTATCAAACCCACGAGAAAGTTTATCTTGGTGGTAGGCAATATCCGGCGTTAAGTACGTATAAGAGCCGTCACCTTTAATCAAAACGCGATCTTTGTCATCGCCGTAAGTAGTTGAGCGGAACCAAGTTGCACCGTCCTGCTCAAACGTTTCACCACGCTCTTTCAATTTCGCAAGGACGTTATCGATCTTGTTTGATTGATAAAGAGATGTTTCAGAGAACCAGACATCAAATTCAACGCCAAATTCCTTCAAATCTTTTTTAAGCTTTTCAAGCTCGCGCTCAAGGCCATATTCACGGAAGTAAGCATAGCGCTGTTTGTCATCAAGTTGAAGGAGACGGTCGCCTTCTTTCTCAACAAGATCTTTCCCGAACTGCACAATATCCTGTCCTTGATAGCCATCTTCAGGCATGTCTTTTTCTTTTCCAAGTGCCTGCATGTAGCGCGCTTCAAGGGATACAGTAAGGTTATGAATCTGGTTTCCAGCGTCATTGATGTAATATTCACGTGATACATCATAACCAGCACGGTCTAGTACGTTACATAACGTATCACCTACTGCCGCTCCTCGCGCGTGACCAAGGTGCAAGCTTCCAGTCGGATTGGCTGAAACGAACTCGACCTGGATTTTTTCATTCTTGTCAGCTGAACGACCGTAGTTATTCCCTTTATCAAGAATCGTTGGAATAAGCTCTGTTAAATAAGCCGTATCCATGAAAAAGTTAATAAAACCTGGACCCGCAATATCAATTTGTTTAATGCCTGCTTTTGTCATATCAAGATTCGCCTTTAAATCTTCTGCAATGGCACGAGGTGCTTTCTTCGCAATACGAGCAAGCTGCATCGCCATGTTCGTTGCATAATCACCGTGTGCTTTATCTTTCGGTGATTCCAGAATCACTTCAGGAATTTCACTTTCGGATGCAAGGTTCGCTTTGATGACGGCCTGCTTAATCTCTTCTTTTAACTGCTCTTTCTTTTGTTCCACACTGTTCATTGACTTGCTCCTTTCCAGCTAAGCGACAGCTCATGTCGCTGCGTTTCATCTTGTTCAAGGTAAAGCAAATAGCGAAGTGTTAACCGGCCTTTCTGATTTTCCATATCCACCAGCTGCTCAATTCGTTCTGTTCGGATTTGCATCGGCATCGCTCCGAACGGCGTTTTATAAAGAGATTCTGACACTTGCCCCGGCGCAAACTGCTGACGCATGGAAAGTGCCCCTCTTCGAATCACGGTCACTTGTTCTTGATCTATTTTCACCGTTGTTGAAACCTTCCCAATCTCAAGGCTTTCTTCATAACGCAAATAAAGCGCTTCGCCTTTCTCAACAAGGTTTCCCTGAACGGAATAATTTGTAGACTCTTTCTCTTTCCCTGACTGAATCCGGGAATCAATCGTTATTTCAATCGGATGATCACTCATCACTTCACGTCCTCACTAAAGCATTAACTTTCTTATTATAAGAAAAGCGTAGGTGGCTTGTCCACCCCCGACCAGCTTAAGGTCACTCTCACTGTGACGTCCTTTGTCACAATGAGAGGGGGGAGGCTTTGGAATAACGCCCACTAAAAGTTCTTCCATTCTTTCCAATAAGAAAAGACTGTATTCAAATAGAATACAGCCTCTACGCTTTATTTCTTATGTGTCCAGCCAAGCAGCATTTCACGGATAAATTTACTAGCCGCAATTGGCGTTTGTTCAGATGGATCGTATGCCGGAGCCACTTCAACAAGATCGGCTCCGACCACGTTAATTTCCGAACCTGCAATCGACGCAATCGCTTCAAGTAATTCTTTGGATGTAATTCCACCTGCTTCAGCCGTGCCTGTTCCAGGTGCATGAGCAGGGTCAAGCACATCAATATCGATCGTAACGTACACGTTGCGTCCTTTTAACGTTGGGAGCACCTTTTTCAGAGGCTCTACTACGTCGAACTTATGCATGTGCATGCCCGACTCCTTCGCAAATTGAAACTCTTCACGCATGCCAGAGCGAATTCCGAACGAGTACACGTTCTCTGCACCAATCAAACCACAAATTTTACGAACAGGTGTGGAATGAGAAAGCGGTTCGCCTTCATACTCCTCACGCAAATCAGCGTGCGCGTCAATGTGAATCAACGCAAGATCGTCGTATTTTTTATGAAATGCTTTAAGGATTGGCCACGTCACAAGGTGCTCACCACCCATACCAAGTGGAAACTTACCAGCTTCAAGCAACGAATCGATGTATTCTTCAATCATATCGATGCTTCGCTGGGGATTTCCGAATGGAAGTGGAATATCTCCTGCATCAAAGTACCGAATTTCTTCAAGATGACGATCCGCATAAGGACTATATTCTTCAAGACCAAGAGAAGCCTCGCGAATGCGACCTGGTCCAAAGCGAGAACCTGGTCGGAAGCTAACCGTCCAGTCCATCGGCATGCCGTAGATCACAACGTTACTTTCATCAAAAGACGGATTGCTTAGGATAAAAACGTTACCTGAATAAGCTTCATCAAACTTCATGCTCATTTAATGAGATCCTGTACGAATTTCGGAAGTGCGAAGCTAGCCGTATGAAGCTCTTTTGTGTAGTATTTTGTGTCAATCTCATGGAAGCGACTTTCAGGTACTTCAAGCGGATCGTTCTTTTTCGAACCAATCGTAAATGTCCAGAGACCGCTTGGATACGTAGGAATGTTCGCTGTATAAACGCGCGTAATCGGGAAAATCTCTCTTACGTCTTTGGATACTTGTGTAATTAAGTCTGCTTTAAACCATGGATTGTCCGTCTGTGCAACGAAAATACCATCTTCTTTTAAAGCTTTTGAAATGCCTTCATAAAAGCCACGCTCAAAAAGCTTTGCAGCTGGTCCAACCGGTTCCGTTGAATCAACCATAATCACATCGTATTCTCCTTCACTTTTCGCGATATGCATAAAGCCGTCATCAACCAGCACTTCAACACGCTCGTTATCTAATGCTCCAGCGATGGAAGGCAAGTATTTCTTGGAATACTCGATCACTTTGCCATCGATTTCAACAAGCGTTGCTTTTTCAACAGATGGGTGCTTCAATACTTCACGAATGACGCCACCATCTCCACCGCCAACAACAAGAACGTGTTTTGGATTCGGATGGGTAAATAACGGTACGTGAGCAACCATTTCATGATAGACGAACTCATCTTTTTCCGTCGTCATTACCATGCCATCAAGAACGAGCATGTTTCCGAACTCTTCTGTTTCAATCATATCCAGACGCTGAAAGTCAGTTTGTTCTGTGTGCAACGTCTGTTTAATTTTCGCCGTAATTCCAAAGCTTTCTGTCTGTTTCTCTGTGTACCATAATTCCATGTAAACCACTCCTCTATGTCAAATTGCTACACTAAGACCGTTCCCGAACCGCATAGGTCCAAACACCTTTAGTATGTAGCAAAAAAATGGATCTAAGCATTAGGAAAGCTTGCCATCAAGCGGAAGCCATCGTTCTCCTTATCCTTTAGTACCTTTAAAAAGTTTCTTAAAGCACAAGAAAAGTATAGTCGACTCTGCGTAAAAAGCAAGAGAATTTTATACATTCATTTCTTGTTTCAAAAAGTTATGAATTTGCCCTTCTTCCATTCATGCTAAAACAACACCATCCAAACAAAGAGAGCGAGTACAAACCGATAGATCGCAAAAGGGATCAATCGGACGCGTTCAATGAATTTAATAAATGTTACAATAGCGAAAAGCGCAACGACAAAGGCTGCTAAAAAGCCTGTCGCGAATACTGGAATATCAGATACGGATAAAAACTGGTAGCTTTTCAATAAATCATATCCGCTTGCCGCCACCATCATCGGAACCGCTAAAATAAACGAAAATTCAGCCGCTGTTTTGTGATTTGTTCCTAGTAAGACGCCGCCTGAAATCGTGGCGCCTGAACGTGAAAATCCTGGCCACAGTGCTAAGCATTGAAAGAGACCAATCGAGAAAGCTTGCTTCAGCGTTAAGTCATCTAAACTTGAACTAACAGGGGCACGTTTTTTTAGATCAGCGAAAATCATCAACACGCCACCAACAATAAGTCCAATCACAACGGTATATGGCGAGAACAGATAACTTTTAATAAAACCATGAAGAAGAAAGCCCGCCACGACAGCTGGAATCATTCCAAGGATGAGATGAACAAGGGTTAACCCTTCACTTGATTTTGGTGATAATAACGCAACAAATCTTTTTCGATACATGACAACCACCGCAAGAATCGACCCAAGTTGAATGACGATTTCAAACGTCTTTGCCCTCTCTCCAGTGAAATCGAGCCAGTATCCTGTTAAAATCAAATGCCCTGTTGATGAAACTGGTAAAAATTCTGTTAGTCCTTCTACAATCCCGAGTATGATTGCAATAATGATCTCCATACGTTTCTCTCCCCGCTCTCAGTTAACATTGAGTATAGTTCATCTTATTCAAAAACTGGACAACTATTTTCAAACTTATCGCTACCGTCGTTCGTTTTTAAAAAACAAGTATCTTTCATCGGGAAACGTGTTTAAGAGTTTCTAGATTGTTACATACTAGATTTAAGACGATGTGGGGGTGAACCACATGAAATGGCTCAAGGATGAGCGATTCCATTATTGGAAGCGATGGACCATGCTTCTAAGTAAATTAATGATGATTGGCATCGTGTTAATCGGCATGTCTATGGGGATGCTTTATTTGCTAACGGTGTTTATGGGGGCACCCGAGCTTCAAGTCCCACAAACAACGATATACTATGATCATGATGAAAATGTTATAAGCGAATCAAATCAAGATGGTCAGAACCGCTATTGGGTTGACCTTGAACATATTTCTCCTAACGTAATTGATGCAACAATCGCCATTGAAGACAAGCACTTTTATGAACATATGGGGTTTGATTTTAGACGGATCGGTGGGGCCATCCTTGCTGATTTAAAAGCAATGGCAAAAGTTCAAGGAGCTAGTACCATTACACAGCAATATGCGCGAAATCTCTTTTTAGAACATGATAAAACGTGGAAACGAAAAATCGCAGAAGCCTTTTACGCTTACCGACTCGAGGTTCATTATTCAAAAGAAGAGATTCTTGAAGGATATTTAAACACGATCTACTATGGCCACGGCTCTTACGGGATTGAGTCTGCAGCAAGAACTTACTTTGGCAAAAACGCGGAGGAACTTTCTCTTCCAGAAGCGGCGATGCTAGCCGGTATTCCAAAAGGACCTGGCTATTACTCTCCTTATGCCGATGCCGAGCGGGCAGAGGAACGACAAAGCACCGTTCTCCAAGCGATGGTATCGAACGATATGTTATCTGAAGCGGAAGCAATGCAAGCAGAAACAGAAAACATGGCGCTCCAAACGTTCACGGAAGAAACGAAGTCCGAAATCGCACCATATTTTGCTCAGGAAGTAAAAAAGGAATTAAGATCGGTGCTTTCACTTGATGAGCGTGTTATTGAGCAAGGAGGACTTCATGTTTATACGACGCTTGATGCTCAGATGCAAAAAACAGCTGAAAAGTGGGTAGCCTCCTCCATTGACCAAAAAAGCGACATTCAGGCAGCGCTCGTCGCCATGGAACCGACGTCAGGAGCCGTTAAGGTGATGATCGGAGGTCGTGATTATTCAGAAAGTAAATTCAACCGTGCCACGATGGCAAAGCGTACGCCAGGCTCCACGTTTAAACCGCTGTTGTATTATGCGGCTATCAAAAATGGCTTCACGCCTTCGACGCTTGTGCGAAGTGAGCCAACAACTTTCTACTATGATAATGAAAAGAAAACCTATTCTCCACACAACTATGGAGACGTTTATGCGAATGAGGAAATTACCCTTGCACAAGCTTTAGCACTTTCTGATAATGTTGTCGCGGTAAAAACACATATGTTTTTGGAGGAAAAAACGCTCGTTAATACGGCAAAATCATTTGGGATTACGAGTAAACTATCAGCCATCCCTTCCCTTGCGCTTGGAACAAAGCCTGTTGGGATGATGGAAATGACAGAAGCGTATAGCATGCTAGCAAATGGTGGCTATAGTGTTGCTCCTTACTACATCGAGAAAGTAACGGATCGCGACGGCAAAGTGATTTATGAGCATTCATCACAATCTGAACTCGTTTTAGATCCTGAGGCCGCTTTTGTAACGACCAGTATGATGACCGGAGTCTTCGATGAATCACTCAATGATTACACTCGCGTAACGGGGTCTGGAATTGATCACCTCTTAACGCGACCGGCAGCCGCCAAAACAGGATCAACTTCTACAGATAGTTGGATGGTAGGATTTACACCGCAGCTTACCGCAGCAGTTTGGGTTGGATACGATAAAGGAGAGACATTGAATCATCGAAACGATGGCTCTTATACGAAAAAGATTTGGGCAAATTTCATCGAAGAGGCGCTTGCAGAAGAAGAAGCGACTGATTTTAAGAAACCAGAAAATGTTGTTGGGATAGAGGTCGATCCTCAAACAGGGCTGATCGCGACTGACAATTGCCCTGTGAAGCGCTTAACTTATTATATAGAAGGAACTGAGCCTTCACACCTTTGTGAAGATCATCCCGGAACGCCTTCTTCAGAGCAAGAAAAGCAGAAAAAAGGCATTTTCGATCGGTTCTTTAATTGGATTAGATAAAAGACGGGTGCTATACCCGTCTTTCTTAGCGATTCACTTCTGGATCTGGCTTCTTTAAAGCCTCAAGGTCTTGTTCGATACTAATCCATTTTTGTTCTGTCATACCAATTGCATCAGAAATTCCAGCGTTATAGATTGTCGGACCGATTTCGGACATCACAAAATGCAAAACGTTTTCAGCCGCAAGCTCACCAATTTCTTCATTTCGCTCTTCATAGAAAAATGTTTGGATGCGCTCAATTAATTCTTTCTTTTTCTCACGTGAGATTTGATACACCTTGCTCATCCTCTCTAAGCAAACGCTTACGAAATCTTCCCTAGAACCAGAACAACCCGGGGAAAATTCCCCGGGCTGTTTTGGGTCCTAGCTATATGTGTTGCGTACCCATAAGTTTACGCTCAGTTTCAGGAAACCTCAAGGGATTTTATCAATTAGTCAGAAAACAACTGAAAGTTAGTCTTGAAGTCCTGCTTTCACTTCATCACTAGAACGTTCATAGACATCTTTATCAAACTCAATTAAATAGTTACGGAGCATTTGTTTTGATTTAGCATCCATATGATCCACAACGACTTTACCCTTCATGGATTTATCCATATTGTTCACATGCTCTGGCATGCTTTTCCATGCGCGTTTCGCTTCTGCATTAAAGAAAAATTCACACGCGCCAATGCCGTAATAGTGTGGTCCTTCTTCAGTACGTTGTAGGGTAACCCATACAATCCACGCTGTATGACCATCTGGCACTTCTTCGCGCGTCTTAACGAGCTTCTTGCGTTTTTCAAGAGCACTACGCGCGTGAAGCGCACCTACATCTACATAAATTTCGTCCGTTGTTGGATCGATAATGACAGGTGAAACGTTATCGAGGTTAATCGTACCTACTCCATAACCTCCGTGTCCGTCAGTAGAATCACCACTTAAAATGTTAAAACCTGTTGAAGGCTTCTTTTTCGGATTCTTTTCTTCTTCATTTGCCATTCCTTAGTACCTCCTTCAATCGCAATTGTCCGCTATCATTTTATCACAATTACCTGAATGGATTCATGTCACAGCCATTCACGGTTTTATCGGAATTGATTTTAGATTACCCCTTGTCAAACGCGTTTATTACGAATATTATAGTATTTGTGCTTAAAAAACGTTCGTATTTAATGGAGGTCTTACCATGTTTAACTCCTTTTTCCGCTTGAAAGAAAATGGAACAAACGTTAAAACAGAATTTCTTGCAGGATTAACCACTTTCCTTACAATGGTATATATCGTAATTGTTAACCCAATTATCCTATCTTCAACAGGGGTTCCGTTCGATACTGTCTTTATCGCAACGATTATTGCAGCCGTTGTCGGAACACTGTGGATGGGATTATTCGCAAATTACCCAATCGCAATCGCACCTGGTATGGGTCTAAATGCTTACTTCGCATTTTCCGTCGTAGGTGGACAGGCAGGCGTATCCTATCAAGTCGCCTTTGGCGCTGTTTTCATTGCGGGATTATTATTTATTATTCTTTCTCTAACCCCATTCCGTGAGAAACTAATTGAAGCGATTCCGACAAATCTTAAGCTTGGTATCACAGCTGGAATTGGCTTATTCATTGCGTTTATCGGCCTTCGCATGACAGGTATTATCGTCGCTGATGAAGAGAACCTTGTTGGTCTTGGAAACCTTCATTCTCCTGAAGTGCTTTTAGCGCTTGTTGGCCTGATCATTACGCTCATTCTCATGGTGCGTAACGTTCCTGGGGCACTATTCTTCGGCATGATTGTCACTGCGATGATTGCGATCTTCACAGGACAGCTTGAATTTAAAGAAGGCTTCATGCAAACACCTTCGGCTCCTGAATTCTTCATTTTCGGAAGCCCACTTCAGGCGATTAAAGATATGGTTGAATACGGCTTATACGCCGTTGTGTTCTCCTTCTTACTCGTTACTTTATTTGATACGACCGGTACGATGGTTGGCGTTGCTGAGCAAGCTGGTTTAATGAAAGGGAAGAAAATGCCGCGTGCACGTCAGGCACTTCTTGCTGACTCGATCGGCACAACAGTTGGAGCCATTTTTGGAACAAGCCCTACAAGTGCTTATCTTGAATCCTCTGCAGGCGTTGCGGCTGGTGGTAGAACTGGTTTAACATCTGTCGTCGTTTCAATCTTGTTCATCGTCTCTGCGTTCTTTGGCCCACTCGTCGGCTCTCTATCAGGTCTTGCGGCGATTACAGCACCAACGCTCATTATCGTCGGAAGCTTAATGATTGGCGCCGTTGGCAAAATTGATTGGAGTGAGTTTGACGAAGCATTTCCAGCTTTCTTAATCATTCTTACAATGCCGCTAACCGCAAGTATTGCAACAGGAATCGCTCTTGGCTTTATTACGTACCCTATTTTAAAAGTTGTTAAAGGAAAATGGCGCGACGTTCATCCGCTTCTGTATCTTTTCGCCGTACTATTCTTCTATCAACTTGCTTTTCTGCCTCATGCATAATCAAAAGCTCTGCCCTCGCGGCAGAGCTTTTTTTATCTTCTGAAAAATCGACTTAATGTGTTACCATGGCTTCTATTTGTGAAAAATTGCTTAGAGAAGAGCCCGTTTCTAATACAGGTAACGTCCTTGTGATCAATGATGACCTATACCCAGCGCATCATTTTCTTCTCTTCACTGCTCTTTAATGCAAGCTCAATTACTTTAATAACGTTAAGCGCTTCTTCAGCAGTGACCGGTGGCGAACTATTTTCTTTCAGTGCCTGATAAACTTCCTTGTAGTACGTTTGATAAGATCCAGGTAAGGTCTTCACAACGTGATCACCTTCTTCATTCGAAAGCACACCGAACTGCTCTCGCGCTTCTTCTCCCCAACCTGCGTCCCCGGGAACTCTTCCCGCTATCAACGCTTTCTCTTGAGGATCAATGCCCCATTTTAAGAATGAGCCCTTAATTCCATGAATTTGATAACGCGGCCCATGTTTATTTACGAGAGAGCCACCATGAAGAATCACTCTCTTTTTTCCATAATGCAGAATAAGATGAAAGTAGTCATCTGTTTTGCCTTCTTCGCGCTGGGCCATGATATCCGCATAAACGCCGTCCGGTTTCCCAAAGAGGGTGAGCGCCTGGTCAATTAAATGGGAACCGAGGTCAAATAGGATGCCAGAACCTTTCTTGTCTTGTTCTCGCCAGCGATCACGTACCTCCGCACGATAGCGATCATAATGAGCCTCGTAAGTGGTGACCGACCCAAGCTGCTCTTCCTTTACGAGCTGCTGAATAGTGAGAAAATCACTATCGTAGCGTCTGTTATGGTACACGCTTAACAAACGGTCATTTTCTTCTGCAACCGCAATGAGGCGCTCCCCTTCTTCTACACTAACAGTGAATGGCTTTTCAAGAACAACATGCTTTCCTGCTTCAAGAGCCTGTTTGGCCATTGGAAAATGAAACTCATTCGGTGTCGTAATAATGACCAGCTCGATTTCCTCATCGGTTAACAACTCCTCCATAGACGACACAACATTCATTTCTGGAAATGAACGATGGACCTTGTCTGCATTCGAAGAAACGACTGTTGAAATCGTTAATCCCTCTACCGCTTCAATGACTGGTGCATGAAACGTTGCCCCTGAAAATCCAAAACCAACTAAACCTACTTTTACTTCTCTCATTTTTCTCACTCCCATGTTATAAGTCTTTTGAACCCTTTTTCCAATTCGACAAGAAAGCACAAATTACTCGACTTCTTTTTCCAAATTTTGATGCTAATAAACGATTATACTAATGTTCAGACGGGTATTTATGTAATGAATTCGAAACATTTGTAAAGAAGGTGGCTTTATTATGAAAAAAACCCTTTATTCCCCTATTATGATCAGTTTCATTCTTGGATTACTTGCTTCTCTCATTTATACGATCATTCTAGCAGCAGGCGGCTATCATCACACTGGATTAGCTGGCTTCTTTTCAATTCTCACCATCCTGGTAGCTTATCTTCTACTTTCGACGTACTGGCTTCCTACCCTTCTTGAAATAAAAACGACGATTGCGCTCGGAGCCGGAATTACGTTCCATGTTATTAGTTCTTTCACACTCGTCGTTATGATGGCAGGTACGTTACCGGAGATTTCAGAACTGCTTCTCCCTTACTTAAGTACACTCCTTATTTCTTTTCTAATCATGATCATCATTCTTATCGCTGGAATGATTGTTGGAAAAGTTGATTTCACGAAGTTTACTACTAGAGATAAGAAAATGTCGATGAAAGGTTAATTTCAACAACAAAAGGTGCCCGGACCGGGGCACCTTTTGTTGTTTATTAATCTATTGTGCCAAAATGGCATTAACAGCCAAGCTTTTCCATAAAAGCGTAGGCTTGCTCAATTTCATCTTCAGAATAATTTTGCTTCCGTTTAATCGTATGAACCTTCTCAACAACTTCTTCTTTTGTCAGGCGATCGAAAAAAAGAATCGTTGAAACGAGTTCAAGAAAACGGGAGCTCTGGCTATTAATTTCACTGATACACTGACGAAGCTCTGGCAATTCAAAATCGTAATGACCTAGAAATTCGTCGCCTTCTTCCGTTACTGCATACTTATATTGGTAATAGTTCCCTTTACTTTCTTTCACTTCTGTGACAAGACCAAGGTTACAAAGTTCCTCTACTCTTAGTGTTAACTCTTCAGAGTAAGGACCATAGAAATGAAATTGATATTTCTCGTTAAATGGAAACTGCAACTTTTTGCAAATGTAGATGATCTTTTGTAGTTTCTTACGTCCAATGACCTCTCCGGCTTCTTTCAACACAGCTATCACTTTCGCGTGATCTTCTAGCAACCTGCACCCCTCCCATGTACTTTTTACAGGTTGTCCAAAAAGCAATCTCACTTTATCAGATGAGGTTCAAAAGCAATGAAGGCGATCCACGCCACTTCTTTTGAACACAAACCAGCATAACCTGTAGCGGAAGCGAACTTCATGCCAGGACTGCCTTTCTTTTTGAACAGCTAATCGATTTGAAGCAATGACTTAATACGACGAGTAGCATCTGTATTTCCTTCAAGAATAAAGTCTGCAGGGAAATACAGTTTATGATCGGTTCTTTTTTTACCGGAAATGGCTTCCACCACATCAGATTCACGCGAAAGCTCACGTAAATCGCCACCAGGTTTTAATAGATGTATCGGTAACCGTTCTTCTTCTTCACCGGGCCGATAGAAATCATACGGCAAATCGGAAGATGAATCAACCACTAGATAATAATCAGGGTCAATCCCCGCTTCGTGAAAGGAATCATGTAGCTCTCTCCACGCATTCATCTGCTGCATCGGGTTAAATTCGATGTATTTAAATAACCTACGATTCATAAACCGTTCGCATAGATCGCTCAGGATATGGTCATTCTCCTCCTGCCAGATCTGGAAATAAAACATCACAACAGAATCATCCAACTTCAAAAAATCTTCAAGACTAATATCTTCTTTAAAAAGTGAATAGAAGTGAATCGGATCATGTTGAAAGTGATAGCCCTGCTCAAATAAAGCCTTTGCGCGATGAAGAATTTTACTTAAAATCACCTCTGCACTTCGCGTCACAGGATGAAAATAAATTTGCCAGTACATTTGATAGCGACTCATAATATAGTCTTCTACAGCATGCATACCACTTTGCTTTATGACGATTTGATCGTCACCCGGGCGCATCACGCGTAGAATACGCTCAATATCAAATTGACCATAACTTACCCCTGTAAAATAAGCATCGCGAAGAAGATAGTCCATTCGATCCGCATCGATTTGGCTTGATATTAAGCTAACAACAAGTTTATTATCATGCGTTTTGGCAATCACATCAGCAACTTGAAGCGGGAAATCATCGCTCACCCTTCGTAGTACCTTGTTGATCTCAGTGTCACCTAGAATAACCATCCGCGTAAAATCTTCATGATCAAGGTTAAATACTTTTTCAAAGGAGTGTGAAAAAGGCCCATGCCCAACGTCATGCAATAGAGCTGCGCACATGCTTAACAGCCTATTCTTTTCATCCCATCCCTCATATTGAGAGAAAATCTCGTTAATACGCCTCACAATCTCATAAACACCGAGTGAGTGACTGAAGCGACTATGTTCTGCCCCGTGAAAAGTAAGATACGTTGTTCCGAGCTGGCGAACTCTACGCAAACGCTGGAATTCTTTCGTGCCAATCAGATCCCAGATTAAACGGTATCGAACATGGATATAGCGATGGACAGGGTCTTTAAATACTTTTTCTTCGTTTAATCGTTCGAGCATTCCGCGGCAGGCTCCTTCCGTCAAATTCATCCCTTCATTATATACCACCCCATAACAAATGAAAACCTTCCCCCGGGCTGTGATGGGAGAAGGCTCATGTTGTTTGGGTAGATAAAAAGAATGGAAACGAATAAAGCTGATCGTCAAATCATTCTGCATATAGAGAGGGGGACGTGCCCCTCTTAATCCATGTTATAGAACAGTTTCAACTTTTTTCCCGTCCCGTTTTTCTTCTGATTTTGCGACATACATCGCACAAGCCGCGTCACCTGTAATGTTAACAGCTGTACGCGTCATATCGAGAAGACGGTCAACGGCAAGAATTAAGCCGATCGGTTCGACAGGTAAACCTACTTGCTTTAGAACCATTGCGAGCATAATGAGTCCTACTCCTGGTACACCTGCAGTACCGATACTAGCGAGTGTCGCCGTAACTACAACAATAATAAGCTGTGTAAAGGTTAAATCAACACCGGTAATTTGAGCAATAAATATCGTTGCAACACCTTGCATAATCGCCGTTCCGTCCATGTTGATTGTCGCTCCAAGCGGTTGGACAAAACTACTGATTTGCTTTGGTACTTTCAGATTTTCCTGAGCGGTTTTCATTGAAACTGGAAGCGTACCGCTACTAGAAGAAGTACTGAAAGCAACTGCCATCGCTGGCGCAAAAGCTTTGTAGAATTTAATTGGATTCTCTTTACATAAGAAGTAAATCGCACTACCATATGTGAAGAGAAAATGAATGAGCAAAGCTCCTAGTACAACGAGGAAATACATTCCCATCGATTGTAGCGCTTCTTTCCCCTGTCCACCAACGGCAGAAGCGATTAGCGCAAAAGCACCGTATGGCGCTGTTTCCATAATGATTTTAACAAGATACATCATAACGTCGTTACCTTGTTCAAACAGATTACGTAGTGCTTTCGTGCGTTCTCCAAGAATCGCAAGGGCAAAACCTACGAAAATAGCAAATGCGATAATTTGAAGCATGTTTCCTTCAACCATCGCTTGAATGGGATTGGTTGGAATGATATTAATAATTGTATCCAATACAGGAGGTGCTTCTTCAGCTTTAAAGTCTGAGTTTCCTGAGAACGATCCTTCAACACCTGGTTTAATTAAGTAAGCAAGTGCCATTGCAATCGAAATGGCAATCGTTGTTGTAACAAGGAAAAACGCAACTGTTTTTCCGCCCATTCGGCCAAGCTTCTTCGGATCGCTTATTCCGGCTGTTCCTACTACGATAGAGAAGAATACGATTGGTACAACGAGCATCTTAATTAAGTTCAGAAAGATTTGCCCAACAGGACCAAATAAATATTGATCGACAGGTCCGAAGGCATCTGGTGCAAATAGATTAAAGATCACACCAACAAGAATACCTAGAACAAGACCTGCAATAATTTTAACTGTTAGCTTCATAAACATGTCCCCTTTCGTCTCATCGACTTAGATACCATCATCGTGTGCATAATACGGACCGCACAATGCTGGCTAATTTCTGCTTTATGTAGATTTTTCTTATGATCTTAGTCATACATGAAAGCTCTTACATAGATTACCATTTCTTTTTTATCTATACCCGCTCGCTCGCTAACTTGAAACTACCGTAATTATCATTATATCATTTTAGACAATTCTCGCAATTTCCTTTTTTTCGCAAGCCCTCATTTTCCTTTAGAAATCGAAGTTTTATAGGAAAATAAGGGGTGAAATTGGGTAAAAAGGATCAGCGGTTTTGTCATCACCCGGGAAATACTGTCGGATGATGTCTTAAAACTCCTTTCGTCTGCTATAATAAGAACGATTAGTACGTGAAAAAGGGGTAAGAAAATGGGAAACAACGATTCAATTCTTTATCAGCCAAAATGGCGGATTATTGATCAATCAACCCTTGGCCCGTCGTTTGATGCTCTCCAATCGTTCGCAATGGATGATACGCTTTGCAATTCCGCTGGAAGCGGCGAATCACCACCAATTTTGCGCTCATGGGTTCATCACAATACGATTGTCCTTGGCATACAAGATACGCGCCTTCCTTATTTTGAAGAGGCCGTTCACTATTTAAAATCTCTAGGGTATCGAGTAATCGTAAGAAACTCCGGAGGCCTTGCCGTCGTCCTTGATGCAGGCGTCTTAAATCTCTCACTCGTCTTAGCTGAAAAGCAACAGCAAATTGATATTGATACAGGGTACGAAGCGATGGTCGATTTTGTACAGGAAATGCTAGCACCGTACAATGTCACCATCGAAGACCGTGAAATTGTTGGTAGTTACTGTCCTGGTCGCTATGACTTAAGCGTTAATGGAAAAAAATTCGCCGGTATTTCCCAGCGCAGACTTCGCGGAGGGGTCGCTGTACAAGTCTACTTATGCGTTGATGGAAGCGGAGCGGGGCGAGCATCTGTGATCCAGGAGTTTTATAAACGAGGTGTGGATGGAGAAGCAACGAAATTCACCTATCCCGAAATTGTTCCAGAAACAATGGCTTCGTTAAGTGAATTAATTGGAGAAGAATTAACCGTTTCAGACATGATGATGAAAACGCTGAAAACGCTAAAGACGTATTCCGAATCAATGACAACGGCACACCTTTCGATTCCTGAGCTTTCTCTTTATGATTACAATTACCAGCGCGTCTTTACGCGTAATGAAAAAGTGCTCGGTTAATTTAAAAAAAGTCCCCTGAAGGAATGCCTTCAGGGGATTTTCATATCTTATAGGCTTTGCATTGCAGTAATCAATGCTAGCTTGTACACGTCTTCCTCACTACATCCGCGAGAAAGGTCGTTAACTGGTTTGTTTAATCCTTGAAGAACCGGACCAACGGCTTCATAGCCACCAAGGCGCTGAACCATTTTGTAGCCAATGTTTCCTGCTTCAAGACTAGGGAATACAAATACATTCGCTTCCCCTTTAAGCGGCGATTCAGGTGCTTTCTTTTGAGCAACTTCTGGAACGAAGGCAGCATCAAATTGGAATTCACCATCAATGACAAGATCAGGCGCCATTTCTTTCGCAAGACGTGTTGCTTCTTCAACCTTCTCTGTTTCAGGAGATTTTGCAGATCCTTTTGTCGAGAAGCTTAGCATCGCTACTTTTGGCTCAATGCCAAACATTTTTGCTGTTTCCGCACTGCTTACGCCGATTTCAGCCAAATCATTGCTGTCAGGAGAGATATTAATCGCACAGTCAGCAAAGACGTACTTCTCATCACCTTTTACCATAACGAATGCGCCAGATGTTTTCTTCACGCCTTCTTTCGTTTTGATGATTTGAAGTGCTGGACGAACCGTATCACCAGTCGAGTGAGCAGCACCACTTACTAGGCCGTCTGCTTTGCCTGTGTGAACGAGCATTGTCCCAAAGTAGTTTACATTAAGAAGAATTTCCTGCGCCTGTTCTGCTGTTGCTTTTCCTTTACGACGTTCAACAAATGATTCAACAAGTCCATCCATTTCAGAATAAGTCGCTGGATCCATCACAGTTAGATCACTGTGCAATGTAAGGTTTAAGCTTGTCGCTTTATCTTGAATGGCATTTTCTCCCCCAATAACGATTGGCTTTAGGATGCCATCCTCTGCAAGACGGTTAGCCGCTACTAATACGCGCTCATCTGTTCCTTCTGGAAAAACGATTGTCGGATAGCCTGCTTTTACCTGGTCTTTCATGCTTGTAAAAAGATCACTCATTATTTTCACCTCATTATTATTAATATCCAACTCCTACGATAACCCTTTTTCCCACAAAACGAAAATAAATCCCTTATTGTAAGCTCTTTCATATAAAAGTTCTATTTTTCAGACGAATTTAAAGTGTCTGAGTAGCGCTCATTCTTATTACTCTTCTAAATATAATCTAACTCTGCTGTAATTAAACATCCGTACTGATTTTCTATCCGATTTCTCAGTGTCTTTATTCATCCAATCGTCACTCTCAATCGCTTTTAAAGAGGGACAAGTATTGGTATAGTGGGTAGTGGATATAGTGAAACTTCCATCAGAATGAGCATTGCTTGATTTCCTCTGATGGTTAGTTGAACCAATCAGACCTTTAGGGGCAGTTGTCACCGTAAGTAACCTGCCTTAATGGTGTGATAAAACATAAGGAGTGAATCAGATATGAACCAAGCAGCAGTTACTCTTGATGGCTGGTATTGCCTCCATGACTTCCGTACTATGAACTGGACAGCATGGAAACAGCTTTCAAGCGAAGAACGCGATCTTGCGATGAATGAATTTCTAACGTTCCTTGAAAAATGGGAAGTCACAGCAGGCCATAAGCAAGGAAGTCATACGCTTTATTCCATCCTTGGTCAGAAAGCGGACTTTATGTTGATGCTTCTCCGCCCAACTATGGAAGAGTTAAATGAAATTGAAAATGCTTTTAACAAAACGACATTAGCTGAATATACGGTTAAAGAATACTCATACGTTTCTGTCGTTGAGCTTAGTAACTATATGGCTGGAAAAGATAGCGATCCTGATAATGATCCGCGCATTCAGGCTCGTTTGAAACCTGAATTAGCAGAAGCGCCTTACGTGTGCTTCTACCCAATGAACAAAAAACGTGAAGGAAACGACAACTGGTACATGCTTTCAATGGACGAGCGTCGTGAAATGATGCGTAGTCACGGACTTATCGGACGTAGCTATGCAGGCAAAGTGAAGCAGATCATCACAGGCTCTGTTGGCTTTGACGACTGGGAATGGGGCGTTACCCTCTTCGCAGACGACGTGCTTCAGTTTAAAAAGCTTGTCTATGAAATGCGCTTCGATGAAGTTAGTGCCCGTTATGGCGAATTTGGTAGCTTCTACGTTGGAACTCACCTTCCAAAAGAACGCCTTCCACAATTCTTATACGTATAATCTTGCAAGCTCTTCTAACACTTTTTTGTGTTCAGGAGAGCTTTTTTGTTTCTCTGAGCGATTTTCCTCATAGGCATATTCTTTCATTTCGTACATACAATGAGTTACGTAGAGCCATGGCATTATCCTTTCTTATTTGCGTGCCAGAAACATCAATTTGCTAGCTATTCGCTCTGGTTCTTTAATTCTGGCGGCGCCTAGCGTGGAAAGCGGGACGCTTTAAGTCACACTGTTTCACCAAGCCTACCGAAAGCAATTGTGCGGGAATTTACAACAGTTTGAAAGAGAACGCTTTAAGGAGGGTTATGATGAATAATCAATACTGGAAAACCCCACAGTCACAAAACATGGGCGGCTATGGTCAAATGCCGCAGCAACCGCAAGGCGGAGGGCAAATGGCACAGTATCCTTCAGGCTTCCCTGGTCAAGGACAACAAGTTCAAGGAGCATCCATGGGCGTAGGCTTTCCTGGACAGCTTGCCGTTGAACAATCCTACATTGAAAACATCCTGCGCCTGAATTTAGGAAAAATCGCCACCGTTTATATGACGTTCGAAAACAATGAGAAATGGAATGCAAAAGTGTTCAAAGGGGTTGTCGAAGCAGCAGGAAGAGATCATATTATTCTTTCGGATCCCCAAACAGGCAAACGGTATATTTTACTCATGGTTTATTTAGACTATATTACATTTGATGAAGAGCTCGAGTACAACTACCCTCTTCAACAAACAACGCAATATTCCCCGCGTTAGCGGGTATGGAAAAAAGCTGCCGGATTTCCGGCAGCTTTTTGTTTTGGCCAATATATTGTGAGTTTGGCCAATATAATCCCGTTTTGACCAATATCCTGAGAATTTAGCCAATAAACCGCACCCATCCGCCATGGTTCGACATATAGCGAGCGGTGACAGGCACTCGCGAACTCGCGAGCAATGCGTAAACCGCGCTACGCCTTAAACGCCGCTACCACAACCAAAATCCACGCTGTAATAAACGCGACGCCACCAAGTGGCGTGATCGCACCAAGAATCTTGATTCCGCTCAGGCTAAGCACGTACAAGCTTCCGGAAAACAGCACGATTCCGGCAAACATAAGCCAGCCAGCCCATTGCATCAACCCTGCGGATTGGAGCTTATCTGCCGCAATGGCCACTCCAACTAAACCAAGCGCATGATACATGTGATATTGAACACCTGTTTTGAACGTTTCTAGCATTTTCTCTGATAGTCGTCCTTCTAATCCATGTGCACCGAATGCGCCAAGTCCAACCGCAAGCGCCGCATTAATCGCACCAATAATTAAAAATATCTTCATCTCATTATCCGCTCCCTCGTCTGAATCTTCTCTCTCATCATAGCGGAAAGCGCTTGAATGAAGCAACGAATTCTGATATTGTTCATACACCTTTCGAATCTTTCCACTTCATCTCACTTGTCTGCATACTTCTGTTCACAATTAGAACACTTTCTTTAAAAGCAAACCAGCCGCCTAGTGGAAATAGTAACAGCCCGATCCATCCAGGGAATGAAAAGCCAGTTACCAAACATAGCAAGAGAAAACTCGGCATCGCCACTAGTTTTAACGCTTGTTTCCCCGCTTGCTCACGTAGCGACGTCTCCCACTGGAAAAGCTGAGCATAGCTACCTTCTGAGAACTCACGCCAGTCAGCTCTCGATAGCCCGATCAACGCATAAAGTGCAAACAGAAGCACCACCACTTTCACAACGAGCGGCAACAAAAGGATCGCTGCCGTTCCCCAGCCGATCACTTGTAGGTAATATTGTATTTTTCCAATCGATCGAAGCACCCATTTCGTATAAAGATCAATCATCCTTGCCTCCGGGGAACGTTTCTTACGTATTCGCTTGGATCCTCGAAAAAGAAAAGGCTGTTTTCGAACAATCAGAGTCGCCGGCGCGACCCCAACGTTTCCCATCAAAAATTTCGTTATACTCTGCTTATGCCCCCGCTCGATGACTGCATCGTGAAAAAAGGTTCCCCTTATCTTCACACGCGCCTGTAGCTGAACAAACAACAAAAGAAGCAAACTCCCGCTCCCGGCAACAACCGCCCATTCGTACTGCCAACCGACCTGACTCACTACAAACAGGGTTACAATGGAAAGCAGGTTCACAAATCCAACCGGGATCCATTTCACCCAAATAGAAGGCACGAACAGATCGATAAAATACCGACTCGTTTTCACATTCCAACTTATTAAAAGTAGAAATAGTCCGGTAACAGCAATTCGCTCCAAACTCCACCCCCATCCTGTCACGAGTAGCGGCAGAGCAACACCAATTCCAATAGACGTTACGAGCAGTCCTTTTGTAAGCGAATGCGCCATGCCCCACTTTTTCAAACCCTCACTCAGAACTGCATTTTGCAACAAATACACCTGATCCGCTTCTTCTGTATAAATCCGTAGCGACCAGGTTGTTGCGATTAAGAATAGCGGAAAAACAGCGGCCTGATCCGGAATTTCTGCCAGCCAGTCTGGTGCGATCAGCCACCAGGAGCGGTAATAGGCCACACCGATAACGAGCGCCGGAACTAGAATATAGAGCCAAACCGTCCAATCAAGCGCAGCCTTTAGATCACGAATTTTATAACGACGATCGTCACTTACTCGCTTTCGTAACAGTTGTAGCGATGTCATATACGTCGCTCCATTAACGTATCAACACAATCGAGAAGCGAACTTTCGATGCCTGTACCCGACCACTCACGCATTTCTTGAAGCGACCCTTTTGCAAGAATCGTTCCGTTCGACAGTAAAACAAAGCGATCACATACCCGCTCCGCTGTATCTAACACGTGCGTACACATTAAGATTGCCGCACCTCGCGCTCGTTCTTTTTCAATCAGCTTTAAAAAGTCCTTTGTCGCGCGCGGATCCAGGCCTAGAAACGGTTCATCAATAATATAGACGTCAGGTTTCAGCATAAAAGCGGTAATCAGCATCACCTTTTGTCTCATTCCTTTTGAAAAGCTTGATGGAAGATGATGAAGCACGTGCTCAAGTTGAAAGTAACGGATCAAGTCCTGTGCACACCCCTGCCAGTTCTCATCAGCTAGTGACGTTGCCGCTGCCGCAAGCTCTAGATGCTCCCAAAGCGTTAAACTATCATAGAAAACTGGCTGCTCTGGTACGTAAGCATAGCGAGTCCCATTTTCAAACGTGACGCTTCCTTTCCACTCTTTCAACAACCCTAGAATCGTCTTAATCGTCGTGCTTTTGCCCGCTCCGTTTGATCCTAATAACCCGAGTAGCTCACCACTCTTCACTTCGAATTCAATCTCTCGAATTTTACTCTCTCTTTTTTCATAACCTGCTTCATCAATCGCAACCTTCAACATCAGCTTCACCTCTATCCTTTTATACGAGATAAAATGGGTGGAAGTTTCCTATTTCTTACCTTTTTGAGCTTCAATAAACTGTTCAAAGTTTGGCACATCCTCCACCTTGTACTTTTCAACAGCTTCCATAACCTTAATCACTAATTCCTGACGTAAATCATCCCTGTTTTGAGGGGAGGTTTGCCTGAGCTCTGCTTCGATTTTTTTCTCAAACTGATTGAGGATCGCACTCAGTCCCTCTTTGTCTTCATTCTTAGCCTGCTGTAAAAGCGTATATAGTCTTTTTTCCATAGTCATCCCTTCTTGTTTGTTTCCTTATCCTCCACTGCATTCGTGAGATCATCAATTTTCTTTTCAAGTCGAACGAGCAAATAAAGAGAGACCACAATCGGAAATCCTAAATCACCGATAATCGCGTTAACCACTGTTGTGATGCTCATGAACTCCCCTCCTTTCCTGCAGCCCTTAACTTCTCAAGTGCTCGTTTACGCCTTCTGCTCACGGCTTGCTGTGAAATACCAGCCGTTCTAGCAATCTCCGTATCAGATAGCTCTATGCGATAAAAAAGATCTAGAACCTCTTTCTGCTTTGAAGTTAACCTGCTAAATGCGAGATAAAGTGATTTCTGCTGAATACTCTCTTCAAACGTTGGTTCTCCATCACGCGTCGGACTTTCAACCAAATCAATCCAGGCAGCATCTGACGCTCCTACAGGCTGATCAAGTGTGAGAGGAAAACGAAGATGCCCAAGTCTACGCTTTCGATCAAAGTTAATCGCCGTGTAACGAATTAGCTTCGTCACATAAACAATAAATCGAATTTCCGTGTAATACTTATGAAAAAGAGAATTGAGCGTATTTAACGATTCACGATCCTGCGATTCATAAGCGTCAATAAAACTTGTCCAATGCGCTTCTTCTTGAATAAACGACTGAAACAAGAGATTTTCCTTTAACTCCTCAATCAGTTTATCTAACCGCCATTCATTATTCATCCTCACCTCTCCTTTCTCTGTCTGTAGGAATGAAAGTATGTTGAAAGATAAAAATCACAACCATTATTTCGAACGTATGTTCTTATTTTAATTATAGAAAAAACTCATGCAAATAACCATGAGTCAATACTTCCTATTTTAGATAGGTCGATCGAACTAGAGAGAAAGATCAACAAGCAGCCCTTTTATTTCACCAACTAGCGATAATAAGGTCATACCATTCTTCTCTTTCTCTCTCATCTCTTCCTGAATTTCAATGAGCTTGTTCTCTACCGTTTCCACAAGCTTGTACGTTCGACTTCTACCGTAATGATCCATGCTCTTTTTCTCCGATAGCGTAAGGCCCTGGCTAACCGCTTCTTCAAGAAACTGTTTTACCATCCGTTTGTATGCGGATAAGTTCTGAAACGTTCGTTCCTTTCCAAGTAGCTCACCCTGACGATCAATTTGTTGCAGAAGACGCTGAAGTTCAGCCCCTTTCAGCTCTTTAGACGCCTCCTGAATCACAGACTGAAACGCAACCTGCTTGTTTCCTTTTGGCAAATCTAGCTTTAAAGGATCAACTGATGGTTTGCCATGCTGGTGAATTTTCATCGCTGTTCAGACCTTCCATGCAAATTAACGATCAGCTCTACTTCTCCGATCCCGCAGTTTAATATCCGAGCAATGTCTGCTACTGAAAAGCCCTGCTGGTGAAGCTGAACGGCTTTTTGGTTTCGTTCATTATGAGCGGAAGGATGCTGAACAATATCCGGTTTCGTTGGCTCTTCGACTTCAGGGGCCTTACCCTGCTCTAAAACGCGAAGGCGCGTATCCAGCTGGTTTTCACGTTTATCGACGTAGGATTTCACTTCGTTTAAGAGACGGTCATTCTCTTCCTCTAGCTGTTCGATATAGACTTCCATACTGGCCGCGATCTCTTCTCGTACTTCCGTTCCCTTCGTTTGCTTTAGAAAAAGAAGCACGATACATAGAAAGCTAACAAGATGAAGCGCAATGCTAATAAAAATGAATGGATACATAAGGATCACTCCGATTACATTGATTGAACATGTTCTTTGTTAGCGCGGAGGACACCCTTCATCCGAAGGAGCGCTCTCGAGTGTAGCTGGGAAATTCGACTTGTTGATAACTCTAGAATTCTTGCAATCTCAGTAAGCGTCAATTCTTCAAAATATACGAGTGAGACGACAAGCTTTTCCTTCTCAGGTAAGCGGTCAATCGTTTCAGCTAATAGTTCTTTAATAAAATGGTGGTGTAGATGCTTTTCTGGTAAATCAGCATGCTCGTTTTCAATCACGCTATACCGTTCGATTTTTTGCTGCTCATCCTCTGGCACAGGCTCATCGACTGATACCATTGTTGATAAAGATGCATCTTGAATCACACGCTGCACTTCTTCAATTGTCATACCAAGGAACTCGGCCACATCATGGTCACTGCTGGATGTTTGATTTCGCTGTTCTAAAACAGCATAAGCTTCTTCAATTTTACGCGCCTTGTCTCGAACAGAGCGTGGCACCCAATCATTTTGACGAAGGCCATCAATGATCGCGCCTTTAATCCGCCAGCCGGCGTACGTTTCAAATTTCAAATCACGTTCTGGCTCGAATTTTTCAAGTGCATCAAGAAGCCCCTGATAGGCGAAACTCGTAAGGTCATCCCGCTGAACGGTAGATGGGAGAGCGGCAGCATATCGTTGCACAGCGAAATCAACAAGCGGACGATAAAGCAAAATAAGATGGTTACCCGCCTCTTCCTGATTCTCCTCTTTCCACGCTCTCCAATATTCGGTTGTCTGTTTATCCATTCTGGATTTCATGAAGTTCACCACCTGAAAAATTCTTCCCGCTTATTTATGAAACAGTATCTTTGTCAAAAACCCTTTCACGCCAAGCTTATAAACAGAAGGAAGGTTTAAATACGATCGAACCAATTCGTCTATTGCCTTTGCCGCTTTCGAATTTGGATATTCGAGTAAATAGGGTGACTGTGCGATAACCGCTTTTCGCACATGAGGATCATCTGGAATCGACCCAAGCAAATCAATCGACTTATTTAAAAACTGAACAGAGGCTTTTTGGAAATTAAGGGACGTACGTTCAGCCTCTTCCTTAGTAAGGGATCGATTCACGATCAGTTTGACAGAGGCTTGTTTATTTTTTTCATAGAGCGCTTTTAGAACGCTATATCCATCTGTAATCGAAGGTGGTTCAGGATTAATGACAAGAAAAACATCATCAGCCGCTTGAAGAAATCTCATTCCTTCATAAGTGAGCCCGGCTCCTGTATCGAGAATAATGTAATCAACTTTGCCTTGTAGTGAACCCACTTCTTTAAAAAAGTGATTTAATTGCTGGCCGTCTAACGTAAGAATTTTCCCGATTCCATGACCACCTGCTAAATATTGAAGACCATTTATCCCTGTTTCAACGACGGCTTCAAGTGATAGCTGTTTCTCAAGCATCGTCATAATGGTTTCTTTCGGCGTAACCCCCATTAGCACATCAAGGTTCGCCATACCGACATCTAAATCAAAAATTACCACTTTTTTATTTAACGCAACAAGACTAAGGGCAAAATTAAGCGATACATTCGACTTTCCAACGCCGCCTTTTCCACTTGTTACAGCGATCACTTTTGTTTTTCGATTACTTGAACCAGAATGAAGGCGCCGCTTCACTTCTTGACGTAGTTGATTCGCTTGATCAGCCATCTCATCGTCCCTCCATCAGCAGATCAAGGAGGAACTCTGGTGTCGTTCTCACGAGATCATCGGGTACGTTCTGCCCAGTTGTTAGGATCGTAATCGGAAGGTTGTAATCTTCCATAAAATTAAAAATCGGACCTCGAACTGTCGTTTCATCCATCTTCGTCATGATCACTTCCGACACCCCAAGCGAATGAAAATTATCGGCAATCAATTTCATATCAGAATAACGATGGGTAAGGCTTAGCATAAGCGTAATCGACATTTCCTGACCGGATAAAAGCGTTTCTAGCTGTGTAATATAGCTATACTGCTGATAATTCCGTCCCGCCGTGTCCATAAGAATGATGTCACATGAGGAAAGGCGTTCAAGTGACTGCCCTAAATCTGCAGGAGACTGGACGACTTCCATTGGTATTCCTAAGATATCGGCATAGGTTCGAAGCTGTTCGACTGCCGCAATCCGGTACGTATCTGACGTAATAAGGCCAACGGATTGACGCTCTTTTAATAATAAATTCCCAGCTATTTTTGCAATTGTCGTTGTTTTTCCCACTCCTGTTGGACCAACGAAGCACCGTATTTTCTTCGGTTCACTTCTTATACTAGGATAATTCTTTATTCGTTTCACAAATTCCTGTCTCATCCATGTAAAAGCATCTTCTTTTGTATAACTTGGATAAGATTTTGATTTAATGAGCAGTTCCGCCATGACACTTGAGCGAATCGCCTGCGAGAATTCCTGTGTTTCTAAAAACGCCTGTACCTGCTTTAACTGTTTCGGTAAGCGCTCATTCTCCATCATTTGCATCATGATTTCTTTCATCGACTTTAGCTCACCAAGCACCTGAGCATCAGCTTCTACAGGCTGTTTGTCCACTTTAGGTTTCTGCTCTTCTACTCGTTCAGGCGCCTCTTCCCGACGCTTTTTTTCTGACTGTAGTAGCGTCGCAAACTCTGTCTCTTCTTTCGCTACTTTTTCCTCATCAAGAGCGGCGAGCACTTCAAGACGCTGTTTTCGAAATAAGCCGAAGATCCCGCCTACTTTTACTTTTTTCGTATTTAAAATGACAGCATCCTGGCCGAGCTCCTGCCTAATAAGGGGCATAGCTTCGCGAAGATGAGTGACCACATAGCGTTTGATCTTCATGGTAGATTAATCACTCCTACACTTTGGACTTCAACATCAGGCTCTAGCTCGCTATATGAAAGAATCGTGAGCTCAGGCATATAGCGCTCTAAAAATTGGCGTAAATACATGCGGATCGCAGGTGACGTTAATAGGATTGGCTGAATGCCTGACTGCTGAAGGCGACTTACCTGCTGCAGCACTTCCTGATAAATGGTTTGTGATGTTTCAGGATCAAGCGCTAAGTAACTACCCTGATCCGATTGCTGAACCGATTCCGCGAAGCGCTTTTCAAGTCGCGCTCCTGCTGTTAAGACTTTCACAGGCTCACCAGGTATCGCTACTTGTGACGTAATCTGGCGAGATAATGACTGACGCACATATTCCGCTAATACATCAGTATCTTTCGTTCGCACGCCGTTATCGGCTAACGATTCAAGAATCATATCCAATGATCGAATCGATACTTTTTCTTTCAAAAGTCTCATCAGCACTTTCTGCACATCACCGATTGTCAGGATATTTGGAATCAGTTCTTCTAGAACAGCTGGAGATGATTCTCTGACGTTATCGAGCAAGTGCTTCACTTCCTGACGACTTAACAACTCATGCGCATGGCGCTTGATCACTTCCGTTAAATGCGTCGAAACAACTGACGGTGGATCAACAATCGTGTATCCCGATAGCTCGGCGCGATCTTTCATTTCTTCCGTTACCCATAGAGCCGGAAGTCCGAAAGCCGGTTCCACCGTTTCGATCCCTGTAATGGTTTCATCTTCTAAACCGCTACTCATCGCAAGGTATTGATCCAACCGAACCTCTCCGCCAGCTACGCGGTTTCCTTTTATTTTAATCACGTACTCGTTCGGTTCGAGCTGGATATTGTCGCGAATTCGAATAACAGGCACGACAATCCCAAATTCAAGGGCGATTTGTCTGCGAATCATGATGACACGATCGAGAAGATCACCGCCCTGCTTTTGATCGGCCAGTGGAATGAGTCCGTATCCAAACTCAAACTCAATTGGATCGACTTGAAGAAGACTCGTCACGCTTTCTGGCTTTTTCATTTCTTCGACCTCTTCGTCGCCTGCGGCTAATTCGACTTCTTTCGTTTGATCCAGATTCTTTTGCATCGTCCAGCCTCCATAGACAAGGAGCCCTGCGATTGGAAATGTGAGAAGCGGATTAATCGGTGTCGCAAGTCCGAGGAGCGTCACAACCGCTCCAACAACGTAAAGAAGCTTCGGATAAGCAAAGATTTGTGCAGTGATATCAGACCCTAGATTGCCATCTGACGCTGCTCGCGTCACGACAATTCCCGTCGCTGTTGAAATGAGCAGCGCAGGAATTTGACTAACAAGGCCATCCCCAATCGAGAGAAGCGTAAACGTCGTTGCCGCATCACCCACTGGCATACCATGAACGACCATTCCAATAATGAGTCCGCCGATAATATTAATTAACGTAATGACAATCCCGGCAATCGCATCGCCTTTTACGAACTTACTGGCTCCGTCCATCGCCCCATAAAAGTCAGCTTCGCGCGCAATCTTTTCTCGGCTTACTTTCGCCTCCCGATCTGAAATCATACCTGCGTTCAAATCAGCATCAATGCTCATTTGCTTCCCTGGCATCGCGTCGAGCGTAAATCGAGCGGCTACTTCAGCCACTCGTTCGGATCCTTTTGTAATAACAATGAATTGAATAATAACAAGAATCAGGAAAACAAGGAGTCCGATCACAACACTTCCGCCAACAACAAAGGAACCAAACGTTTCAATCACCTGTCCGCCTGTTTTGTTCGTTAAAATGGAGCGCGTCGTCGAGACGTTTAAGCCTAGGCGGAAGAGCGTTGTTAATAACAACAGCGATGGAAAAATCGAGAACTGGAGTGCTTCTTTCGTATTCATCGCAACAAGGATGATCGTGAGCGCAAGGCTAATGTTCATCATAATGAGAAAATCGAGTAAGAGCGGAGGGAACGGGATCACCATCATGATCACAATCATAATGACGGATACGAGCACGGCATAATCTTTTATTTTCATCGTCAGTTCCCTCCTCCCGGGTAGCCTTTTATGCTATAAACGTAAGCAAGTATTTCTGCGACAGCCTTGAACAGCTCTTCTGGCACCCCATCACCAATCTCCACCTGATAATAAAGCGCACGCGCAAGCTGGACATTTTCCGTCGTAATAATCTCGTGCTCTTTCGCTTTTTCTTTAATCTTTTGCGCCACGTAGTCCATCCCTTTCGCTACGACTGTCGGCTTATCCATTTCTTTCGGATCGTACCGAAGTGCAACAGCAAAGTGCGTAGGGTTAGTAATAACAACGTCCGCATTTGGAATTTCCGAGATCATGCGGTTCATTCCAAGTGCACGCTGCTTTTCTTTAATCTTTGATTTAATGAGCGGGTCACCCTCGCTCTTTTTATATTCATCTTTAATGTCCTGTTTTGACATGCGGATGTTTTTTTCAAAGTCATATTTCTGATAAACATAGTCTAATAGGGCTAAGAATAATAATAGAATTCCTACAGCTAAGCCCGTTTGGACGATGAGTGAGCCTACAAGAGCAGTTGCTTCCCCAATCGACTTTTGCGAAATGAGCATCACTTCATCTCGCTTATTCCAAAGAACAATGAATGTAACAGCTGAAATAAAGGTGATTTTAATTAGTGATTTTAAAAGTTCCACGAGCGTTCGAGCTGAAAAAATCCTCTTCGCTCCTTTTAACGGGTCAATTCGTTCAAGCTTTGCCTGGAGCGGATCAGTAGAAACGAGAAAACCAACCTGCATATAGTTTCCTAGCACGCCCATGATAAGGGAGATTCCCATAAGCGGTGCTGCAATCAGCGCCGCTTGCCAGACGTTTTCTTTTAACATGCGATCGACGTTTTGCTCTGTGGGCGTCCAGTCAGTGATGTGAACAAGGTTACCTCGAATCATCGATTGAAGACTTTCAATCATCCATCCACCAATGAACGACATAAATAAAAAAACGCCTATCATCATAAATGCGGATGGAATCTCAGCACTTCTTGCCACCTGACCTTTTTTACGAGATTCTTGTTTCTTTTGCGGTGTTGCTTTCTCCGTCTTTTCTTGTGAAAAGAACTGAAGATCCATCTGGAAGCGATATGTTCGCATCGTACTACCCACCCAATAGTTGAATAAGCCGGCCCATCGTATCCAGCATCTCTTGAAACACCCCGCGCAGTAAAAAGAAAAACGTTGGAATGGTTACGAGAATCAGAACGAATCCGACAAATATTTTTAACGGCAATCCGACAACAAATATGTTCACCTGCGGGACGGCCCTCGCAAGAAGCCCTAGTGCAACATCGACTAGGAAAAGAGAGGCAACGATCGGTAGCGCCAGCTGAAACGCAGAGAAAAACATCCCAGCGAAAACTTCAGCGATAAATCGAGCCAGTGACTGACTGTCCGCCTGACTAAGGAGCGCATCAGCCGGTAAAAGCTCATAACTCCTTACAAGTCCATCAAGCATCATATGATGACCATCAACGGAAACGAGAAAAAGCAGCGCAAGCATGTATTTAAAATTCCCAATAATCGGCACCTGCGTCCTCGTCTGAGGATCAATCACGTTCGCAATCACAAAACCCATTTGAAAATCGATAAACGCGCCTGCGACTTGTACCGTATAAAGGATGAGGGAAGCGATAAACCCAAGCGACAACCCGATAAACAATTCTTTTAAAATGTAGATGATAAATGTCAGATCAAGCGTTAGCTCTGTTTCTGCTCCTAACCCGGCTGTTACAATTAAAGCAATAAAAAAACCAAGTCCCACTTTAAAGCGGTTTGGAACGCTTCTTGTTGAGAAAACTGGTGCGGTTATGAAAAAAGACGTTGCCCTCATAAAGACGAGTAAAAACAAGGGCAGAGCGTTAACGATACTTTCCATCTTTAGCCGATAAACCTGTACAGATTTTGGTATAAGTTTGTAGTGTAATCGAGTAGCGTTGTGAGCATCCACGGTCCAAACAGAACGATCGTTAACAGAACTGCAACGATTTTTGGTATAAACGCTAGCGTCTGTTCTTGAATTTGCGTCATTGCCTGAAACACGCTGACGATTAACCCCACGCCAAGAGCGATTAACAGAAGTGGAGCTGAAATAATAATCACGGTATAAACGGCATCTTCTGCAAGTGAAATGACCATATCCGGCGTCATCGTCGTCCTCCTTAAAAGCTTAATAGAAGTGATTCGACGACCAGATACCAGCCATCGACAAGCACAAATAATAGAATTTTAAACGGCAGAGAAATCATAACGGGCGGTAGCATCATCATCCCCATCGCCATGAGGGTAGAGGCGACTACCATGTCGATAATAAGAAATGGAATAAAGATAATAAATCCAATCTGAAACGCCGTTTTCAGTTCTGAAATCGCAAATGCGGGAACGAGTGCGGTTAAGCGAATGTCTTCCACTGATTCCGGCTTCTCTAGCTCTGCGTACTTATAAAAAAGAGCAAGATCTTTTTCGCGCGTATGCCCCGCCATAAACTCTTTGATCGGCAGTTCGGCCGCATCGAGCGCTTTTTCCTGTCCGATATCTTCATTCAAATACGGCTGTAGCGCCTCACTATTAATCTCTGAAAGAACAGGTGACATGACGAAAAAGGTTAGAAACAGAGCGAGTCCAATGAGCACCTGATTCGGGGGCATTGACTGCGTCGCAAGCGCTGAGCGAACGAAGGAAAGAACAACAACGATTCTCGTAAAACAGGTCATCAATACTAGAATTGCTGGGGCAAGTGAGAGAACGGTTAAGAGAAGGACGAGCTGAATGGTGACGGACACATCTTCTGTGGCGTTTGATCCGAAGTCAAGGCCAGGAATCGTTAAGTTTATGAGCAAATCCATTACTTATCGTCCCTTCTATCGCCGTCGTCCCAATAGTTCTTACGTTTATTTCGCTGTTTCTTTAAGCTTGCTTGAATCAACTCTTGAATGCCCGTTTGTTTATGATTCATAAACGAAAAGCCTGTTTTCTGCTCTTCCGCCTGCTCTAAGATGCGCTCCACTTCTTCCTTATCTTCAATTTCTTTCAGCAAATTCACGTTGTCACCAACGCCAATCATATAGAGCGAATCGCCAACCTTCACCATTTGAACAGATTTATTGTTACCGAGCGGCGTCCCGCCAATCGGCGTAAAAACCGAATGATGCTGAAGCTTTTGCTGCCGTTTTGATAGAAACCGAATGAGTAAATAGATCAGCCCGACGACTACGATTGTATAGAAAACAAGCTTGATAAGAAGAAAGAAAATGTTCGTGTTCGCCCCTACCTCAGCCGGCTCTTCTTGAGGTTCAGAAGGCTCGTCCTCATCTTCCGTTAGCCAGTCTGTTACGCTCCCGTTATTAGTAGCTGCTGCAACAGGATCAGGCAGAAAGATTACAAGGCAAAAGAGGAGTGTTATGATGCTAATCACATGCTGTCTCATCTGTAAACACTCCTTCTAACGCAGCTTTGACAAACGCTCGGCTGCACTTAAAATATCTGTTACTCTAACACCAAAGTTTTCATCAATCACGACAACTTCACCTTTGGCAATGAGTTTACTATTAATCAAAATATCGACCGGCTCTCCTGCAAGCTTATCTAGCTCTAAAATCGATCCATGAGAAAGTTCAAGAATGTCTTTTACAATGCGCTTCGTTCGGCCTAGCTCGACCGTCACCTGAAGCGGAATATCAAGTAACATATTCAAATTGCGTTGCTCACCGTACGGGTGATCTTCCTGGCTGAAATTTGTAAACTGAACGTTTTGGATATTCGGTTCAGGCTCTTTCACTCGTGAATCAAAAGTGACTGGTTCCTTTTCTTCGTTAACCTGTTCAGAATGATTTGATTGCTGCAATTCGGCCTCCTGCTCCTTTGCCTTCTGTGTCTCTTGCTGCTCTGCTGCTTGAAGGTCTTCTGCACTGACGAGCAGTTCGCTAATTTGCTTTGCTACGGTTGCTGGCACTACATGGTGGACAACAGTTTGTACAATCGAACCGATTGAAAGTTCGAACGTAATATCCATATAAATCGGTTCTGTTCCTTTTTCTACAAGTACGGAGTTTGCTGATTCAGAAACAACCTGAAGATTCGTAAACGACCCAGAAAAAGAAGAGCCTGAAGCCATGCTCAGCCCCTTATGGATGCTGTCCATCATGCCTGTCATCACAGCGGTTAAACTTTTATCCACGCTTCCATTGCCGTCATCCCCTTTGGCTACTTGCCAAATATCAGCCATATCCTGAGCATCAGGAGGGTTCACCATCATGATTGTTTCTCCAGCCGCCGCTCCCTCATAGCGAATCGCTGCTTCTACGTAAGGGAGAGACACTTCTTGCTGAAAACGATCTTCAGGAAGAATCTGCATTGTAATATTGGATACAAACACATCTTGCATAAAAACAGATGAAAGTGTTGTTGTAAGACTGCCGATCGCGACGCTAAACAGCTCGCTCAGCGCTTCCTTTTCAACTTCATGAAAATGCACGACGTCTTCCTCCTTCCCTGCTGCTGCTTCTTGAAATAACGCATTGATTTCTTCTTTTGAAAGGCGATCATCCGTCATGTCCTATTTCCTCCTCTTCCTTCACTTCAGTGATTTGTACGGCCATTCGACCCTTTGACGTTCCAGGCTGTCCGTGAAATTTCACGCGATTATCAACCTTGACGATGAGTGGATCAGAAACAGTTTGATTCAATCGAATTACGTCTCCATCTTCTAAATTTAAAAATTCTTCAATGGTTATTTCAGAATGACCAAGCTCTGCGACAATGCCTAAATTGGTTTTTTTTAGTCTCTTCTCAAGTTCCTTGCTTTCCTGCGGCTCGCGATCCTTTTTTTGATTGGATAGCCAGTGATGAGCCGAAAGTCTTGGCATGATTGGTTCAAGAACGACGTGTGGAAGACAGAGACGAATATTGCCACTAACTTCTCCTACTTTTACACGTAGCGTAACGGTTACGACCGTTTCGTTCGGTGATACAATTTGAAGAAAATGCGGATTAACTTCAAGCTCCTTCAATTCCGTTTTCAGCTTAAGGACAGACGTCCAGGCGTCTTGAAAGCTTTCAAGAATTTTACTGAAAATCCGCTCAATCACCATCGTCTCAATTTCGGTTAAATGGGAGAGCTTATCCGGTTGAACACCTTGACCTCCAAGCATGCGATCAAGCATCGCATACGCGAGCTCTGGCGCCACCTCAAGCACCATCTGTCCTTGTAATGGTGAAGCAACAAAGAGACTAATAATCGAGTTCTCTGTTATCGACTTCACAAATTCTTCAAATGGCATCTGATCAACAGAATGAACGGAGGCTTGAATGATCGTCCGAAGCTGAGCGGATGAATAGGTCGTCATAAGCCGCGCATAGTTCTCATGAATACGCGTTAAAATTCGAATGTGGTCTTGAGAAAAGCGAAGCGCTCTTTTAAAATCATACGTTTCTACTTTTCTCTCTTTCATTGGCTTCTTCTGCCCAGGTTCATCAATAACAGCAAGAAGCGCATCTACAGTTGCTGGCGATAGCATATCAGACAACATGGTCACCCCCGTTCGTCTATTTTTTCTCTAATACGTTAATGTTACGGTAAAATTCCGTAACGAGCTGTTTCACTTCATCGATTGATTCCATCACCACATAGCGTTTTCCATTCGTTAATAGAATCATCGTATCCGGCGTTGATTCAATCGTTTCAATATAAATCGCATTCAACATCATCGTTTCTCGATTTAATTTCGTTAACGGTATCATATGAACAGAGCAGGCCGAGGGAAAAATAGCCCCTCAGCCCTTACCCCCTATCGTTTTAAATTGACGATTTCTTGAAGGATCTCATCTGAAGTTGTAATCACTCTTGAGTTTGCCTGGAAGCCACGCTGCGCCACAATCATTTCCGTAAACTCTTCGGTTAAGTCAACGTTGGACATTTCGAGTTGACCGGCAACGACGCGCGAGCCTTCTGGTAGGCCACCAGCAGCTACCCCAGATTTTTCTGTTTCAATAAATAGGGAGTTTCCAACTTTATTAAGACCTGCTGGGTTTGGTACTGTATCAATCGCTAAATTGATTGTTTGCTGAGGGGCGCCATTATTATCTGTATACGTAATTTGGCCAGCTGCATTAATACTAGAAATCTGGCCAATATTTGAAATTGGATTCCCAGCGTCATCTAAAACCGCGTACCCTTGAGTGGTTACAAGATTCCCTTCAGGATCTAGCTGAAAAGATCCCGAACGAGCAAGGTATTCAGTGCCACCTTCAGCCTGCACTCTAAAATACCCATCTCCTTGAATGCTAAGATCCGTCTGAACACCTGTCGTCATCGGTGATCCCGGGCTATCTATCATATTAATGGCAGAAACAGATGAACCAAGCCCTACTTGCATTGAGTTCACGGAGTTTCCAGCTACGCTTTGACTAAGCATATCTTCAAACAACACTCTACTTTTCTGGTAACCTACTGTATTCACGTTCGCAATATTATTCCCAATCACGTCTAGCTTCGTTTGAAAGCCTCTCATTCCCGAAACGCCTGAGTACATTGAATTTAACAAGTTGTTTCCCCCTCTAATTGTGTCGCTGCTTCAATCGGTCCACAGCGATTGGGCCTCCTGCTCGGTCCGGCCACTATAAAATAAGTGCTGAATCAATGTTTGTTACGATTTGGTTTTCCATATTGTCCTGTTTCATGGCGGTAATCACTTTGTTGTTTTTAACGCTAACAACAAATGCGAGATCCTTCATCAACATGAGCGATTCTTTTGAACCTTTTTCTCGCGCTTTCTCCACTCCGTCATTTAACTGTTGGAGCTGCTGATCTGAAAGCGAAATACCGTTTTGCTCGAGTCGAACTTGAGCGTGATGACTAAACGAAACTTGGGACTCAATCGTTTGTTTTAGCTGATCTGCAAAAGAACTGGCTTCCTGCTTTTTAACCGATTGAATTGGCTGCTTCGGATAATATGCCTGATTGACTTGAATATTTGCCACGCTATTCCCTCGTTTCGATACGCTCTATAAGGGAAACGTCTACTTGTTTACCACTATCAAGTTCTGCGAGTACATTGCCTTCTTTGTATAAAACGGCCTGAACCTTTCCAGAGCTAACCTTGTTATTCTCTTGCCACTGAACACTTTTCCCAATCAAATCCGCGTAATCTGTCATCGAGCTTTGTAGCTGACGATCAAAAAATTTATTCATCGATGTACCCATGTTTGTCATTTGTTCGAGTGAACTAAATTGCGCCATTTGGCCGATAAATTCAGTGTCCTGCATCGGCTTCATTGGATCTTGGTTCGAAAGCTGGGCAACAAGAATTTTCAGAAAATCATTTTTTCCAAGCTGACCTGGTGCCTCTGTCTTTTGTGTTTGTGTTGCTTGGGATGCTGTAATGGAGTTTGTATTCATCTAATCCTCCTTATATGGCGTAGTTAATTCCGCCGGACGTGCTTTCTTCTCTTTCGTTTGTTACGAGCGGATTGTCTTCTAACTCATATTCACCTTTTCCACGGCGCTGTTTTCCTTGATGAAACTGCTGTCCCTGCTCTCCACGTCCATCCTGCATGAAGGTGTTTTGGGACCCCTGCGGCTGCTGAACTACTTCCACTTTATCCAGCTGAATGCCCTGCTGAACGAGCGTATGACGAAGCTGATGAAGCTGTGATTCGATCAATTCTTTTGCGCCTGCAGTGACTGTAACGATGTGCGCTGTTACTTTCCCTTCTGATGTCGTTAACCGAATATCAAGCTGTCCGAGATTTTCTGGAGAAAGCTTAATCCTAATGTTCGTTTCATCACCATTTTTGGAAACGTGCATGCGCTCCGTGATCATTTCACTTAGCTCTGTGCTCAAGTAACGAGCTTGCACGGGGACTTCTTTAACGGGTGTGTCACTTTGCTTTACTAGCGGAAGAGCGTCTGGCTTTTCCTCCAATTGAACGTCATCTACCAACGTTTCATTTGATGTTTGTTCCAAATTCTCCAGTTGCTCTGTTACTTCTGTGCGATCAACTGATGGCTTTGCTTTTTCTCCTCTATCCAGGACAGGCCTTTGCTGATTATCTTCCACAATAGCTTCTTGCTCTTCTAGCTGAGGAGTTTGATCGACTGTTACATCAAGATTTTTTTGTGATGAAGATTGCTCAGCTGTCAATTTCTTTATCATCTGGAGTGGCTCGCCTGACTCTTGCACCTTCGCAGTTTCAACCAGCTTCGTTGCTTCGAACGGCTTCTCTCCTAACGGATCAGCGAGAATTTTTGTTGCACCTTGCTGCATTTTCAACCATTCTTGCTTCGAAAATCCAGGTAAGATTTCTTCGCCCTTATGAAAAATGGTTTTTTCTTGTAACTGCACACTCGATTCATTACTCAAAGGTAACTTGGAAACTACTGACTCAAGAGGTGTTTGCTTTCCAACCTGCTCAAGGGTCTCTAACTCCTGCTTCGTAAAACCCGTTAAGATGAATCCTTGCTGGCTTCCACTTTTCATCTGTATGGTCTCAGCGCTTTCACGATTTCCCTGAAGCTTAGTCGAACTAGACTCTTGGCTACCTTGAACGTCTAACGGATGTGCTCCGTTAGTTATCATCAGAAGATTGAGCGGTAGTTCAGCTTCACCGTATGGAACCTTACCATCACCCTGCTCCAATTCACTCTCGCCTGCAGTTCCTTGATCTCTACCCGCTTCTTGTTCATTTACCTTTACTCCTAAAGCACTTAACAAAGTTGAAAAGTTAGTTGAATTGGCTGTTGGCTTAGGCTGCACGATAACGCTTTTTCCAAGTGACTGGATGGCGTTCACTTTTTCACCTCCTCTCAGTTCGCTAGATCGGCGACGTAACTAGATGAAACCGATTTTTCCATTTCTGCGAGTAAAGCCTTTCGCTTGTCATCTCCAAGTTCCTTAAGGATTGAGAGTCCCACTTCTTTCTCTTCTGCAGACTGAGCCATCTTTGAAAGAATATCAGCCGCTTCATCTTCAGGCATTTCGGATAAATCTTTTGCGACATCTGAAGTGGAAAGTGAACTTTTTTCACGATCGATCGCATTCATAAGAAGAGTCACTCTTTCCTGCATCGCCGCAAGCTCCGGATCGTCCGCTCTTTCTAGATCTTTTAAAGCTATTGTCAAATCAGCGGCTACGGCCGAATTCATTTTACCGAGCACTGCCGCCTGCTCTGTACTTCCCATCGCATCAAGTAAGAGAGCAGCCTCATTTAACGTGAGGTTTTCCATAATCGAAGCTGACTTTGAAGCTGACATGCCTTCATACGTATTGGCTAATTGCTGAAGCTTCTTCTCGCGCTCTTCTTTGTCGGCTAATTCACTTTTGATTTCTTCCGATAGCGATTCAAGCTCAGACTGCTTCTTCCCTAGCTCAATTTCTTTTTCGTCCAACTGCTTTTTTAATCCAGATATTTCGGTATCTTTCTCATCGATTTCTTTCTTAAGCAGCTCTTCTTCATTTTGATCAGTAGCTTCAGCCGTTAAATTGTTCTCAACATAAGCGATCGGCTTTTTTGTAAGTGAAGTTGCCACTGCGAACAGATCATAGCCAAGAAACGGCAGAACGACGAGCAGCACGGTGGCCATAAAGGCAAGCGGTAAAAGAAAACCGTGAATGATGCGTTCTTTCCATGAACTTTTCTGTCGCTTTCGCATCCCTCTCACTCCCCTTAGCCGTTTCTTGTCAGCATATACGCTCGCACGGTGTTTAAATCGTCCAATTCATTTTGTTCAATCATTTTCATATCGTGATAAAACTCTTCTTTTCTCGTTTCTTTGATCGATTGCCACGTTTTCTCTTCTCTTACTTTTGAAGCAAGGGTATCCTGTTGTTCGCTTACCTTATGTTCAACCTGACTCAGCTGGATTCGCTTTTGCTCAAGCTGCTTTTCGAGATAAGCAATGTGCTCTTCTTCTTTTAAAAGCTCGATGATCGGAAGGCCCTCTAACTGACGTTGTTCAAGTCGGAGGCGCTTAGAATGAATTTCTTCTTCAAACAGTTGTGCTGAGTGCTCGAGATCGACCTGTACTTTGAGCGACTCCGCCATTTCAAGCTGCGCCTGAGATTTTTCGTTTTCTTTCACATCCAAAATTCGTTGAAATGGAAATTGAAAAGCTGCGATGGTTAGTCATCCTTTCCAAATCGTGATAGTAGCCGATCCTTACTTTCTTCATATGAAGCCTGATCATCAATGCCCTGCTTAATATACTTTTCAATCTCTGGATGAATCGAGATTGCTTTATCGATGTTGCTGTTTGTTCCTGCTTTATATGCGCCAATGTTAATTAAATCTTCCGATGACACATAGACGGCAAGTAGCCGCTTAAACTCTTCTGCTGACTTCATATGTGCGGGCGTTACGATTTCTTTCATAACACGACTGACGCTTTGAGGAACGTTAATGGCTGGATACTGCCCTTTTTGTGCGAGCTTTCGATCCAGAACGATGTGCCCGTCCAAAATGCCTCGTACCGCATCTGCAATTGGCTCATTCATATCATCGCCATCAACAAGAACCGTGTAGAAAGCGGTAATCGATCCCGTCTCTGCCGTCCCTGATCGCTCTAATAGTTTTGGCAAAAGTGCAAAGACGCTTGGCGTGTAACCTTTACTCGTCGGAGGCTCCCCAATCGCAAGCCCCACTTCCCGCTGTGCCATTGCAAATCGCGTCACCGAGTCCATCATAAGCATGACGTTCTTTCCTTGATCTCGAAAAAATTCTGCAATTGACGTTGCCGTTAGTGCGCCCTTAATCCGCTGTAGTGGCGGCTGATCCGATGTAGCTACAACGACAACGGATTTCTTTAAGCCCTCTTCACCAAGATCGCGTTCAATAAAATCTCTCACTTCACGTCCACGCTCACCGATAAGCGCAATCACGTTTACATCCGCTTCTGAGTTTCGTGCTGCCATACCCATTAACGTACTTTTACCAACGCCGCTTCCTGCAAAAATACCGATGCGCTGACCCTGCCCAACTGTTAACAAACCATCAATCGCGCGAACGCCAAGTTGAAAAGGCGTCGTAATCCGCGGTCTCGTCATCGGATTTGGTGGCTTTCGGTTTGTGGAAACGGCCTTTAATCCGCCTGGCAGATCTGTTTGATCAAGCGGCCTACCGCGTCCATCAAGAATCGTACCTAACAGCGAATAGCCGACCTTCACTTCAAGCGGCTGTCCTGTTGCCACAACGAGACACCCAGGGCCAATTTCTGATAAATCATGCATAGGCATAAGGAGAACGCGATTTTCACGAAAGCCTACTACTTCCGCCTCGATCGGTTCCTTTAATGGCGCTGGGTAAAGGTAGCAAAGCTCACCGATTTTCACTTCTGGTCCAAGCGATTCAATTGTCAGTCCGATGACCTGCGTGACTTTTCCATATTTCTGAACGGTTTCGATTGCTTGAATTTGTGACAGATAAGGTTCAACATTAATGCTCATCGATCGTTCGCTCCTCAAACATCCCAAGCAGCTGTTTTTTCATTTCAGAAAGCTGGCTATGAATCGAAATATCGTACGATCCACTTGGCGTATGAACAAGCCCAGAGCCGACCTCCAAATCATTCATAGGAACGAGTTTAAGACTAGCGTTTACATCTAGCTGTTTTTCTAGCTCGTCCACCATCGGCATGACGTGTTGGTAGTCTTCTGTCGACACTTGAAAAACGACTTCACCACGATCCTGCACTTTTTTCAGCGTATCCTGGACAATGCCAAGTAGCACTTCAGGACGTTGTTCCAATTCTTTCAAAATAATTTTCTTCGCAATGGCCGTGCTTAGCGAGAGAAGAAACGGCTCAGCGCTTTGAATCAACTCTTCTTTTTTGTCATAAGCGGCCTTCACCATCTGTTCCATCTCTTTCTTTTGCTGATCGAACTCGAAATGAATTTGCTGCATGCCAGCTTCATATCCAGCCGCATAGCCGCTTTCTTCTGCTTCTCGCACGGTTTTTTTCGTGATTTCCTGCCACTCCAGCTCTTTTTCCTGCTGCTTCTTCTCTAAATGCTGATGAACATTTGCTTCTTCTTCCCCAAGCCTCGTTCGAATCGTATGATAGAGGTCTTCAAGACGAATCATCATTTCAAGAAGCTGAGATTTTTTCTCTTCAACTGTCATCGTTCGCGTTGGGAGGACGCGACTACGCTTTGGCTCTCTTACCATTCTCTGTTCAATGACCTTAGGAACAGCTCGTTTTTCTCCAGAGGTTTTTCGGATGATGTTAGACAATCAAATCATCTCCTCCACCGCGCGCAATCATGACGTCTCCTGTTTCTTCAAGGTAGCGAATGACGGAAACGATGCGCGTCTGGGCTTCTTCCACTTCACGAAGTCTAAGCGGCCCCATTAATTCGATCTCTTCTTTTACGGTATCGACGCGGCGATTCGACATATTTCTGAAAATCGTACCCTTCACATCGTCACTAGCGACTTTCAACGCAATCGAGAGATCTTCATCCTTCACTTCGCTAATCACAAGGCGAATCGAACGATCATCAAGCGTGACGATATCTTCAAATACAAACATCCGCTTTTTAATCTCTTCTGCTAGCGTTGGATCATCTTTTTCAAGTGAACTTAAAATCGTTCGTTCTGTGCTTCGATCAACGCTGCTCAGCACCTGAACAATCGCTTCCACTCCACCTGTAAATGTGTAGTCTTGAGAGCCCGTGGCATTAAGTTTTCCTTCGATAATCGTCTCAAGATGACTAATCACTTCTGGTGATGTGCTATCCATTAGCGCGATGCGGCGAGCGACGTCTGCCTGACTTTCTTGCGGCAGCGAGGAAAGGATATGAGACGACTGCTTTGCATCAAGGTAGGAAAGAACAAGGGCAATCGTCTGTGGATGCTCCTGCTGTAAAATATTTAAAATTTGATCAGGATCCGCTTTTCGTGCAAACGCAAAAGGTTTTACTTTTAGGTTCGCTTTCAAACGTGTCAAAATCTCTTCTGCTTTCTTAGATCCAAGCGCCTGTTCAAGAATATGCTGTGCATATTCAATGCCACCAACGGCAATGTAGTCTTTTGCTTTTACCATTTGGATAAACTCGTCCACAACTGCCTCTCGCTCATCAGGCTCTACTTTTCGAAGCTCTGAGATCCCGAGCGCTAGCTGATCGATTTCTTTTTCCGATAAATGTTTAAAGGTTTGTACAGATAAGTCTGGTCCTAAAGAAGTAAGAAGGATTGCCGCTTTCTGAGTTCCCGTTAATTCTTCTGTCGTGCTCACCATCCAACCCCTCCTATTCTTCTTTCATCCATAGTCTCAGAAGTTTCACAAATTCTTCAGGATCATTTTTTGCAAGACTTTCAATCTCGTCTTTTCCTACAAGCGTTTCTGGGGTCATATCGACTTCGCGCTCTTCGCGTGGTAAATAATGATCTTCCGGAGGACTATAAGACTGCTCAAACTCCATGAAGTCTTCATCTTCTTTACTTCCCCGGCGTCGGAAAAGTAGAAAAATTCCTCCTATAACGAGAATCCCCACTCCACCTGCAATAGCGTAAAGCACCCAGGCTGGAATGCTATCCATCATCGTTGAAAAGATGCCTTCGGTTGGCTCTTCATAGTCGGCCCGTCCCTTAAATTCATTCGCAAATACCGAGATCCGCTCTTCAAGAGCCGCATCATCAAGCGGAACTTCACTTTCACTTAACGAAGTACGGACAACATTTTTTAATACAGTACGAATATCTTCTATATCAGCTGCAGTTAACGTCGTGATATCATCAGCCACAGGTGGCTCTACACCAACGTTTATCGTGATATCATCAATAAGATATGGGCTTTCTTCGATCTCTTTATGAATGCGATTCACTTCACGGTTAATACGGTCTTCTACTTTTTCATAAGAACCGTCACCCTGGGCGTCCGGATCATCTGCGTTATAGTTTGGAATTTCGCCTTCATCTGTACCCGTTCCATCCTGAGCAGCGGCTTGATCGCCAGAATACGATTCCATGATTTTCTCAACGCTAATATCAATGCCTTCACCTGTTTCTTCATCGACAGGTTCAACAAGATCTTCCGTGCGTTTTTCTTTTGTAAAATCAACGCTAGCCATGACGGAGACAACCACTTTGTCTTGACCAAGAATCATGCCAAGCATTTGTTGGAGTTCCTGCTGCATGTCTTTTTCAATACCGTTACGAATATCTTCTTGTTGCTGGTAGGCAGATAATGTTGTATCAACACCACCTTCACCATAGTCAAAAGCCGTTCCGTTCTGATCCATGATTACGATGTTTTCAACTGGAAGATTCGGAACACTTTTACTGATGAGATGATAGAGACCCGTGATTTGACCTTGATCAAGCTGAACGCCGGGATCTCGCGTTAGGACAACGGAAGCAGAAGCGGTTTCACCCGTTTCATCTAGCCATACGCTTTCAGCCGGTAGGGTAATCATCACTTTTGATTCCTTAATACCGCCAATTTGCTCAATGAGGTAGCTTAATTCATTTTGCATTGCATCGCGTTCAACGACATCAAACTGTCGATCCGTCATTCCCATACCCATGTTTTCACTAAAAATGCTGTAATTCACATTACCGCTTTTTGGAATGCCCTCTGCAGCAAGACTTACTTTTAAATCAGAGGCCTGGTCTTTTGGCACACTAATTGTTGTACCATCTGCTGAAACTTCTACAGGAATACCCTTTTGTTCAATCGCGCTCTTGATCTCGCCAGCTTCTGTCGGCGTCAAATTCGCATATATTGGTGTTAAATTAGGTTTAGACATCCAAAAAACAAGGAATAGAAGTAGAAGAAGAGTGACGAGAAACGTCCCTCCGATCAGCCATTTGGTTTTTGTGGGATAGCTTCCCCACGTTTCCTGCCAGCGACTTTTAAAGTTCAGTAGTTGTTGGTTCATCTTTTATCCATCCCTGATTGTCTACATTTGCATGCGCATGATTTCCTGGTATGATTCAATAACCTTATTTCTCACTTCAACTGTTAAATTTAGAGATAGTGAGGCTTTTTGTGCTGCAAGCATGACTTCATGAACATCCTGTACTTCTCCAGTTACGAGCTTATTTGTCATTTGTTCTGATGCGACCTGGTTATCGTTCACCTGTTTAATCGCATTCTGCAGCATTTGACCGAAATCAGCTGTCGCTTCCCCAGAAGTAGCCTGCTGCTTTGCTTGAGCAGGAAGCTGCTGAAGTGCACTAATTGTATTCATATAATCCTCCTATGCTCGCCATCACTACTTCCCAAGTTCGAGCGCTTTCATATACATACTTTTTGTGGCGTTTAGCGCCGTTACGTTTGCTTCATATGAACGAGAGGCTGACATAAGATCAACCATTTCCTTCACCATATCGACATTCGGCATATCTACGTATCCCTCTTCATTCGCATCGGGATGAGCGGGATTATAAACGAGCTTATTAGGCGCATTATCTTCTTTGATATTCGTTACTTTCACTCCAGAAGGTGACTCATTCCCCATTGCAGCTTGAAGCTTGCTTTCAAACGAATTTTCCTCTAGCTCTACTACTTTTCGCTTGTACGGCTGCCATTCACCATCAACAAGTTCTGAACGCGTCGTCTCAGCATTGGCGATATTGGAAGAGACGACATCCATTCGAAGGCGGTTTGCTGTTAACGCTGAAGCGCTCGCATTGAATCCATTAAATAAATTCATTTTTCATTAGCTCCCTCGAATTGCGGTTTGTAAGTCCCGGAATTGGCTATTCGTCTTCTCAACCATCGCATTGTACCAGAGCTGGTTTTTCGCGAGTTCTGCCATTTCAACATCCATGTCAACGTTGTTTCCATTCGATTGATTTACTGTACTTTGATCCGTCTTAACAACGGGATTTAATGAATTTTTTTCGTTACTAAAAGGGACATGTTTGGGGTTAGATTTGTAGCTCTGCAGATTTTGGGTAGCTTCCTGCAGGTTATCTTGAAATGAAACGGTTTGTCGTTTGTAATTAGGGGTATCAACATTTGAAATATTTGACGTAATGGTTCGCTGCTGTACCATTGACGCATTTAATGCTTGTTCAAGCGGTTTGATCGATTGAAAAACATTCACGAAGGTTTCCACACTCCTTGTATAAATGTGTTTTTATAGGTAAATATTGGTTTTAAAGCCATAAGTATACTCATTCGACAATTTTTTCGATATTGTTAGCATAGCATTGTCAAAAATAATAGTAAATGAGTGTTTTCACCTAAAAAACGACTTTTTTCACTTAATTTTCCCACATCTAAGCGGTATAATAGAGGTATAAATTTCAAGGTACGCGTTCGATAGTACTACGATGGGAGCGAAAAAATGTTTAAAGGCATGTATACGGCTACGTCCGGCATGATGGCAAGTGAGCGAAAGCAGCAGTTCTTAACGAATAACCTCTCAAATGCTGAAACACCAGGCTTTAAGCAGGATGAAGCAACTTTCCGTTCCTTCCCTGAATACTTAATGAAAGAAAGAAATACGAACACGCCCCCTAACTCTTCCATTGGCACGCTCCAAACTGGCGTCTACACACAGGAAGGTATTCCCAATTTTTCAAGCGGATCTCTTAAAGAAACTAGCAAACAAACAGATTTGGCCCTTATCGATGAGAATCTCCCAATCGACGAAGAAACTAGTAAAAAAGGACTACTTTTATTTGGTGTTCGTCTTGAGGATAACTCGATTCGCTACACAAGAAATGGAAATTTCTCTATCGATGAAGAGGGTTTTCTTTCGACAAGTGAGGGCTATCAAGTAATTGGCGAAGATCTTCAGCCGATTCAACTAACGAGCGACTCGTTCACTGTGACAGATGATGGCACGATTCTCGAGGAAAATGGCAACGAACAGCAGCTATGGATTGGCTATACCGATGACCCTACTAATCTCACTCAGCAAGGAAATGGCGTTTTTGCATGGGAAGGCGATGAAGCTGATGCGCCAATAAATATTCAAACAACTGATATCACCGAGTATGCTGTGAAACAAGGCTACCTCGAAGGTTCGAACGTGGATATGACGACAACGATGACGGATATGCTTAACACGTATCGCTTATATGAAGCAAACCAAAAAGTACTACAAACGTACGATCAAAGTATCGACAAAGCTGTAAATGATGTCGGTCGCGTTTACTAGGAGGGTTACGATTGAATATTCAAATGGCTACCTCATCTTCTTCACTTAGTCAGACACAAAAGAAAATCGATACGATCGCAAATAACATCGCAAACGTGAACACAGCAGGTTTTAAAAGCCGAGAAGCGACGTTCCAGAATCTCTTAACCCAAACGTATACAAATCAAACAGGAGAAGCAACTGAGCCTGGAAGAGAAACGCCTGAGAACCTTCGCGTCGGTTTTGGATCAAAAGTTGGTTTAACGGCCCTTAACAACAAGCAGGGATCTGCTCAGGAAACAGGGCGTGATCTTGACGTGATGCTTGAAGGAGAGAACGTTTACTTCCGTGTTCAAAACGGCGATGCCGTAAACTATACGAGAGATGGCTCTTTTGAGATTCAAAATCAGAACGGAGCATTTTCACTCGTAACAAGCCGTGGGAACGCGATTCTGGATACGAACGGTAATGCGATTACGTTTGATCGTAATCCATCAGAAATCACGATCTCTGATGCAGGAGAACTGGTAGCGACGGATGCAAACGGCAATGACCAAACGTTTCAGCTCAGCATCGCTAAAATCGATCGCCCACAGTCGCTCGTGAACGTCGGAGGAAATGAATTTTCTCTTCAAGAGAACAGCGAGCTTGAGCTCGTCGCGGTTAATGGAGACGAATATAAAACAAGACAGGGCTACCTTGAAACGTCGAACGTGGATTTAACGAATGAAACAACGGAGATGATCTCGACACAGCGACTCCTCCAATTCCAGAGCCAGGCAATTAAAATGGCGGATGAAATGATGGGGCTTGCAAATACGATTAAAAGATAAGTCAATAAACAAAATCCCTCTCGCATGAGAGGGATTTTATTTATCTAAGAAAGTCTAATAGAGATGGCTGAATGATTTTCGCGCTTGCGGCAAGAGAAGCCTGGTAGACGCTTTCTTCGGTTTTTAGTTTCATGATGGCTTCGGCAAAATCCACGTCATCATTTTTAGAAACGAGCGTTTGTAGGGAAAGGTTTTCTTCCTTCAAGCGTTGATTCATCCCCTCCACTCTCGACTGCTTTGCGCCAAGGGTGGTCCAGCTGTTTAACACTTGCTCTTTACCTGTCTCAATCTGTTCCAGTGCACTGCTAACGCCTTCCTGATCCCCACTCGCTAATGCGCCTGAAAGTTGATCAAGTGTCTTAAACAGGTTCACATTCCCATCAAACAATTCTCCCGTAACGTTCATTTCAATCGTATTGCTAGAAGACATACGCTGCATCAGTGGCTGGTTGTTATACGTTAAATCGCCATTCGCTGCAATTTGAATCGGTTGATCTGTTTTCTGTCCATTGAAGATGTACTTTCCATCAAACTTTGTATTGGCAATATCCTGAATCTCAGCGCGTAATTGTTCAATTTCTTTTCCAATCGTTTGCTGATCTTCTGGTGAGTTCGTTCCGTTCGACGCCTGTAAGCCTAGCTCATTTGCCCGCTGAAGCGCATTAGAGATGCTGTTAAGGGCCTGGTCTGTTGTTTCCATCCAGGAAAGAGCATAATCGGTATTACGTTCATACTGCTCATTATCAGCTAACTGAGATGCCAGCTTCAAAGATTTCTGAACACCAATGGGATCATCAGAAGGCGTATTGATCTTTTTTCCTGTTGAAACCTGTTCATTCGCCTTTTCATAGCGCGAGAGGTTCTGCTGTAACTGAGAGGTGATGTTTGAGCTAAGCATTTGTTGTGTAATTCTCATATGATGATCTCCTTTCTACTAAACGCCCATGCGATTAATAATGACGTCAAGAAGCTCATCGGTTGTGCTTACATAGCGAGCTGCTGCATTATAAGCATGTTGAAATTGAATGAGGTTTGACATCTCTTCATCAAGCGAGACGCCGCTTACTGACATCCGATTTTGATCTATTGACTTTAAGACGGCCTGGTGACTTTCCACTGATCGTTCCGAAGCCTGTGACTTTGCACCAATTTTTGAAATAAGCATACCGTAAAAGTCGCCAACGCTAGCTTCTGCATTTATATTTGAATTTGCCACATCAAACGAAAGTGTTTCGTTTTTTAAATCGCTTATTGTAGTGGCAATATCACCATTACTAACTGCACTATTAGTAGAAGAAGCAGCGATCGTAGCTGGATTGGCCTTTACTTCTTGATTCACACTGACTTTTTCAAGAAATGTATCGCCAGTCCCACTCGTATCAAACATCGCCTTGCCTTGTTGCATCGTACCGTTGCCATCTTTAACTAGTGAAAAGCCCGACGTCATAAGATTATTCATACCAGATCCATTAATAAGTTGATTAAACACTTCATTTAGATCACTTTGAAACTGATCCACTTCACTTAGTGACTGCTTCAGGCCTTCAAGCTTTCCTGTATTTTGTGCATTCAGCCCTGACATTTCATCCATTAATAGATCACGTCGGTCTTTTAACTCGTTCGCTTCAGGTTTTAAAGCAATCTCTTTGTTTAAACTATCAATCTGTGAGGAGATGGCATTGATCTGATCATTCACCGCTGTCACTTGGTCATTCAAACTTTTTGATAGACTCGCTAACCCATCATTTAACGTTTTCCCCTGTGATAGGAGTTCTTCTGAACGTTCCACAAGAACTGCACGAGCCGCAAGACTATCTGGGTTTGAAGCAAGATCTTCCCACGCTGAGAAGAAGCGATCGAGGGACGCGCTTAGTCCGTTGCCTGGTTCCCTCGTCATTTCTTCGATTTGTTGAAGCGTTTCAAGTTTCGTCGAATCAGCTCCTAACTGACCATTTCGCTCGCGATACTGGCTGTCCAGATATTCAGAACGAACACGTTCGATCGATTCAACACTTACACCAGTCCCAAGCTGTGAGGATGAGCTACCAGTTTGATAAGGATACGTAATGGAAGACGTTGCTTGCATATCCACTCGCTGCCTTGAATATCCGGGAGTATTCGCATTTGAGATATTATTACCTGTTGTCGTAAGAGCTGTTTGTTGCGTATAAAGACTTCTCTTACCGACTTCTAATCCATGAAACGTAGACGTCATTCAAATCCGTTCCTTTCTCAACCTGATACCTCAGGCTTTCGTATCAAAATATCCTCGCGGTGTTTGCATTGGCTTCTGGTTGGGCCTGCCGTAAGTGATCGATTGATTGGATGTCGTTAAATGGCCAATCATATGATGGACAAATGCCATCCCATCCCTTAACAGATCTTCATTTACATCATTCATACTCTGAAGTTTTTCCGCTTTTTCTTTTAAATCAGCCGCTCTATTTTCGACCATTCTTTTAACAGGCGGACTTAATAAGCCTAGAACTTGTTTAAGCGTTTGGTCTCGTCCTGCAAGCTTTTCTGTAATCTGCTGCCGCTTCTCTTCACTAACACGAAGTTTTTGAAGAAGCTCCTTTTCTTTGTTGATTACTTCTGTCAATCGCTTCACGTCTCGTTCTACTAACGCCTCTTGTTTTTCTTCAGAAAGAACGATTAACTTATCATGAAGAAGAATCATTTCACCCATAACCTCTAAAAGTTCCTGTCCCATCGTGCCGCCTCCTGTTAAAACCACTGATCAAACAGCTTCTCAGCTGTTTTCTGACTGTCGACACGATACGTACCTTCTTCAATCTGCTTCTTGATTGCCGTTACTTTCGCTTCGCGATCTTGTTCGGTCTTCATGTCGTATAATTCTCTCGCTTTGTTTGAAATTTGAAGCTCATCTTCTCGAGGAGCCTTTTTCACCTGCTCAACTTTCGTAACAGGATTATGCTTCTGGTAAGGGTTTACAATGGGTGGTGCTGATGGTTTATTAACATTCATCTCCGGTCACCTCTTTCCGATCGTTTATCATACTACTCCTATTCTATTATTCGTACCCGAATTTGAGGATTATACCGTTATTATCGGAAATTTCTTGAAAAAAGTTAACCGCTTACTGAATTTTAAAGTCCGTTACGAGAACGCGTTCTACCTTTCCATCATGCAGCACTTGATTCACTTCATTTTTGATCGATTCTTCAAACGTTTTAAGACCTTCAGAGCCTTTCAAATCCTCTTTTGTGAGACCGGCTAACGTTGAGATCACGATCGCTTTTAATTCGGGATTACGAACTTCAAGTTCTTTATAGCTCTTCTCATGATCAGCTAGCAAGTTCAGCTGCACAATCGCAAAATGATCTGATGATAAATTTGTTGTTAGTGGTTCCATCGTAAGGCTTCTTGCTGCAAGCTCTTCCGCTGTTGGTTCTTTCTCTTCCTGCGCCACCACTTTCTTCAAATCGATATCGAGAAAAAACACTGCCGCGGCAGCCCCAGCCCCGACAATACCAAGAGCTGTTAGGAAGATTATTAGAATCCGTTTCATTCTTTCACCTCTTGTTCTAATTTTCTACGTTGTATGGAAGAATAAGCACTTCAACTCTTCGGTTCTTTGCTCTGCCTTCTTCCGTTTTATTTGAATCGATCGGACGATATTCTCCGTATCCTGTAAAACTAAATAACTTTGGATCAAGCTTCTTATTATTCAATAGCTCTGTCATAAAATTCAACGCGCGCTCGGAACTTAAATGCCAGTTCGATGGATACTGCGATGTTTTAATCGGGCGATCATCCGTATGACCGGTAACCGTAATCCGACGCGGTGGATCCGTAACGAGAAGATCTGAAATTTGCTTGGCCAGTGGTCTCGCATCTCCTGTTAACACGGCTTTTCCGCTTTGAAACAGCGCTGCTTCTTTTATCGTAATCAAAAGTCCTTCTTCCGTTAACTTCGTTTTTAAATAAGAGTCAAGATCTTGATCAGCGATATATTCATCAATACGACCTTGTAATTTCTGAAGCTTATTCTGATCCTGTTCGAACGCTTTTTCTTCTGAATCGTCCTCTTTTGACTCTTCTTTTTCTGGCTCATCCGTCATGCCTACAAAGGAACCATCTTCTGGGTCGAGCATCGCCGGTTCGCCTTCTAAAATCCCAGTTCCTCCACTTAATACTTCCTGAAAGGATTGAGACATCGCTTCATACTTTTTCACATCAACCGTACTTGCCGCAAAAAGAACGATAAAAAGAGCCAGTAGAAGCGTTAACATATCGGCATATGGAATGAGCCAGCTTTCGTCGACGTGATCCTCATGCTCCTCATGTCTCTTCTTACGCATCAGCGCCTACTCCTTCTACCTCTGATTGACTTGATTTCTTTTCAGCGTCAAGGTTTCGTTCCTTACTTGGCAAGTAGACGAGAAGCTTGTCTTCTACCATGCGTGGCGATGCACCTGACTGAACTGCCAGAAGTCCTTCAAGCATGATCATTTTAATACGAGCTTCAGCGTTGGATTTACGCTTTAGCTTATTCGCGAACGGATGCCAGAGAACGTAACCTGTGAAAATCCCAAAAAGCGTGGCGATAAATGCCGCCGCAATGGACTTCCCAAGGAGCTCCATATCGCCAAGATGACTGAGTGCCGCGACAAGCCCAACAACCGCCCCAAGCACACCGAGCGTCGGGGCATACGTACCAGCCTGAGTAAAGATCCCCGCTCCCATCCTGTGACGTTCTTTCATCGCTTCAATATCTTCTACTAAAATTTCCTCAATCGCTTCATGTGAATGACCATCAATCACCATTTGGAAGCCGCCTTTTAGAAAATCATCATCAATGCTTTCAAGATTATTTTCAAGGGAAAGGAGTCCTTCACGACGAGCAACAGTTGCCCATTCACGAAACATTGGAATCAGCTCTTTTTCAGTAAGAAGCTTCTGATTAGAGAAGATAATTTTTAATAATGTTGGAAATTTCTTAATCTCGTTAAATGGAAACGCGATAAGTAGTGCTGCCGCTGTCCCAACAAAAATGATCACGAGGGCAGCGGGATTTAATAGAGCAGCCGGATTTGCACCCTTGAGAATTAATCCGCCCACTAGGACGAAAAAACCGAGGAGCACACCGAACAGAGATGTTTTTTCCATTGCCTTCACCCTCTTTATTTAACTTACTTCTTTGCCTGTTCCATCGCTTGCTTCCACGTATTTCGGAACTCTTCAGCTAATGTCTCGACTTCTTTTAAAATGCTAGTGTCGTTTTGAATGTTCGCAGTGACTAGCTGTGAAATCATATAGTCATAGAGAGCGTCCATCGATTGTGAGAGATCGATTTCCATGTTTAAAGTCGAACGCAATTCATAAAGGATGTTTTGCGCTTTAATGATATTCGTGTTCTTCGCTTCCATATCGCCTTCTCCCATCGCAATAGAGGAAAGACGAATAAATTTGATGCAGCCGTTATAAAGCATTAACGTTAATTCCTGAGGCGATGACGTTGCGACCGCATTAGTTTGATACGTTTGATATGGATTTTTCATAGCCATAAAAATCCCTCCTATTTACGCTGATCGAAAAAGGCGCCGTCCGTATATGCAGCCGACTTATACTTATTTGCAGCTGCCTTGCCATTCTGCAGGCGTCTCATTTGATCGGAAAAGGCAGCATAAAGCTCTGAAAGTTTCGGTTGAATCGTTTCTTCTAGGATGTTCAGCTGTTGCAGGAGTCCCTGCTCGTCTTCCGTCCAATTCTTTCCTTCCTTCACCATGGCTTCATCTAAAAGTTTAATCGTCTCTTCGCGTCGCGTAATCATATGATTAATCCCTTCAAGCTGTTCAGATCCTTGATCATCCATTGAAGGACTTACGATTTCAAGAGACTTTGCGATTTGATTTGTCACAACATGCAGTTGATTTAAGGCATCAATTCTTCTCATTTTACATCCCACCAAGTAAGTTTTGTTGTACCCATGCGCTTTGCTGATTAAGCTGACTCATCGCCGTTTCAAGCGCCGAGAATTGCTTCCAATACCGATCTTCAATCGTAACGAGCTTATCTTCCCAGTTTTCCATCTGTTCATCTAAATCTTTTAATCTCGTTGAAAGAAAGCTACTATCAACAAGCGTTCCTGGTGTCCCTGCTTTTTTTCCTAGCTGATCGATCCCTTTGTTAACGGAGTCGTAAAGACGATCGCCAATCCCATCTGTGCCGCTCGTAAACAGATTCATGACCTCTTCAGGCTTTTGTTCTAGGGCACTCTTAAGTTTCGCTTCATCAATAAAGAGCTTTCCACCATCCTGATACGAACCGGTATTGATCCCTACTTGCGAAAGCATGCTAAGTTCACCTGCGGGAATTCCGCTAACCGACGACATCCAGGCACTTCGAAGATCACTCACAATCCCCCGAACCGTCGCATCACTTTGAAGCATCCCGCTTTTCGCTTTCTCCTCCCAAAGTTCGATCTCTTTCTCAGTAAGATCTTCTCTTTGCGCATCTGTAAGCGGAGGGAAATCCCGGTTTCGCTTTTCAGTCAGCATCCCCTGCGCTTTATCAATAAACTCGTTGTATTTCTCAACAAAGTTCTTAATCATGTCAAAAGGATCCTGAACATCACTTTGGACCGAAACGGTAGAAGTCCCTTTTTGGACAAGGTCTAGCTTTAGATTATTAATCGTCGTAGTGTTCGTTTTCAGGTTATCGACAACAATGCCATCAAACGTCACAGAACCATATTTTCCCTGTGCTGTATTGGCCGCGCCGCCGAGAATACGGCTTTCTACTGTTGGATCAGCAATCCCAAGCGTGAATGACTCATCTCCTCCCATCGCTTTCGATGAAATGAAAAAGCGTGACGTTGTGTCATCAAAGCTTGCCCTTAATCCAAGTGATTCACCTGTCGTTCCGTCAGTCGCACCCGCAATTTTTTCGGCAAGACTTTTAAATGTGTCTGATGCAGTGATTGTAATGGAAGCCGTTTGCCCATTGCTATTAGTAAGCTGAAGCGTCGTTTCCGCTTCACCTGTTTGAAGTACTTTATCTGTTCCCTTTGCGGCAATGCCCGCTTCATTCTGAATGGCCTGTCCCGATGTGAATTTAGCGCTTTGTGCGAGTTCGTTAACGGTGACAGAATAAGAACCTGGGACAGAGGCAGATGTCGTTGTAGCAGTAACCGCTCCTGTGTTAGATGAAACAGTTTTAAAAGCATTGTAACCAGACTGCAACCTCATCGATGAAGCCGTGCTTCGCATATCCGACATCATCGTATTCAATTCACGATACGACTCCTTCTGCCATTCCATCGTTTGCTTCTTTTGAGACAATTTATCGAGCGGGATTCGCTCCGCCATCATGAGATCTTTTACCATCTGATCTGTATCCATCCCCGTCGCTAACCCGGAAATTCTCATCAACATCTCCTCCGTTCATACCTTCTATTCATACTATCGGCAGGGGGAGGGATTTGTTTAAGGTGTAAAAAGACCTAAAAAAGAACCCTCCATAGAGAGTTCAACCACTTAGATTTTCTGATCGACCATAAAGCCGAGAAGCTCAGCCGTTGCTGCGTAGCGATCAAGGAACTTTTTTGAAGGGATTTCTTTAATGATTTCATCAGTCTTTGTGTCGATAATCTGAACGTAGTATTCGTTTAATTTGTCATGGAGTTGGAATTTGAGTGAGGTTTGAGATGGTTCGAGGTAGGTGTTCAGGGTGTTGATGTGGTGTTTGACGGTTTCTTTTGAAAAAGTACTCCCCTCTACCTCACGCTTTTCGATCGTCTTTTTCATTTCAGTATTCTTTATTTGAGTTAATTTAGTTGGTCCAATAGGTGTGATTGAAACGTCTCTTATTTCCATCAGCTAATCTCCAATTCCGTATCAATTTGTTTTAAAAAAGGCAGCCTTCAATTGAAGACCACCTTGTGAGTAAATTAACGTAGAAGTTGTAGTACAGCTTGAGGCTGTTGGTTGGCTTGCTTTGCCGCTGTTCCTTTCGGATACAGAATAGACTATATCTTCACCTCTCGTGTTCGAAAGGGCCGGGCACTTCGAATGGTGTTTGCCACCCTACGGATTTCATCACCATAGCTTTCGCCTTAGATGGTTTATCCTAGTCGTTGAACCTTCTCCACTCTTTCGAGACAGGAGCTTGGCTGCTGATTATCCAATCTTGATTCTTTTCAACCCATCACGCTCACCGTTTCCAGTCACGTTGTGGGGAATCAAACTTAAGGAAGTTCCAGCAATTCACCCGGTTATAATCTTACCCGTTACCAGATAAGACGCCCTGTACAATCAATTATCTTAGCAGTTGAAGCACTGCAGAAGAACTTTGATTGGCTTGAGCTAACATTGCTTGTGACGCCTGGTTAAGAATGTTGTTCTTAGTGAAGTCCATCATTTCTTTTGCCATGTCTACGTCGCGGATACGGGATTCTGCGGCAGTAAGGTTTTGAGCAGTAGTACCAAGGTTGTTAATTGAATGTTCAAGACGATTTTGAACTGCACCTAATTTTGAGCGTTCTTCAGAAACTAAAGTTATTGCCGTATCGATGGTTGTTATTGCTGCACTTGCTACTGTATTAGTAGAAGAAATATCTATAGCATCTGCCGTCTCATCATCGGCAGTAGCTACACTAAGACCTGTACTACCAGTCATATTTGAGATAGTAATAGAAATTGTTTGATCTTGGTTTGCACCTACTTGGAAATTAAACGCTCCTGAGCCTGTGCTAGTTCCATCAAGAAGACTTTCTGTATTGAATTCAGTATTAGTAGTAATTCTGTTTAACTCTTTTGCTAACTGATTTGCTTCTGTTTGAAGAGCTTTTCTATCGTCTACATTATTAGTATCGTTGGAAGCCTGTACAGCTAATTCACGCATACGTTGTAAAATTGAATGCGACTCATTTAAACCGCCCTCAGCAGTTTGAAGTAAAGAAATTCCATCTTGAGAATTTCGACTTGCCTGCTCAAGACCACGAATCTGACCACGCATTTTCTCGGAAATTGAAAGTCCCGCTGCATCGTCCCCAGCGCGGTTAATACGAAGACCAGAAGAAAGCTTCTCCATGTTCTTAGATGCGTTCAATTGGTTCGCACCCATCTGATTGTACGTGTTCATTGCTGCTAAGTTGTGATTAATAATCATTCCTAAATCTACCTCCATGTAATGGTTTTATCAAGAAAATCCACATCCGTTTGGACTTCCTAACACCACTATTATCGGCAGGCATTTTAGGATGTTTAATACTTTTCTGAAAAATATTTAAAAAAGAAACGCATCCAATGATAGCGGTTCCTCTTCTAATAAAGATTCACCTTAAATGCGCTTACTCTTCCTTCTCATAAATCCCAGGCAAATAAGCCTCAAGTCCATTCCCATCCGGATCATAAAACTTAAAATGAGCCACTCCAGCCTCTTCATCAACCGTGACGCCACGCTCTCGTAGCACATTCTTAAACGTTTTCGCATGCTTCTCTGCTAGATGAAGCACAGGATATGAGCTGCTCGATTCAGCCGAAGGAAGCTCTTCCCCTTCCTTCAACTCAATCAAACAAATCGCCGTCTGCCCTTCACCAACGCCAAGCACCACGGTACCACCATAGTTCTTTGTCACATGAAGACCGAGCATTTCTTCATACCAGTTCACTGCATTCTTTATATCCCGTACACGAATGTTCACTTGATAAACGCCTTCAAAGAAACTCATCAAGTCCCTCCTATGAACTCGTTTTTTTCCTGAACTCCTTCAAATCCTCCAGGCTAAACTCCTGCATCGCCGCAAGCTTATTTTCCGATTGAATCGCTTCATATACTTCTTTTCGGTGGATGGCAATATTCTTCGGTGCTTCTACACCAAGCTTCACCGTATCGCCGTCAATGCTAATAATCTTAAGTTCTATTTCATCATTAATGACAATCGATTCGCCTTTTTTACGTCCAAGTACGAGCATTTACTCCGCCTCCTCTGTGTTCACTTGCTTTAAGAGAGGTTCTTTGATGCCATACTCCTGTTTGAGGACAAGTTGTTTTCCAGTGCGTTCTTCGGTGTTAAATATAAGCGGTGCTTTTAAATTCATTGTCGCTTCTTTTAATGAGCCCTGAACCGTAAGAATCGAGAGCACGAGCGCGTGGGCTGGATCGGATAGATTTAGCTGAGCGAGCGTGCTGTCATCAAGGTTTACTTCATAATTTGGGTAAAAGGAAAACGGATCCGCGAGGAAAAAGCAAAGGCCGCTTTCTTCTGTTGATTGTAAAAAGTAAAAAGGAGACTCATCTTTGTCATCGGCGGGTAATAGACAGTAAGTTGTAAAGTGCTCAAGGCCAGGGATGCCACTTTCAAACGTGACGAGACGTTCTTCGGTGACGTCCATTTCTCCAAAGCGTGCAGTATGTAATTTCATAGCGATCTCCTTTGTTGATCAGTGTGTACCTTCATTATAAGGCCTATAGCGCTTTTTTCCATGGATAATTTGTTGTCTTTTTGAAATTTCGGTAAACTTAAGGTAACAGACAACCGCTGAAAAAGAAGAATCGTGTCGAAGGTTTATTCTTAATTAACATAATGATCAACATGAAAGGGGAAAGCCATGAAGATCACCTTTTATCCGCTCGGTGAAGCAGCTGTGAAATGCTGTTTTCATGAAGACGTTTCAACTGGCCTTACGAATAACATTCAATCGTTTTGTCAAAAGCTTCACCACAATCATGCTGGCATTACGGAATGGGTACCTGCCTATGACTCTGTGGCCGTTTACTATGATCCGTGGAAGCTTTCGTATGAAGAAATCACTAACGTCCTTCAACCTATCGCAAACGAAATTGATGTAAATCACCAGAAAACGAATACGGTGATTACCATTCCAACTGTTTACGGGAGCGACTATGGTCCGGACCTTGAAAATCTCGCAGCTGCTACCAACCTTTCCACAACAGAAGTGATCGACTTACATACGAAGCGCCACTACCTCATTAATATGATCGGCTTTTTACCAGGCTTTCCTTACTTAAGCGGAATTGATGAACGACTCGCGATGCCGCGCCTTGAAAACCCAAGGAAGTCTGTTCCAGCCGGATCGGTTGGTATTGCGGAAAGTCAGACGGGCATTTACCCGCTCGCTTCACCCGGCGGCTGGAATATTATCGGGCGCACACCGCTCAAGCTTTTTGATGCTGAAAAAGAAGAGCCGTTTCTGTTTGAGCAGGGCGATTATTTACGGTTTACTTCGATCACAGAAGATGAATTTAAGCGCATTCAGCAAGAAATTGAGGATGGCACGTACGAACTTGAATGCAGGGAGGAATCCGAATGACGTTTCGTATTGATTTAAACAGTGACCTTGGAGAAAGCTTTGGTACTTATGTGGTCGGTCAGGATGAACAGGTGCTTGAACTTGTTTCTTCAGCAAATATTGCATGCGGCTATCATGCCGGAGACCCGCATATTATGAATAAAACGGTGGAATGGGCGAAAGAGCATCACGTTGGTATCGGCGCCCATCCTGGATTTCCGGACTTAGTTGGTTTTGGCCGCCGCAATATGAACATTACACCAGAGGATACTTACTCACTCGTTCTTTATCAAATCGGAGCACTGCACGGGTTCTGCAGGGCGCATGAAGTTCCACTTCAGCACGTCAAACCGCATGGTGCGCTTTACAATATGGCATCAAAGGATCCCGAACTCGCAAACGCCATTGCGCAGGCCGTAAAAGATTTTAATTCAGAGCTCATTCTATTCGGCCTTGCCAATTCAGAGCTCATTCGCGCTGCGCAGGATGCTGCACTTCCTTATGCTTCAGAAGTGTTTGCCGACAGGACGTATCAGCCTGACGGAACGCTTACACCGCGCGTTGAAAAAAATGCGATGATTCGTGATGAGCAGGCTGCGATGGAACAGGTGATTATGATGGTTAAGGAAGGAACGGTAACAGCCGTTGATGGCTCGATCATTGCGATTGAAGCGGATACGGTTTGCGTGCACGGAGACGAATCGTCGGCGCTTGCGTTTATTAAGGCGCTTCGGAAACGGTTTACAGAAGAAAATATTGAGATGGAAAGGATCGGAAACCGGTGAAGTTATTTTCAGTCGAAAAGCCAGGATTGTATACAACATATCAGGATTTAGGACGTGTCGGGTATTTAAAATACGGGGTTCCGGCATCTGGAGCGCTTGATCGCTTCGCTCTTCAGGTTGGCAATCTTTTAGTTGGCAACGAACGAGGTGCGGCGGGTCTTGAAGTGACGATGCAGGGGCCAGAATTAATCGCAAAAGAATCTTTTGTGATCGCTGTAACAGGAGGCGATTTATCTCCGATGATCAACGGAAAGCGGATTGCGCTCTGGAAATCCGTCCATATTAAAAAAGGACAGGTGCTTGAATTTGGAAAGCCACGCAATGGCGTTCGCGCCTACCTCACCGTTTCAGGCGGATTTCAATCAAGTCAATATATGGGAAGTCGCTCCGTTTATGAACCAGCTGGTCTTGGACGTCCGCTTCAAAAGGGAGATGAACTGGTAGGTGAACCGAGAAAACAAAAAGCAGGAACCGGGCTCTTTTTCACCGAGATTCCTGATTATGATCGTGATATAGAAGTACGCGTTGTGAAAGGACCTCATCATGAACAAATCTCGGATAAGGTCGTTTCGGACTTTTTCGCTATGAGTCATGAGGTGTCGCCGCAATCAAATCGTATGGGCTATCGCCTTCAATCTGAGCTTAAAACAAATCATGAAGCGAACGTTGTTTCAGATGCAGTTCCAATTGGCGGTATTCAGCTACCTGGAAACGGTCAGCCGATCATCCTGCTTGCAGATCGTCAGACAACAGGTGGCTACACGCGGGTCGGAACAGTGATTGGTCCTGATTTGACGCTCATTGCCCAGCTTCCACCTGGTGGGAAAATTCGTTTTAAAGAAGTAACGGTAGAAGAAGCTCAAGGTGCGGCGAAACAGATTGAACAGAAGCTCCGTATTTGGGAGCGAATCCATCGCTAATGCAGGCGGAGGTAGCTGTGAAGCTCGTCTTTCACAACCTCCCCCTGATCTTGTTCGGTCATTTGCAGGTGGTAATGATCTCCTTCGGCTTCAGCCTGGAAATTGTAAAAACCTTTACTATTTAAATAGTCGCTCAGATCTTCAATCTTTTCACACTGAGAGAACAAAATTTTATTGCCCACATAATCGTCATTCACATAAACGTTATACGTATGTGCATTTTTCATCTCTTCCCCTTGATTAAAAAACGGGAATGTTTCCGGCATTCTGTCTCCCTCCTTTCTTTAGGGATTACTATCAATTTGTCCCTCCCTGCCGTTTTTATGTTGGTAAAACATTCATATGCGCTAGAATGTTTAATCCTTTAAGCATTCGGGAACCTTCTCTAACGTACACTAAAGGAGGATGACTCATGGCTAACACATATACGAAGCAATATATTAACGGTGAATGGGTTACGGGTTCTAGTGACAAAACTGTAACAAATTATAATCCATTTTCCGGTGAGGAAATTTTTACATTAAACTCAGCATCAGAAGAAGATCTAGATAAAGCGTATCAAACAGCAAAAGAAGCACAAAAATCCTGGGCACAGACAACGCCAGGCAAGCGTCAGCAAATTCTTGATAAAGTAGCGGCGCTCATGACAGAACGTAAAGAAGAAATCGTTGACTGGCTTGTGAAAGAATCAGGCAGTACAAAAATCAAAGCGAACGTCGAATGGGCGGCAGCCACTCGCGTTGTGAAAGAGTCTGCCTCATTCCCATATCGCATGAAAGGGCAAATCGCGCCTTCTGATACGCCAGGGAAAGAAAACCGTATTTATAAAAGCGCGAAAGGCGTGATCGGCGTGATTGGACCGTGGAACTTTCCGCTCCATCTTTCTATGCGTTCGGTTGCTCCAGCCATCGCAACTGGGAACACGGTTGTCCTAAAACCAGCATCTGAAACGCCTGTTACAGCAGGCTTCCTAATCGCTGAACTATTTGAAGAAGCAGGACTTCCAAAAGGCGTGCTAAACGTCGTTGCAGGACGAGGTTCTGAGATCGGCGATGCGTTCGTCACGCACCCAATTCCGAAGTTGATTTCCTTCACAGGTTCAACGGAAGTCGGTCAGCATATCGGTGAGCTTGCAGGTAAGAACATTAAGGAAACCGCACTAGAACTTGGCGGTAACAACGTGTTTATCGTTCTTGATGATGCGGATATCGATCAGGCGGCTGAATCAGCGGCGTTCGGTAAGTTCTTGCATCAAGGTCAAATTTGCATGGCGATCAACCGTATTATCGTGCATGAAAGCATTCACGACAAGTTCGTTGAAGCGTTTAAAGAAAAAGTCGCTTCCCTTCAAGCTGGTGATCCTTCTGATGCAAAAACAGCTGTTGGTCCACTGATCAACAAAGATGCCGTTGAGCGTATCCAAGAATCTCTTAACGCGTCTCTTGAGCAAGGCGCAGAGAAAATTCTTGGCGGCGAAGTTGAAGGTAACGTGATGCATCCGGTTATTTTAACGAACGTAACGAATGACATGCCCATTGCGAAAGATGAAATTTTCGGTGCCGTTGCGCCAATCATTAAATTTAGCACGGTAGACGAAGCGGTTGAAATCGCAAACGGTTCTCCATACGGCCTTAGTGGCTCTGTACATTCTCGTGACTTAAACCGCGGTGTTCAGGTTGCGCATCAAATCGAAACAGGTATGGTACACATTAATGACCAGCCGGTAAACGATGAAGCACACATGGCCTTCGGTGGCGAAAAAGAATCAGGCCTTGGTCGTTTTGGCGGCGAATGGGCTCTTGATAAATTTACAACTGTGAAATGGATTTCCGTTCAGCAAGAACGTCGTCAATATCCATTTTTCCAATAAGTAGTAGAAAGCCCTCGATGCGCTCGAGGGCTTTTTTAGTGCACTCCCTTTCCCTAGTAAAAATGAGTTACCCGGGAAATAATGGGAGAATACTTAAACGGCTATATTGTTGCTTTTTATTTTCATTTTTGAAAAAATAGAGAGAGAAAAGGGGATGGAAACATGATTGAAGTTCGTGAAGAGAAGGTACAGGATCATGAGGAAATCTCAACCATTTTACAAAAAGCGTTTGGTGGAGAAGATGAAGTCACGCTGGTCAAAGAAATGCGGAAGTCTGCCCACTTTGTCCCTGAGCTTTCTCTTGTGGCGCTACATAATCGACGTGATCCAGTCGGCTACATTCTTTTTAGTGAAATCACCATTTCAACGGAAAAAGAAAGCCTCACGTCCCTTGCGCTTGCTCCTCTCGCAGTCATGCCTGAGTTACAACGGGAAGGAATTGGGAGCATGCTCATTCAAGATGGTTTGATGAGAGCGACTTCGCTCGGATACCGACACGTTGTGGTCCTTGGTCACAAGGAGTATTACCCGCGATTCGATTTCGTTCCTGCTTCTGAAAAGAACATCTCGGGGCCGTTTGATGCAGGAGATGCGTTTATGGTGAAAGAACTTAAAAAGGACGCGCTGAAAGAGATTAGCGGAGAAGTTGTTTATCCGAAAGCGTTCGGCGTGTAAGACGGCACACAAAAAGCCGCTCTTGGGCGGCTCTTCTTTAAAAGTCAAAAATTGAATCTTCGTTCGCATCATCGTCTTTCATCAGTTTTGATGGAAGAGATTGTTGAACGGGTGCGGCTTGTTGGAGCGGCTTAGGGGCAGGTGCAGAAGGAGTCTTTGGACGACTGCTTCCTGATGCCTGAAGTAGCATGTCGCAGTATGTTTTAATCGCAATGAGCTCTTCACGAATGCCGTTTACATCTGCATCATTTTCTTCAACGTTATAAGTAAGCTGTTTCATACGCGTATTCATTTGCTGAATCAGCTGATCAATCGGGATATCTTTCATATCGGTAAACTCCTTTAGTGAAGGATCTTTTATCCCTAGTGTACCAAACTACAAACCAAATGAAAAAAATTAATTTAGAAGGAGATTAAACAATGGATACTCTTCATGAAGTACTGAAATTTAATGAGGAATTTGTGAATAACAAGGAATATGTTCCGTTTGAGACAACTGGCCTTCCAGATAAAAAAATCGTCATTCTTTCTTGTATGGATACGCGTCTTGTTGAACTTCTTCCCCGCGCGATGAATTTAAAAAATGGTGACGTAAAAATTGTAAAAAACGCTGGTGCTGTTGTGAGTCACCCATTCGGTAGTATTATGCGCAGTATTCTTGTTGCGGTCTATGAACTTCAGGCTGAGGAAGTGTGGGTCATTGGCCACCACGATTGTGGGATGGGAAAAGTTAACCCAGATGAGCTTCTTCATAAAATGGAAGATAGCGTAACAAAAGAAGTGGTCGCTTCCATGAAACACGTTGGAATCGATCTTCATTCTTGGCTTCAAGGTTTTACAACTGTTCAAGACGGCGTACGCGATAGCGTTTCGATGATCCAGAATCATCCACTACTTCCAAAAGACCTTCCTGTTCACGGACTTGTGATTGATCCTGCTACTGGAAAGTTAGATCAAGTGACTGAATAATGTTAAAAGCGCGCTCCTCGATTGAGGATCGCGCTTTTCTACTATTATTTCGCTAAAAGGTCAGCAAAGGCTTTTCCGTACTGTGGAAGATCCGGCGGGCGACGCGCAGATACAAGATGACCATCAACAACAACGGGCTCATCAATCCACGTAGCGCCGGCATTTTCCATGTCATCACGGATGCCTGGCGTGCTCGTTACTTTCTTTCCTTCTAACACCTTAGCAGAAATCAAGACCCATCCGGCATGGCAAATCTGGCCGATTGGCTTCTTATTTTCTTCCATATGCTGTACCATTTTTAGTACTTCAGGGAATCGGCGGATTTTATCGGGTGCCCAGCCACCTGGAACAAGAATGGCGTCGTAGTCTGCAGGGTTAATGTCTTCATAAGCATATTCGGAAACGACCGGTACACCGTATTTCCCAACATACTTCTCTCCTGCTTTCTCACCAACGTAATGAACCGTTGCGCCTTCTTCAATAAGACGATAATAAGGATAGGTTAGCTCCAGATCTTCAAATTCATGATGAACAAGACTAATGACTTTCTTATTTTCTAAACGCATATTTCCACCTCCACTTCTTACCTTATACCATTTTTCTTCTATTTCAAAACGATTAACGTTCAGTATCGTTATCAGAACTGAATCCAGCTCAGGATAGATCTACCTTTTCAAGCATGTATTCTCTAGTATGGTCCTGTCCATCTGGGAATACTAATGAGAAGGTAAAGGAGAGATAACCATGGATGTTGGTCTTTTACTGGAATATGCCTGGGTGCTACTCGTTTTAATCGGTCTTGAAGGGGTGCTAGCAGCAGACAATGCCCTCGTCATGGCCATTATGGTCAAGCACCTTGATCCAAAAAAGCGCAAAAAAGCCTTGTTTTATGGACTTGGCGGAGCATTTGTCTTTCGCTTTGGCTCTCTCTTCATCATTTCTTTTCTCGTCGATATTTGGCAGGTACAGGCAATTGGCGCCATTTACTTGCTGTTTCTCAGTTTAAATCATCTTGTTAAAAAGTTTTTCTTAAACGATCGAAAAGAAAGCAAAAAGGAAAAGAATTCTCAGCAAGGGGCTGGCTTTTGGACAACTGTTCTAAAAGTAGAGCTTGCTGATATTGCTTTTGCGGTTGATTCCATTTTGGCGGCCGTCGCCTTAGCATTAACGCTTCCAAATACAAATTTACCTCGAATTGGTGGCATGGATGGTGGTCAATTCCTTGTGATATTAACAGGAGGAATTGTTGGGCTGATTATTATGCGATTCGCTGCAAATTATTTTGTGAGGCTTTTGCATCGTAAGCCAGGGTTAGAAACCGCAGCGTTTGCGATTGTCGGCTGGGTTGGTGTAAAGCTCGCTGTCTATACGCTTGCGCATCCAAACCTCGGCATCCTCGCAGAAGATTTTCCGAAAGAACCAGCGTGGAAAATCACGTTCTGGGGTGTCCTAGTTGCCATTGCCCTTGGCGGATGGTTTTTATCTTCAGAACGTAAGGAAACAGAACGAGAAGACGAGAATGAAGATACGCTTGAAGAAGAAAATGATGAAGCGAATGATTTTTAATTACAAAACAACAGGTGCCTAACTTGGCACCTGCTGTTTTTATGCATTCTGAAACGCTTCTCTTATTTCATTCATCCGCTTTTTATTAACACCCATATCTGAGTAGCCGGTCCGAGAAGCAGAACGAAAATGAATATTTTCGCTTGCTGTATCAATGTAAAATTCGATATCATCAACGAATTTAAACAGCTTTGACTTCTCTTCCGCTCGTATGTAGTGTGTATCAGCTTCTACAATTTCAGTTCGCTTTCGATTGCTTAGAATTGTTTTTAACTTTGTTAATGCTTCTTCTGCCGTCCCGTTATACGGAATTGGCTTCATCCCGTGCTTCTCGTCAGTACTTTGACTTGATACGCAGTTTGGTTTATCTGGACAGGGAGCAAGTTTTCCTTCTTTCACCCCTAATTGTTCTGAACTCACTTCGATCGCCTCCAATAATCTTTTTCTATTCTATCTATACCCTATCACTTCAACATTTGAACTTATTATGCCTTACTATGTCTTAAAAAAGCAGCACATTGATGTGCAAATTTCTCGTTTAGAACTTTCTTATAGCGTGAATAGTACTCGTGTGATCAAAAAACAGGATTTTAATCTTTGAAGGAGGCAATATTGTGAGTAGACCAGTAGTACGTGAATATCAAAATGATGAGAAACTAAAAAGTGATATCGAGGAGCTAAGCAATATCGGCGTCTCAAAAGATGACATCTACGTGCTTTCTCATGACGACGACCGCACAGAACGCGTTGCAGACGGTGTTGATGCAAACACGATCGGCAAAAAAGAAATGGGACTTAGCAGCCTGAAGAACGTATTTAGTAAAAAAGGTGACGAACTGCGAAGCAAAATGCAGGAAATCGGATTTTCGAAAGAAGAATCTGAACGCTATGAAGAAGAAATGGATAAAGGTAAGATCTTCATGTTCGTAACGGATACAGATAAAGTAACTGAGTGGAAGTAAGGAATAAAGAATAAGCAAAAGCCGCTGATTCGGTGTTGAATCAGCGGCTTTTTTGCGGTGATGCGTGGGTGGGGGTCAGGCTCGTGCCTGACCCCCACCACTTTAAAGTGTTACAATTATACCCCTATTATTTACTGCGCCTTTATGAATTCCAGGAGGTCACTCACTCTTGTTCTCCTTATAAACGTTCAACAATTCTTCTACCTTGATTCCATCAATTGTCATGCCTTCAAGCTGAGATTTCTCGATTTTCACACCTGATAAGTTGCAATCTGTGATCGTACTTCCATGGAGGTCACATTAAGCTTTCACTTATATAGACGTTTCCCATCCATTGATTCCGTCAACAAAACGAAAATTTTTTCTTATTTTGGGCCTTGTCTTTTGTAGGAGGACAAATGTATGTGGAGGGGGTCAGAGAGGAGCCAGACCCCCACCCTAAAAAATTAGTTCTTCGCTCGTCTCCACTCGCATATATTTGTAGGGCAATAAAAATATTTCTTTCAAAGGGAGTGCTGATATGTTGGATCGAACTTTGCTTTTCGTAGCCGCTATGATTGCTGGGTTTGCATTACTTCGTTTGTCTGAAGCAGATTCATTCCTCGAGAGTCTTAATCCGGTCTTCGAAGTTGTTGGCTTTCTAGCAGCGCTGCTATTTGCACTTGTCTTGATCTACAAAGGCATCATGGCCATCTTACCTCGGAAAGTGTAACCGCTTTCCACTCCTGAAAGAAACGAAAAGCGGGATCACTGGGATCCCGCTTTTTGACTTATTCTTTTGGTGCAATCATATCTTCAGGACGAACGATCTCATCGAACTGCTCCGCTGTCAAAAGACCGCTCTCAAGAGCAGATTCGCGTAGCGTTGTGCCGTCTTCATGCGCTTTTTTCGCAATTTTCGCCGCATTTTCATAACCGATATGCGGGTTCAGTGCTGTTACAAGCATAAGCGAATTTTTCAAGTAATCTTGAATCACTTCTTCATTCGGCTCAATACCCACTGCACAATTATCGTTAAAGGACTTCATTCCGTCTGCGAGTAAACGCGATGACTGAAGGAAGTTATAAATGATAACTGGCTTAAAGACGTTTAATTCAAAGTTCCCCTGACTCGCTGAAAAACCAATTGTTGCGTCATTCCCCATCACTTGCGCTGCTACCATCGTAAGCGCCTCGCTCTGCGTTGGGTTAACTTTACCTGGCATGATTGAGCTTCCCGGCTCATTGGCTGGAATCGTCAGTTCACCAATACCACAGCGCGGTCCACTTGCAAGCCAGCGCACGTCGTTTGCAATTTTCATTAGATCCGCCGCAAGCGCCTTTAGCGTACCGTGTACGTGGACAATTTCATCGTGGCTTGTAAGCGCATGGAATTTATTTTCAGCTGATGCGAACGTCTTGTCCGTCATTTTGCTAATTTCTTCCGCTACCATGTCCCCGAACTTCGGATGGGCATTTAGTCCAGTTCCAACCGCGGTTCCACCAATCGCAAGTTCCTTCATATATCTTACACTTTCAAGAAGCATGTTCTCACACTTCACAAGCATACGATGCCAGCCGCTAATTTCCTGACCGAGCGTAAGTGGCGTTGCATCTTGAAGGTGCGTACGTCCGATTTTAATAATATGTTCATTGTCCTGCATTTTTTGATAGAGCGTTTCTTTCAGCTCTATAAGAGTAGGATAAAGATGATCCTCAACAGAAAGAACGGCCGCAACGTGCAGCGCTGTTGGGAATGTATCATTGGAAGATTGAGACTTATTCACGTCATCATTTGGATGAATACGCTCTTCACTTCCCTGTTCTTGTAAAAGTTCATTCGCACGAAATGCGAGCACTTCATTCATATTCATGTTGGACTGCGTGCCACTTCCGGTTTGCCACACAACGAGTGGGAAGTGTTCATTATGATCGCCATTAATTACTTCGTCCGCTGCCTTCACAATGGCTTCAGCTTTCACATCTTCAAGCTTACCAAGACGCTGATTTGCGAGCGCTGCGCCCTTTTTCAACATCGCAAATGCTTTTACTACTTCAAGCGGCATTTGCTCATTGCCGATTTTAAAATTCTGCTTGCTTCGCTGCGTCTGTGCACCCCACATTTTATCTGCTGGTACTTTGATTTCTCCAATTGTGTCTCGTTCAATTCGATAATCCATTGTGATCCTCCTTCAGAGTATAAGTTAACAGGTTCCACTTCGATAAAAAGAAGAGAAGTCCTTTCTCTTCAAATAAATTTCTAATTATGACGACGCTTACATCATAACACACTCTCCTTTTACCGGGAATCAGGAGATGCGAGCATTTTTTCATAGAAAAAGCCGCTCATACGATGAGCGACTTCTTTTAAGCATTCGCAACTTCTTTTTTCTGATCTTGCTTAATCAACAATTGAAGTGCAAGGAGGGCAATAAAGAGTCCAAGTCCAATAAGGTCTGTTGAGCCTTCCGGATAGATCAGCATAACGCCTGCCGCTACAGCTGCGATCCGCTCAACAATATGTGTGCGACGGTACCAGTAACCGATCATACCTGCGCCAATACTGATCATACCTGTTAAGGACGTAAATAGAACCCAGAGAAGGCTTTGCCACGTCGTATCAATCATCATGAGCTCAGGTGAGAGCACGAAAATGTATGGAATGATAAACGCGGCGATCGCGAGCTTGGCGGATTGCACCCCTGTTTTAAGAGGCTCTCCCCCCGACACCCCCGCTGCCGCAAATGCAGCCAGCGCAACCGGCGGTGTAATGTCAGCTACAATTCCGAAATAGAACACAAACATATGCGCTGAAAGCTCAGGTACAGATAACACGATTAAAGCCGGAGCCGCAATCGTCGATGTAATCACATAGTTTGCCGTCGTCGGCGATCCCATTCCGAGAATTAGGGAGGCAATCATTGTGAAGAAAAGCGTGAGCAGCAAGTTTTCCCCCGAAAGAGAAACGAGGCTATTCGCAAGCTTTAACCCGAGTCCGGTAAGCGTAACGACACCAACAATCATACCCGCTGCAGCCGTTGCTGCCGCTACGCCCAGAGCCGTTCGCGCACCGTTCGCAAGAGCATCAATAAAATCACCAATTCCCATACGCGTTTCTTTATTAATCGCTCCTACAATAATGGCAGATAAGATCGCATAAAGAGCGGCACGCGTGACGGACGTACCTGACATTAAGAAGAAGATAACAGCGACGATTGGAAAAAGAAGATAAATCCGAGCGAGCACGGCTTTTCGGTTTGGCATTTCATCTTCCGTTAATCCTCGTAACCCAATCCTCTTTGCTTCAAAATGAGTCATAATCCATATTCCTGTAAAATAAAGCAAGGCAGGAATCGTGGCCGCTTTCGCAATTTCCCAGTACGTAATGCCTCCGATAAATTCCACCATAAGGAACGCCGCAGCGCCCATAATCGGTGGCATGAGCTGACCACCTGTCGAAGCCGCTGCCTCAACACCACCAGCGAACTCTTTTCGATAACCGAGTCGCTTCATCATTGGGATTGTAAACGAGCCAGACGTAACAACGTTCGCAACCGAGCTTCCGCTAATTGTTCCCTGAAGCGCACTTGAGAAGATCGCTACTTTTGCAGGGCCACCAACACGTTTGCCTGCAATAACTAAGGCGAGATCATTGAAATATTGCCCAACCCCCGTTTTGACGAGAAAAGCGCCAAAGAGGAGGAAGAGGAAAATGAAGGTTGAAGACACCCCGAGCGGCGTTCCTAGAATCCCTTCTGTTGTATAGTACATGGAGCGAATAATTCGGTCGATGCTTAACCCGCGATGCTGTAGAAATCCAGGCATATATGGGCCAAGGTAAGCATAAAGCAAAAAGATTGATGTAATGATCGTAATCGGCAAGCCTACAACGCGGCGAGTTGCTTCTAACACAAGTACAATCGCAAGAAAGCCGACGATTAAATCGAGCGTTGTTAAACGCCCAACTCTGAAAACAAGTTCTTCAAAGTTTAGCGGCCAGTACATTCCCACGTACACGCCAATAATCGCAAGAAGTCCATCGTACCAGGCTACCTGAAATCTTCCTTTTGTTTTATCGCGTAGCTTCTTTTTGGAAGCTGGAAATAAAAGAAAAATAAGTCCGAGCGCAAATGCTAAGTGAATGGAGCGCTGTAGCTGGGCTGTAAAAACGCCAAATATGGCCGTATAAAGCTGGAATACAGAGAAACCTACAAGCCCGGCAAGAGCGATCCATCCAATGATACCCGTCAGCCTTCGATGCCCTGCTTCAGGATCGAATTTCGCCATTAGTTCCTGCGTTTGTTCGTCTGTCATCTGATCCTTATCTTCCTTCGTTTTCGGAGGCTGATCTTTCTCACTCAAGTACGTTCACTCCTTTCATCCACTGCCATAAACTAATATTTTCTGATTCAAGATGAAGCCATGACCCTGGTTCAATAATCCGACTTAATTCAATTTCTTTATCTTGAACAAGAAGGACGTGGTTAGCTACAACCTGCCCCGTTCTTAGGTCAATAAACGGAAACTTCCGGTTCATATCTTTGATTTTATAGCCATCTTCATCTTGGACAAAGCGTTCTCCAGCGTCTGCATGAGAAGGCATTCCGATCGCGAAATTCTCATATGCCAGTTCATACTGCACGATTTCACCTGATTCCGATACATAATACGATTCCTGCACCGGGGTTTTGTGAACGGAGTGGGTGTAGCGAATGTCAAAATTCGCTGGATCATCTTCAAATGGCACATACGCAATTACTTTGCCGGACTCTCCTTTTTCAAGAGCCACTACAGGAAAAAACGGATAAAGAAAAACGATTAAGATGAGTACAATGGCGGTCGACGTTTGATAAATAAATTGTTTTGTTGAATCAGAAGGTTTCATCGTAAGAAGACGCAGGCTTTTCACCTGCGTCCATCACATCCTTTTTTGTAAATTCCTACTTACTCGACACCTTTTTCATCAAAATATTTCTTTGCACCTGGATGAAGATCAATGCCAACACCCTCTAGTGCGGAATCAGCTGTAATGAACTCCCCTTTTGCGTGCGTAATTTTATCAGAGTTATCAAAGATCGCTTTCGTTACTTGATACACATAATCTTCATCAAGATCTGAACGAGCGACAAGCATTGCAAGAACGGCAACTGTTTTTACATCGCTCTCAAGGCCATAAGTTCCGCTTTTCACCGTATCTTCAGCATAGTACGGGTGCTCTTCAATCAGCTTATCGATTTTATCCTGTTCGATTGGTAGGATTGTCACCTGCTTTTGTGCAGATAATCCTTCGACTGCGCCTGTTGGTGTACCTGACGTAATAAAGGCAGCGTCGATTGTACCGTCTTGAATACCTTCTGTTGACTCATCGAATGCAAGGTGTTGCGCATCGATATCATCCATTGTAATATCATGAGCTGCGAGCACTTGCTCCGCATTCGCATATGTTCCACTTCCTGGCGCCCCGACGGATACTTTCTTTCCTTTTAATTCATCTACAGAGGCAATACCGCTTTCCTCAAGCGTTACGATCTGAATCGTTTCAGGATAAAGCGTTCCAATTGCCTGGATATTGTCTACTTTTCCATCTTCAAACATCAGTTCACCGTTTGTTGCATAAGCTGCGATATCTGTCTGCGTAAACGCAACGTCTGCATCGCCATCCTGGAGAATCTGCATGTTTTCAACAGAAGCACCAGAGGACTGAGCATTTGCACTTTCAATATCTGTTTCATCTTGAATAATATTTGCAAGCTCACCACCTAGAGGAAAATAAGTTCCTCCCGTGCCACCAGTTAATAAACTTAGCTCTGAAGGGGATCCGTTCGCTTCTCCTTCTGAATCAGACCCTCCACAAGCACCGAGTATCATTGCCATCGATAGTACGACGACAAACAAACTCATCAACTTTTTCTTTCCCATGCCATTCTCCCCCTTCAATAATTAGAAAATTTCAAATTTACTATACCATATTGTTCCTGCAATTGGTACAGGCTGTTCAAGTACAACCCCTCACACTAAATCTGTACTAATACAAAAAAATCCACGTTTCTACTTCATTCGTTTTTTTTCGACTAGAAATCTTGGTTCAAGTCCTGTCGAAAGAACACGAATTCGCATAAAAACATGGATTACAATTTGTGGTTTTTTATCAATTTAATCAGATATTCCCCAGTTTTGCAGAGTTGCTTGTAGAACCATCGTCTCAGGGGTAAAAATAAATGTCCATGGTACAGCTGTGTTCGCTTGCACCGTTAGCTCGTGAGTAAAACGCTTCTCAGCTATAAGCGTATTATGTTCAAAATAAGACAGCAAACGGTCTTCGAGCTTCCAGTCATCTCTGCCATTTACGATACAGACAGATGCGAGTAAGTCATTCCGGTGGTTGAACGCAATCCGAACCGGAATAAACTGTAACTTGCCCTCTTGTATCGGATGCTTTGCATAAATGTCCTGATACATTTTACGATCGCGCTCCGCAATCGTACGATCCCACTTTTCCTCAAAGATCAGCGTCACGTTTATCCCCCCTACTTTTATACCTTTTCTCTTTCGCCTCTAAAACTGACAGATCATCAATCACATCATTTAAAGATAGTAATTCAAAAATTACAATCATCTTCCCGGTAAAATGATGGCGAGGATCTGTTGTTTCATCCCTTGTGTCATCCAGATCGTGAAACAACTGATCAAGCTTTTCAATACTTTCTAAATGCGCTTCAGAGTTCTGTGTTGAAGGGTTATGAAACGCTTTAGAAATGGAACGACCTGCTTCAATAATAATACGATGATCGTCTTGATCAATTGTATTTTTCGTATCGGTAAACAGCATATTGCCAAGGTGATATAGGATTTTCTGTAAGTATTCGAGTTTTTTTAGAACAACTGAAAAGTTACGCACTTCGTGAATGCTGTGCCTGCGATATTTCCACTCTTCTCGCTGATATGAAATCAATTTATACGTTCGTTCAAGATCGCGACTTAATCGCTGGTAAACAAGCGTCTGTCTTTTGGCATGCGGAAGATCAATAATAATTTGGTCTAATAAATCACCCGCATTCCGATACAGCCGTTTGACGGCCTGATTGATCATTGTATGGAATTTAGGAGGCATCACAAAATAGTTAACGGCCGTTGAAACGACAATACCGATTAACGTCGTACTGAGTCTGCCCACAAAAGAGGTCATATACTCGCCTGTTGTATCTGGAATCATCGCCACAGCTGTGAGCGTTGCGACGAGCATCCCGTCATCGAGCCCAAGCTTATGACAGGCGATTAGCGTGAAGGTTGCGGCTAACGCAAATGTGAAGGGCGATTGATGTAAAAAAGATTCAAACAGCATCGCAAATCCAGCGCCGATCGCCGCGGCAGGAAAGCGCACAAGTCCTTTTTTAATGGAATCAGATGCCGTCGGTTCAACGGTTACAATCGCGGTGATGACCGCAAAAAGAACAGGTAGTCCAAGCGCATCACAAATCCAGGCGGTCAAAAATGCCGCCAGTCCTGTTTTTAAAATACGTCCACCAACAAATTTAAATACTTTATGCTTAATGTCTATCATTCGTATCAGTCCGTTTCTATTCCTTCATTATAACGTACGCTCACGGTTTACATGAACCCATTTTCCACTTATTGTGTAATTAATTCAGATAAAAGGAGAGCGGTTATGAAGCAGTATGCTGGCATTGACTTATCAGGGCCATCAAATACGAAAGATACGTCACTAGCGATTTTCGAGGGGAACGCTGCGCAACTTTCATTTGTGCAGCTATTTGAAGGCGTTACGGATGAAAAAATCTATGAGCAATTCAGAGGCAAGAAAGAAGTAACAATAGGAATAGATGCGCCACTTTCCTATCAACCAGGTGGCGGCGATCGTCCATCCGACCGTGCCCTCAGACAGCGGATTGTGAAAGCCGGGATGCGAAGCGGCTCAATTATGACACCGACGATGACGCGGATGGTGTATTTAACATTAAGAGGGATTTCGCTCTCCAGAGGTCTTGAAGCGAATGCACATATCGTCGAGGTTCATCCTGGAGCTGCGATTGGATTACGCGCGCGTTTGGAAGCCGTTCTCGCCTACAAAACAGACATTAACTCACGCTTTGAGCTAAGAAACTTTCTCGAGAGCGAAGGGATGACCGGAATTCCAGAAGAAGCGCTTCAGTCTACGCACTCTTTTGATGCCTGCCTGTCCGCGTATGCTGGGTGGAAATGGCAGCAAGGGAAATCGAAATTTTTCTATGAAGCGAAGCCCCCGTTTCACCCATTTGATATGAGTTGTTAACATAAGAAGCTTTAAACATACGAAAAAACCCTGCGTACTAGTTACGTAGGGTCTCATCAAAGACTTTTGGAACGACGTCGCGAACGACAATATAAAATATTCCTATAAAAAATGCTGTAATTGCCATCGCAAATGAAGGAAACACATCCCATTCACGGTCCATGCCCCATCCACTGAGCATCGCTCCTGAAAACGTGCCAATCATATAGCAAAACGGAATCCACCATTTCATTTTGACTATCACCTCAGAAATGATATACCCCGTTTCGACAATTTACGAACCTTTTTTAGAGCATTTCCTCGATATCTTCCTTTAGTTCACCCGGCTCAGTCTTAGGTTCATAGCGTTTTACAACCTCACCATTTTGATTTACGAGAAATTTTGTAAAGTTCCAAGGAATATCACCGTGTTCAATGCCAGGCGCTTCCTGGGTTAAATATTTGTATAGAGGATGAGCATTTTCGCCGTTCACATTGATTTTAGCGAACATTGGAAAACTGACGCCATAGTTTATTGAACAGAATTCCTCAATATCTTCCTTCGATCCAGGTTCCTGCTCGCCAAACTGATTACAGGGAAAACCGAGAATTTCAAACGGCTTGTCTTCAAGAGATGTATATAGTTCCTGAAGCCCTTCGTATTGCGGTGTTAATCCACATTTGCTTGCCGTATTAACAATAAGAAGAACCTTTCCGCTATATTCTGAAAGCGGCATTTCTTTCCCTTGAAGCGTTTCTGCAGTGAATGAATGGACACTCATGTTACCCCTCCTAGTAATTGTCTCACCCCACTTTTATCATAGTTCTGAATAGAGTGCTAGCATTTAGCGCGCTCGAGCAATGATTCCATTATGCACCTTAATATAGCCGTGCCTAACAATATCCATCCCGTTCTCATAAGCATAGAGCCCCATCTGACGGATATCCATAAGCTCACGATACGTATGATTCATCATATCTGCCATGACGTGATAATAAATACGCGACTTCATCTGGTTGCGAGGCGTCGTCATGATCACATACCCATTATCCTTCACAAACTTCCGATGCCAGTCTAGTATCGCTGGTTTATGCTCATCAGGTACATGCTCAAGCAAACCAACGCTCAACACAATATCAAACTCTTTATGAAAATCGAGGTCGCGGATATCTTTTACAAGATAGCTAATATTCATCTGATCTTTGTACCAAACTTTTGGCCCGCCGGTTTGTGGATTTGTACCGAGAAAAGGATACGAATTTGGAAAATGACCAAAACGATCCGTTTTACAAAAAGCATCATAGTCGACCATGACAACTTCTCCACCTGGATACATCGCATGAAGCTGCATCGCCTCATATCCTTCCGCAGCGCCAAGAAAGAGAATACGAGGGTTTTTCACATCAAGCCCTTCAAAAAGAGCCCGCTTTCCTCTCGGATCCCAGATTCCATCTTCAATTCGGTGCACATAGTTCCAAAGAGACAGGCGAACCATCTCCCCTAGCCCATGCTTCACATCGCGTAGATGAAAGCCTTTGAAACTATCTTTTAGAGACGTTTTTAACCGCTGCTGTTCAGCTGGAACATCCTGCATGAAAAGGTTATGGAACGAGCGGTTAAAGTACTCCCAAGACGTTTTGACCGGCATATCCTGCTCATGCTCCGCTTCCCAATCTTTCCGTTCTTTTGCAAGCTTCTTTACTTCAAATGGCCTTCCTACCTGTTTCCATGACAGTTCTGACCAGTCACGAACAACATTGGCATTTACAAAACGATCCAACTGTTCATTACGAGGATTTCTTAAATCAACGCGATAGCTTGGCATGAGCGCTGTGTACTCAAAGTCCTGTTCAGAAAAAGGGTGTTCGGGCGTTATTGAAGCAAGTTCCAATTGCGTCACTCCCCAGTTTTTATTTATTTTCTCACGGAAGCGCTTTCATTACAAATATTTCGCGAATTATCAGATGTATTTTTCTTAAGAAAAGAACCCATTCTGGTGATATAATAAGAAGATTAACAATGCAGGAGTTGGAAAATAATGAAGATTGTTGTAAGTACGTTAAATGCGAAGTTTATTCACACATGTCTCGCATTGCGTTACCTAAAAGCCTCCGCTGCCCCTGACTACGATGTACAGATGGCAGAATATACGATTAAAGATCCCATTATGAATATCGTTAGTGATCTTCACAGTATGAAAGCTGATGTGATTGGCTTTAGCTGCTACATCTGGAACATTGAAGAGACCATTCCCGTCATTGAAATGTTAAAAAAAGTGAATCCTTCCCTTACGATTGTACTTGGCGGACCAGAAGTGTCATATGATGTGTATGAGTGGCTTGATCGCATTCCACAGGCCGACTATATTGTTATGGGAGAAGGAGAAGTGACGTTTAAAGAACTTCTTCACTCTATTGAAACGGGCAGCTCTGTTGAAAATGTAAAAGGCATCGCTTATCGAAAAGATGGAGAGAACCAAATTAATCCACCAGCACCAAAGCTTAGCCTAAGCGAAATTCCATCTCCGTTTCGATTCGAAGAGGACCTTGCTGATCTCGGTCGTCGCGTCACCTATGTTGAAACGAGTCGCGGCTGCCCGTATTCCTGCCAGTTCTGTTTATCTTCAATTGAAGTCGGCGTGAGATACTTTCCTGTCGAACGAATGAAGGAAGAGCTGCGCTTCTTAATGGACAATGGCGCAAAAACGATTAAATTCGTGGATAGAACCTTTAACATTAGACGAAATTATGCAATCGACATGTTCCAATTTCTGATTGATGAGCATCGCCCTGGCTGCGTCTTCCAGTTTGAAATTACCGCTGACATTATGCGTCCTGAAGTACTCGAATTTCTCAACCGCGAAGCTCCGCCCGGTCTCTTTCGCTTTGAGATCGGAATTCAGTCTACAAATGACGCAACAAATGAACTCGTCATGCGGAAACAAAATTTTGAAAAGCTCGCTAGAACGGTGATGATGGTAAAAGACGGCGGGAAAATTGATCAGCACCTTGATTTAATCGCTGGCCTTCCCGAAGAAGATTACGCTTCGTTTCGTAAAACGTTTAACGACGTTTTCTCATTTCGTCCAGAAGAGCTTCAGCTCGGCTTTCTAAAAATGCTGCGTGGGACCGGCGTACGACTGAGCGCAGAGAAACACGGCTATCTTTACATGGACAATGCCCCTTATGAAATTCTCGGCAATAACGTTCTTTCTTTTGATGACGTTATTCGCATTAAACAGGTTGAAGATGTGCTCGAAAAATACTGGAATGATCACCGAATGGATACAACGATTGAATACCTTGCAACGGAGGTTTTTCCATCGCCATTTGATTTCTTTCAGGCATTTGGTAGCTATTGGGAAGGAAAAGGCTGGTCTCGCATCGGCCATCAGCTTGAAGATCTTTTCCGACGGCTCGCTGATTTTATTAAGATGCATGCGCCTCATCACCATGAACATGTATCCACGCTAATGAAAATCGATTATTTATCAAACTCAAAGCAAAAACCGCGGACCGTTTGGTGGAGCGACCGGTTAGAAAAAGAGTCAGAAGCCGCTTTATTGAAGCTTGTTAGCGATCAACCCGCTATCCTTGGCTCTTCCTACCAATCAGTAAGTCTATCAGAGCGAGAGCTTCATAAGCACACTGTCATTGAACTTTTACCTCGTTCTATAAATGGGCAAGCAGAGCAAACGATTTTACTTGTTCACTATCATCCAAAGACGAATGAACGGAACTTATTTTATGGAAAACTTCCTGCCGATTCTTCTATTGCGATGTAGACTCAAAAAGGCATTTCGATGTTTTCGAAATGCCTTTTCCATTGAGTCAATGCCCCAAATAAAGGATTTTATCAGTTCAAGACGAATAGGATAACTAACCAAGCCGGAGGATAGGCCGGTAAATAATGGAGGGATAGCATGAGACTATTAGAAATGGATGCCCTGTCCCTGTCGAAGAAGATTTCCAGACGCGAAATTTCGGCGTACCATGCTGTTCGTACGTATATTGATCATTTAAATACGATTAATCCTATCCTGAATTGTCTTGTAGAAGATCGCTTTAATGAAGCGATCGAAGAAGCAAAAAAAGCCGATTATATCCTTACTACTGGAGAAGCCAAAGGCCGATTATTCGGTGTTCCAATTAGCGTCAAAGAATGTTTTCATGTCAAAAACATGGCGACAACGGGTGGCCTGAGCTATCGAGCAGGCTCACGAGAAAAGGAAGATGCTGAAGTGGTGAAACGTCTTCGGGCAGAAGGCGCCATCCTATTAGGAAAAACGAATACACCTGCCCTTTGTTTTTATCAGGAAACCGATAACAAGCACTACGGTCGAACGAATAATCCGTGGGACGTGACTAGAACCGCTGGGGGATCAAGCGGTGGAGAAGGTGCTTTAATCGCATCAGGGGGCGCCGCAGTTGGACTTGGAGCTGATATTGGCGGTTCAATTCGATTCCCGTCTCACTTTAATGGCATTGTCGGCTTTAAATCCGGCAATCGCCAGGTATCACAGGAAGGAAATTTTCCTTACATCGATAAGCCCGAGCAGGAACGCATGCTTGGTATCGGCGCAATGAGTAAGTCTGTCCAGGATGCAAGGTTAATTAATGAGATTATTGCTTACGAACCGCCATCAGCACGAAATCTCGATGATTTTAAGCTTGTCTATCCTGTTCCTCATCATCGCTATCCAATTAATAGAGAAACCTTTCAGTTGATTGCTAGCATCAGAGACGCGTTTGATGGAGAACTTGCTGAAGAACAGGCAAATCCTCCTTTTTTTGAAGAAGCGGCTCATATGTGGCAACAAATGATGTCAGTTGACGGTGGAGCCGATATGGCCAAACTCATGTCAGACAATGAGAAAGCTAGTCCATTCAGTGAGTTTATGAAAGAAAAGCTCTTCCGAAGTTCAGATGTCCATTCTTACCTTTCCTGGGCGCTCATCGGCACAAAACTTTTTAAACCGAATCAAAAACAAATGAAACAAATTCATACATCACTAAAACGTGGAGATGAACTATTAGATGATTACTTGGATGGCCGAATTTTAATTATGCCTGTTTATCATTCACCGGCCCCGCCACACGGAGAACTATATCAAGAGCTGTTCTCCATTCGGAAAACATTCTTAAACTACATGCCATACATTGCTTATGCGAATGTATGGGGACTTCCTTCCCTGACCATACCAATTGGAATGAGCAAGGAAGGCCTTCCGATTGGTGTACAGCTCGTAAGTCGGGTTGGTCATGAAGAGGCGCTCTTTCAGCTAGGTGAACAGATTGAGCAGCGCATCGGTGGTTATCAACGCTGTCTGAAACACGATTCTAAAAAAGAAGAGGTTGAGGCAGAACTCGTTTAAGTTGTCGGGAGGATTGACTACGAATTGTTTACGAATCAACACACAAAGCCTTATCTTGCAATTATGATCGCTATTTTATTTATTTCCACTTCCGCTGTCATTGTAAAGCTCGCTTCAGCACAAGCTTCAGTCATAGCGATGTACCGTCTTGCTATCGCGATTCTGATCATGTTGCCACTTGTGCTACGAAATTATCGTGATTCATTTAGACAAATTAAAAAGTCAGATTGGGGGTTTGGTAGTCTTGCGGGCATCAGTCTTGCATTTCACTTTATCCTCTGGTTTGAGTCATTAAATTACACGTCTGTCGCAAGTTCAGTCGTGCTCGTTACACTGCAGCCGCTGTTTGCCTTTATCGGAACGTATTTGTTCTTTAAAGAAAAGCTCACCCTTCTAGCGATTGCTGGAGGGGTGACAGCTGTGGCAGGATCGATTGTTATAAGCTGGGGTGATTTTCGAATTAGTGGAATGGCCCTATGGGGAGATCTTCTCGCCCTTACTGCCTGTGCAATGGTTACCGGCTACCTTCTCTTTGGACAAAACATTCGCAAGCGTTTGGACCTTATTCCCTATACGTTCATTGTTTATGGAATCGCAGCACTGTCGCTTATACTTTATAACGTTATCTTACGCTACCCTTTCTTCTCGTATCCTACTTCAGACTGGGGATACTTCCTTTTACTTGCCATCTTCCCTACGTTGCTTGGGCATTCACTCCTGAATTGGGCAGTAAAGTGGGTAAGCGTGAACGTGATTTCAATGAGCATTCTATTTGAACCAATCGGCGCTAGTATTCTCGCGTATTTTATCCTGGGCGAGACGCTGCACACGATGCAATGGATCGGTGGCGGGATTATTATTACAGGTCTCTATCTTTTTATTAGAAGCTACAAAAGAAAAAGAAAACCGAAAAAATAGCCAGGCGCGCCCCTCATGGGCGCGCCTGGCTATTTCGACATCATTCGAGCTAAAGCGGGCGGTGCCTGTCACCGTGCCTTTGGACACGTCTTACAGCACGCGCCGCCTTCTGAAATTTGATCATACAAGCAGCACGTGCGGCGGAAGCGGATTGGTCCGTCATCTCGCTCTACTTTTTCTGAATAATACGGCATGAACGGGTTAGCACCGCACGTAAAACTTGTGCAGTTAAACTCTTTCAGCAGGTAATGAAAGTCTTCTTTCGCTCGACTTACCTGCTCCGCATTCCCTTCGGAAGGAATGAGTGTTTCATAGACCCAAAAAAGGTAAATCGCCGCATTCTCCCAAAGAATAGCTGCGGATAGTTTCGTTGCTTTTACCATCGTTTCTACGAATGGAGCAAGGTTCTCATTAATGAGCTTATTCGCAAGCTCTGCTCTAATGTCCGCCCGCTCCTTTTCACTACTCTTCAACGAATTCGGGATCGTTACCTGCATCACCGCCGCTTGCGTATTCATGGCAATCTCCAGCTCATCCGGTCCGGCAAGGATCGGTTTATCCCACATCGTAAAGGCGTATAGAATCGGCGCTAATGTCATAAACCCATATCGCTTCATGAACTGTGACCCTGCGACAATCACCGATGGAAAGTGGCCTTCTGAGACAAGTCGTTCAAGTAACGCTTTTAACTGTTCGGAATCCAAAAGTTGTTGAGCAGTGTGTTCTCCTTTTCCACCAAACGTAAGGCGCAGTTGCTCTAACTTCTCTTTCTCCTCTCTGCTAAATACCAGTTGCTCTTGCACGATGGACCTTCCTCCCTTTACCATGTGGCACACAAAGCGGCGTCCCAAATAGTGGATCTTCAATAATGTCACATTGAAGGCCAAATACATGTTCCACAAGATCAACATTTACAATGTCTTCAGGCTTCCCCTGGTCATAAATGCCTTTATCTTTTACTGCAATAACGTGATCCGCATAGCGACACGCCAGATTTAAATCGTGCAACACCATCAAAATTGTCCGGTTATCTTCTTTGTTTAATTCAAATAGTAAATCGAGCACTTCTACTTGATGCGCGAGATCGAGATACGTTGTCGGTTCATCTAGCAAAATAATGTCCGTATCTTGAGCAAGGGTAAGGGCAATCCACGCACGCTGACGCTGGCCTCCTGAAAGCGAATCAACATCCCGTTCTGCGAACTCTTCCATATGCGTCGCCTTAAGTGCTTTTTGCACAGCGGCTTCATCATCCTCAGACCACTGACTGAACCAGGATTGATACGGATAACGTCCCTGTTTCACGAGTTGCAAAACCGTCAGTCCTTCAGGGGCGACAGGGGATTGGGGAAGAATAGCCATTTTCCGGGCAATTTCTTTCGTTGGCTTATTTGAGATCGCCTCTCCATCCAGAACGATGCCACCTGAATGCGGCTTTAAAAGACGGGCAAGACTTCGTAAAAGCGTTGATTTTCCGCAGCCATTCCCACCAATCAGAACGCTCATCTCTCCTTTTGGGATGAGCAAGTTCAGCTGATCAATGACCGTCTGTTCTCCATATCCAAGCGTTAGATCTTTCGTTTGCAGTGCGTACATGCCGCCACCTCCTTATTTGTTTCTAGATCGATACAATAAATAGATAAAATACGGAGCGCCAATCGCTGCCGTAAACACACCCGCCGGAACTTCAAGCGGTGAAAAAAGCGTGCGTCCAATTAAGTCTGCGATCATGACAAGCATGCTTCCGACAAGGGCTGAAACAGGAACAAGCACACCAAAAGAAGCGCCCACTAACTTTCTCGCAATATGAGGTGCCATTAAGCCAACAAAGCCAACGCCACCTGCGAATGCGACAGCCCCTCCCGCGAGCGCCGTACTGATTAAAAGCAGAACGATGCGGTCTTTTAAAAGCATAGCGCCCGCTCCTTTTGCAACATCGTCGCCAAGCTCTTGTAAGTTCACTCTTCTAGAGTAAACCATGAGCAAAATCATCAGGATTACCACCCATGGTAAGAGCGTAAGCACATCCTGTCCATTCGTTCCATGAACGCTCCCCGTAATCCATATGTTGGCATCAGACGCTCGATAGATTGGTCCAACGATCATTAATAGCGTTGTTAGTGCTTGCAGTAACGCCGTTAAGCCAATTCCAATCAGGACTAATCGAATCGGTGAAATGCCGTTTTTCCAGGATAAAATAAATACGAGAAATCCTGCTAAAACCGCTCCAGTGAAGGATGCAAGCGGCATCCACTGAATGCTAACTGTTAGCGCATTCGCCTTATCACTAAACACTGTTAGAAAGCCAATTGTCGCAAGCGCACCGCCCCAAGTAATACCGAGAATATCAGGAGAAGCAAGCGGATTTCGAATCATCCCCTGGAGGATCGCTCCTGACACGGCAAGAGCAGCTCCTGCTAAAATCGCCATGGCAATCCGCGGGAAGCGAAACTGTTTTACGACAAGCTGATTCATTTCATCACCATACCCAAACAGCGCCTTAACCACTTGATCTGGTGTCATAAAAATCTCACCAAGACCTATACTAAGGAGCGCAGTTACGATAACCGCACCAACGAGGCCAGCGATCACCCATAATGCACGGCGATCGAGTAAAAAAGAAATAGCTTTCATTCGAAAGGAAGTGTATTTCGTCATAGCTGTTTAAACTCCCTTCGAGCAATATATATAAAGAACGGCGTACCGATTACAGCTGTTAATACGCCAACAGGCGCTTCAAGCGGCAAAATAACATAACGTGCCGCAATGTCTGCAGATAGCAGTAGGATTGCGCCTAGTATCGCGCTATAGGGAATGACCCAGCGGTAATCCGGGCCAGTAAAAAAGCGAGCCACGTGCGGCACCACAATGCCGATAAATCCAATTGGCCCTGCTACGGCTACAGAACCGCCTGCAAGAAATACAATGAAAAGTGCAGCACCCGCTTTTACAAGAAGCGTACGTTGGCCTAGCCCTTTTGCGATGTCTTCTCCGATGACGAGCGTATTAATTTTTGTACTGATAAGAAGTGCACCAATTAAACCGATTCCAATATACGGGAGCACAGAATAAAGCATGGCTAGACTACGTCCTTCAATAGACCCAGCAAGCCAAAAGAGAACGTCTTCAAGAGCCTTCTCATTTAAAACAAGCATCCCTTGCGTTAACGAGGAGAACATCGCTGCCATCGCTGCACCAGCAAGCGTAAGCTTCATCGGCGTAAGTCCTTCTCTTCCAAGTGAGCCAAGTACGTAAACGAGGATTGAGGCGAACGCTGCTCCAAGAAACGCTAACCAGCTAAACGTCGTAAGTGAGGAAACGGAAAAGAACGTAACGGCAATCACAATGACAAAACTCGCCCCCGCATTTACGCCTAAAATCGACGGTGACGCGAGAGGGTTACGTGTAATTGCCTGCATGAGCGCACCCGCAACAGCTAGACTTGCACCAACAGCTGCGCCAATTAACGCTCGCGGAACACGATTTTCAATAATAATAATATGTGCATTGCTTCCATCGAATTGCGTAAACGCCCGCCAAGCTGTTGCCCATGTAATACTCGTTAGTCCATAAACAACGCTTGCCACCATCAATATCATGACAAGAAGTAAGCCAATCACAATCCCGAACCATTTTCTATTTACTGAATGTAATTTATGTGTCATAAAGGTTAATCCCTTTCTTCATCATCCTTTATAAGTGTAAAAAAAGAATGAAAACGTGTCAATGAATTTGAGAATCAATCTCATTTAACTATTGACTCTTGTGTGACAATTCAGTATGATTACATCGTAAATGAAAACGATTATCACTAACAAGGAGGAAATACATATGTTCAAAAAAAGTTGGCTCATCATTTGTCTCGCGGCATTTATGGTTTTAGCTGCTTGTGGAACGAGCGGAAATAATGAAAATAGCAGTTCAGGTGACAAAAAGGAAGAGGAAACAACCCGTACAGTCAAGCACGCGATGGGGGAAACAGAAGTTCCAGAGAATCCTGAAAAAGTTGTTATTTTAACAAATGAAGGAACGGAAGCTTTACTTGCTATGGATGTAAAACCTGTCGGTGCAGTGCAATCATGGCTCGGTGATCCTTGGTACGATCATATTTCGGACGACATGAAAGACGTTGAAGTTGTCGGAACAGAAAGTGAAGTAAACCTTGAAGCGGTTGCCGCATTAAAACCTGACCTCATTATCGGAAATAAGCTTCGTCAGGAAGACATTTATGATCAGCTTAGCGCAATTGCTCCAACGGTTTATTCCGAAACGTTAAAAGGTGACTGGCAGGAGAACTTCGAATTTTATGCCAAAGCACTAAACAAAGAAGATAAAGGCGAAGAAGTAATGAATGCCTATAGTGATCGCATTGATTCAATGAGCGAAGAGCTTGGTGATCAGCTAGACAAAAAGGTTTCCGTTGTACGTTTCCTAGCTGGCCAAACGAGAATTTACTACAAAGACTCTTTCTCAGGGGTTATTCTTGAGCAGCTCGGCTTTGATCGTCCAGAATCTCAGCAAAAAGAAGATTTCGCTGAAGAAGTAACAAAAGAACGCATCCCAGAAATGGATGGCGACGTCCTCTTCTACTTCACATATGAAGCTGGAGACGGTGAAGCAAATTCCACTGCCGAAGAATGGACAAATGATCCGCTCTGGAACAATCTACAGGTTGTAAAAGACGGAAATGTTCATGAAGTAAGTGATGCAATTTGGAATACGTCTGGCGGAGTACTTTCTGCTAACTTGATGCTCGATGACATTAAAGACGTCTTTTTAGGTGAATAGGATGTAATGAAAGCTCGGCTAATGCCGGGCTTTTTTTGATTATCCTTTTACAAATAAGGGAATTGATTCAGGAGAAGGTTTTCTTTTCGTAAGAAAGTGGCAAGAAGACAGGTTCTCATCAGGTATACTAATAGAAAGACATATAAGGAGGGGATAAATCGATGCCAAATGTCTGGACACATATTTTATTCGGTGAAGAAGCTGCGATGGAAGCCGGCATATGGAACACGATCAAAGGTGACCTGCATTTCTTTCGACTTGGTGCTCAGGGACCTGACCCTTTCTTTTACCATAATTTCTGGCCGTGGAAAAAAAATAAGCCGGTGCAGGAAGTTGGTTCTGTTCTCCATCAAGATCATTGCGGCCCGTTCCTCATGGAAATGATTGAATATGGAAAGCAAGACGATCCGATGCTGCGAGCATATATTCTTGGCTTTGTGACGCATCATATTCTGGATCGAAACACTCACCCCTATATCCACTACCGTTCTGGTCTTGAAGGCAACAGACATCAGCAACTTGAAATTATTATTGATACCATTTTGATGAAAGAATATAAAGATGTAGAAACATGGAAAACCCCCGTCTATCAAGAAATCCAAATTGGAAAATCACTCTATCCTCCCATTGAACTGATGCTTTATGAATGTATTCAATCCCTTTATCCTGAGACTGCTGAACGCATGCCGGAGGATTACATTAACCAATCTTATCGCGATATGGTGCTTGCCCTTAAACTATTATTTGACCCGCACGGCTGGAAAAATCAGCTTTTAAAGAAACAAGTCTCCTCCTTTTCTTATCGAAAACAAATCGGCGATGAAGATTATTTAAATCGAGAAGGAACACCATGGATTCACCCCGCAGTGAAAGACGAGGAATCAACCGCAACTTTTGAAGAGCTGCTTGAGCAAGCGAAAGAAGAAGCAACAAACATCCTCCCCCTTATCCATGACTACTGGCAAAACGAAGAAAATTGTATGACCGAACTGAAGACACAAATTGGCAACCGCTCTTATGACACAGGAAAAGACAGCACCCTTCCACTTGAATTAAAACACTTCGATCCCATTTTGTAAGGGGTTTCATCATATAAAAAGGCTCAGAGCAGGTGGATGTGCTGCTCTGAGCCTCATTTGTGGCCTGGGAACTGACTTTTACGTTCGAAAATCGCGGAATTCCGCGATTTTCTGGATAATTCCGCGATATTTCATTTTTTTCCGCGAAAAGTACGATTAATTCCGCGAATTTCAGATTTTTTCCGCGATTCCATCAACCCCTACACATCCAGCCCTTCATTTGCCCTAACAACCTTCGCCTGCTCTTTCCCTTGATCGATGTTTACTTTGTTAAGTAAATAGATACCCGCTAAGAAAAAGACGACGAGTGAAACGATACCAAGACGGCTTGATCCAGTTACTTGGCCAACAAAGGCAAAGAGAAAAGGACCGAAAATCGCTGAAAATTTAGCGGAAATGCCGTAAAATCCATAAAACTCTGCATGTCTGTGATCGGGAACCATGCTTCCAAAGATGGACCGACTTAGTGCCTGAGCGCCTCCCTGAACGAAGCCAACCATTATGGCAAGCAGATAGAAATGCGTGGCAGTAGTCATGAAATAACCGAGAAAAACAATCCCAACGTAAATCCAAAGTGCGAGCATAAGCGCTCGCTTAGGGCGAATTTTTTTGGCCAAGTAGCCAAATAAAAATGCGAAGGGAATTCCTACAAACTGCGTAATGAGGAGCGCTGCGATTAAATCATTCGCATCGATGCCGATATCCCTGCCATAAATCGTCGCCATTTTTATAATGGTCGATATTCCATCGTTAAATAACCAGAAAGCAACAAGGAAAAGAAGAAGCTGTTTGTAGTGGTTTAACTCTTTGAACGTCGTGCGAAGCCTTTTAAACCCGATCGTCGCATAGGAGCCGCTTAATTTGGGCTGAGTATGCTCCACTTCTTTCACGTTTTTGAACATTGGAATGGAGAAGATAAACCACCATACGCCAACGCTTGCGAATGAAAGTTGCGTCGCGACAAGCGTGTTCGGAAGAAAAAACCAGGATGGATTTAAGATCATCATCAGATTCACAAGAAGGAGCAGGCCACCGCCAATATACCCAAACGCATAACCTCTTGCTGAAATGCGGTCGATTTCTTCTCCTTTTGCGATTTCCGGTAAAAACGCATCGTAAAAGACGTTGCTTCCCGAGAAACCGATCGTACCAAAGATTAATAGAATTGAAGCAAACAGATAGCCTCCCTCCCCAACAAACGCCATTAAAATGCTTGCCATCATTCCCATGTAGGCAAAAAAGCGCAAAAATACTTTTTTAGAATTGGAGTAATCGGCAATGGCACCGAGTACGGGTGCCAGAATCGCAACAATTAAAACAGCGATCGATTGCGAATAGCCCCAGTAAGAAGTAGCAAGACTTTGATCAATGTTTTTTGCAGCAACATCATAATAGAAAACGGGTAAAACCGCTGCCATCATTGTTGTAGCGAAAGCAGAATTAGCAAAGTCATACATCATCCAGCTACGAATCTCTTTTTTCCTCATCTCTTTGCCCCCATGATGTTCGTTTTCTTTCAGCATAGCAGGTCTCGGCACGTCGTTCTTCACACTGGAATATTCTTCATAATACTTTTACAACGAGCAGGCTTGCCACACATTGTTGCTGCGAGTACACTAACGGTAGAGTGATGAAACGGAGGTCGTCCTATGGACCAAAATGAAATTCAAAACAAAGTGATTGAAAACTATCAGCGTGATGAAAACATGATGATTCTCGTCTTTGCCCAGTGGTGCGTCAACAATGACTTGAATCCAGAAACGCTTTACGAGAAAGCTTATCCTGATCAAATCAATAACCCTGCTCTCAAGCAAAGCATCGAACTCGTGGTACCGAAAGAAGAATCAGAACATATCCCTGATCAAACGGTAATGGGCGTCCTTTCCCTATTCGGTAATGATGATCTTGCATTTGTCGTATCTGAAGAAATCGAAAAACGTTCAAAACCAGAGAAATAGTTGTTTCATAGAGTTTATTCGATAGGAGAGAGAAACTTCCCTTTAATCTCAATGAAAGACCCGGAGCATAGGCTCCGGGTCTTCGTTTAGTTTGCATCGCGAAATAACTTTACGAGTGCCTGCGTGCCACTATCTTCTTCGCCACGCTCAGCAAGATCTTCATATAATTTCTTCGACAGTTCAAGTCCTGGGGTTAGCATTCCCATTTGTTTGGCGGACTCAAGGGCAATCGTCATATCTTTTATAAAATGCTTTACATAAAACCCAGGCTCGAAGCGATTGGAGATCATTCTGGGTGCCAGATTGCTTAGTGACCAGCTTCCAGCAGCACCGAATTCAATGCTCTCAAGGACCGTTGTCGGATTTAATCCAGCTTTTTCAGCATAAACAATCGCTTCAGAAACACCAATCATGTTGCTAGCGATCGCGATTTGGTTGCACATTTTCGTATGTTGCCCTGCTCCAGCTGGTCCTTGGAGAACGATATTTTGACCCATTACTTCAAAAATAGGCTGAACTTTTTCAAAGACTTCTAATTCGCCACCTACCATAATTGATAACTTTCCTTCTTTGGCACCAACGTCTCCCCCTGATACAGGTGCATCAAGAGCGTAGAGCTGCTTGGACAGAGCATGCTGATAGATTTCTTCGGCTAGCGCTGGGCTTGAGGTTGTCATATCAATTAAAATAGAATGCGCTCGTGCATGTTCAAGCAGACCATTCTCACCTATGTATACCTCTTCCACATCTTTCGGATAACCGACCATTGTGATGATCACGTCAGCCTTCGCGGCCACATCCTTCACTTCGTCGTACCATTCTGCCCCTTCTTGAATGAGGGCTTCAGCCTTCCTTTTTGTTCGCGTTGAAATAATCGTTCGGTACCCTGCCTTGATCAAGTTTCGAACCATGCTTTCTCCCATAACGCCGATTCCAATAAAACCGAGTACTGGCTTTTTCTCCATGGTAAATCGCCTCTCTTCCCAGAATTTCCTTTTCTAACACTTGTCTTCATCGTACACTAAAGGAGAGGTGAATTCCTAATGAAAACAAGTAGTTTTGCCGGTATATTTATATGGGTAGCGTTCGTTGTAACAAAATTGATCACAACCCCGATCGATACGCTTCAATATGTGATGATTTTATTAATGTTCGCCTACCTGGTACTCGTTCCGCTAACGCTGAATCTCGTACCGCAAAAAAAGAATGTTTTCTACCATTATGCCACCCGTTTGCAACTTGTTTCAGCTGTACTAGCGGGCATATCTTTCTTTCTTGAACAAGGAATGTTAGCGGTTCTACTAGCCGTTCCATGGTTACTTACAACCATTTTAATCGCGCTTTATGGATTCACGCGCCTCCTGCAAACATGGAAAAAAAGTACGATTTTTGATGTGTTAATCCAACTTGGATTGATGTACATTAGCATCGGTGGACTCTGGCTTATTTTGCATCGATCAGGTGTGCAAATTCTTCATTTTAGCGATGTCATCGTACTGCTTACATCTATTCATTTTCACTATGCGGCATTTATCACACCGATCACGATGGCGTTCATTGGGAAACGTCTGCTTGCAAAAGCTCCTAACTTAAAACCCTGGTTTAAACTGATCGCCATCCTTGTCTTATTTGGCCCACCGTTTATCGCAGCAGGAATTACGTTTTCAGATACATTACCTGTTCTTGAGTTTATTTCAGTCGTTGAATTTGTTACGCCGCTGATCGTCTTTTCAATTCTTTGCCTCGTCTACTTAGTGCCAACACTTGAATATTCGGTGCAAATGCTGTTGTCAATTTCATTCGCCTCTCTTCTGTTTTCAATGAGCTCCGCGATGATCTATGGGTTTGCTCATATTAACGAAACGGTGATTCTCGGCATTCCTTTAATGGTCTTTTTTCATGGATTCGTGAATACATTCGGCTTTTCACTCTTTGGACTACTTGGCGTAACAGCGATGCAGGAGACGAAGCAAATCAAAAAAACCAGCCTCTCAATGTAAAATGTGAGAGGCTGGTTTTTCGCCTATTTTATATTTCTTAAGGCGCCTGCAACCTTTGCAACGCGTGCACCAAGGCGGGAAGCCATCGTTAGTTCAGCTTCAACTGGCGTTCTGGAACCATCGCCACCCGCAAGAGTTGAAGCGGCATAAGGAGAGCCTCCAATGCCATCTGTTGTTAGCTGCTCAGGATTCTCTCCATATGGCAGCCCAACATAGATCAAACCAAAGTGCATAAGCGGAACAAACGTTGTGAGTGCTGTCGTTTCTTGTCCCCCATGAATCGAAGCGGTACTTGTAACAACCGCCGTCGCTTTCCCTTCTAATTCACCATTCATCCAAAGTGATCCCGCTGAATCAAGGTATTGTTTCATTTGAGCAGGCATGGAACCATAGCGAGTTGGTACTCCCCAGATAATCCCGTCAGCCCAGCGTAAATCATCAAGCGTCGCTTCGGGAATACTGTTCTGTGCTTCTTGTGCTTCAACATAAGGTGGTTGATCCGACATCGCTTGTTTCACGACATCAAATTCAGGTATCTTCACGATCTTCACTTCTACATCTCCAGCGCCTTTTGCACCTTCAGCTACAGACTGAACCATTTCGTAAATATGACCATACGCGCTGTAATACGGAATTAAAATCTTTGTACTCATTTTTCCACTCCTTTTCACTCGGTTCGTTTCGTTCGCCATTTACTTTGAATTCATTTATCTCTACTTCAAGATATACCCTTTTCATCTTAATTCAAACATTTAAAAGGGTGAAAATGGATAAAAAAAGAGAAGCTTTTACAGCTCCTCCGCGTAGTGACCCAATTTTTTCAGTAATGTAATAGCCGTTTCTTTCTCTTGTTCATCCAATCCGGCAAAAATCGATTGTACTTGTTTCTCATGGTTAGGAAAAATACGATCCATTAACTTTCTACCTTCATCTGTGATAACGGCATGTGTGATCCGACGATCGTTCGGGCATGGATTACGCGTTAAGTACCCTTTTCCTTCAAGCTTATCGACCACATACGTAATGCTTCCACTTGCGAGTAAAATTTTCTCACCAATTTGCTGTAGTGGCTGATTACCTTTGTGATAAAGCAATTCGAGAACGGCAAATTCCGTTGGATTCAGTCCATAGCTTTGAATATCTGTTTTAATATGATCGGTAACAGAGCGATTCGATCTAGCCAGGACAATGAATAGCTTTAGTGAAAGCTCGCGATCTTTTTCATTCATAACGTTCACCCTTAACTTCTAATATCTTGAATTCGAGATAATTATACTTAATTCCAATTCCTTCTGTCAACTCTTTCAAAAAAGAAGGTACTATTTTTCATTAACAGAGTGAATATGATCGAGCAGCTGTTGAAATCCTGTTAGTGCTTTCTTGAATTCTTCTTTCGATAAACCACTATTTGCCGCCATCGCGTCAGGAATAATCGAGGCTTTATCTCTTAACTCTTCCCCTTTTGTCGTTAAATGAACCATCACTCTACGCTCATCTTCTTTTGAACGTTCTCGTTTCAACAGACCCGCTTCTTCCATCCGTTTTAACAGCGGAGTTAACGTACCGGAATCTAAATAAAGTTCGGCACCGAGCGCTTTTACCGTTGTTTCATGATGCTCCCAAAGAACAAGTAAGACAAGATATTGCGGATACGTCAGGCCAAGCTGATCTAAATAAGGACGATACATCTTCGTAATTTCTCTTGAACAGGCATATACAGAAAAACAGAGCTGATTCTCTAGTTTTAATTGTTCATTATGGTTCATAGTAACCCCTTCTTTACAATAAGTTGTGCACAATCAACTTATCCCGATTTAGCCGCGTTGTCAACATGAGCGTTTCCTAACTTTTCACAAGAAGAACGAGTTCCCCTTTGTTGACAGATAAAAAGTGTTGCGGTATATTTGATCTTGTGAAATTAAATTGTGCACAATTAAAATAATGAGGAGGAATTTTATTATGAATTCACTATACACAGCAAAAGCATCTGCTCACGGCGGTAGACAGGGTAAAGTAGAATCTTCAGACGGTGTGATCAACATGGATCTTCGTATGCCAAAGGAACTTGGTGGTCAGGGTGGAGAAGCAACAAACCCTGAACAATTGTTTGCAGCTGGTTATGCTGCTTGTTTCGATAGCGCGTTAAACATGGTTGCCCGCATGAAACGGATTAAAATTAAAGATACGGTAGTCGAAGCCCACGTTTCGATCGGAAAAGAAGAAGACGGCGCATTTGGCCTTAGCGCGAAACTACACGTTACGATCCCTGGCGTTGATCAAGCGACTGCCGAGGAACTTGTCGAAGCTGCGCACCAAACGTGCCCTTACTCAAGAGCAACGCGTGGAAATATGGAAGTTGAGCTAGAGACAACCGCGAAATAAGTGAATTGCGAAAGAGCTGCCGATCGTCGGCAGCTCTTTTTTAAGGTTTGGCCAATAAAAATGGAATTTGGCTACTATCCACACTTCCACCCAACAGTTCACCTTTATTTCTACGCTAAAATCGCTATACTAGAAGTAGATTAGTGGAAGGTGTGATGAATTTGCTCACCGTTTCAGAATTTGATGGGGTTCAAGCGGTAAAAGGAACGTTTCAACTTGGGGGCGTTCGAATGAATGTCTATATGTACCTTGTTGACGAACTTTTAATCGACTGTGGCCCAAGTCGGCTTCAAAAAGAAATCAGTGATTTTCTTTCAAATGAACGTTATACCCAAATAATCTTAACGCATCACCATGAAGATCATACTGGGAATGCCTCAATCGTACCTGCGTCGATTCCAATCTACATTCATCCGACCGGGATCCCTCTTTGTCGCGATAAGCCTCATCTTCCACTGTACCGAAGAGTATTTTGGGGATCTAGAAAGCCTTTTACGCCACAGGGAATTGAGCGTCGCATTAAAACGAAGCATCATACATTTGAATTGCTTCATACGCCGGGGCATGCGCCTGATCATCTTGCTCTACTTGAACAGAATCAGGGCTGGCTGTTTACTGGTGATCTTTATGTGATGAGTCATCCTAAAAGCATTTTTGCGTTTGAATCTATACCGGACGTGATTCAATCCCTTCATTATGTTTTACGTTATGATTTTGACACCGTTTTTTGTTCTCATGCGGGCGTTTTGCAAAATGGACGGAAGCGACTGGAAGAAAAGCTTCATTATCTTCTTTCCATACAAAACCAGGTTCTCCAAAAACACAGCGATGGAAAGCCTGCCTCTGTCATTCAGAAGGAACTTTTTCCTGATCGACATGTCCTCAATTACTTTTCTCTATTTGAGAATTCATCCAAGCATATTATTACGTCGATCTTACATAAAAACGGATTACAATAGCAAAGCTCACGTCTCTCCTCCTTAAAGTTTGAGACGCGAGCTTTTTTCTATATATTGGTCATACCAGTAAATGATATTTCTCCCCTGTTTCTTTGCTAAATACAAACGTTCATCTGCAAGCTTCAAACAAGGCGTAATGCCATTTTCGAATGGGAAAAGTGCTGTGCCAAAGCTCATTGTTATGCTAAAGCGATCACCTTCCGCTGTAAACGTTGTATTCCGAATCGCTAGTTGAATATTCTCAAGACGTTCTTTCGCTTCTTCTATATTAGTGGCATCAAGTAGAATGGCAAGTTCTTCTCCTCCATACCGATACGCTCTTCCACTCGTTCCGATTTGTTTTTTGAAAATATCACCAATTTTACGCAATACATTATCACCAACCATATGTCCAAATTGATCATTAACCGCTTTAAAATAATCAATATCCGAAAGAACAACAAGTACCGGATTCCCTTGCTCAGCACAGTAGCGTAAATCTTCTTGGAAGGACCTGTGATTGTAGAGTTCTGTTAAAAAATCTTTTCGAGCAATGTCCTCTAGCTGCGTGTTTTTCGAGCGCATCATTCGCTCTCTCGAAACGATGATCCCCCCTAATAACCCAATAAAAATTAAAAACATAAAGTCTAAAAGATATACAACAAGCCCTTCGCCGGTAAACGAATAACCACTAAAGATAAGAACACCAGTATACCCTCCGCCAAGTAAAAGAGCTGCAACCATACCGCCGATAAATTTCCAATACACGGCTACATGTAAAATAATTAAGTAAGCGATGGGAAACAAAGAACTTTCTGCACCACCAGTAAGGGCAATCAACCAGAGAAACGCAACGTAATCAAAAACCACGCTCAATTTAGTCATATATTGATATCTTCTTGAGTTCAAAGGAGTACGGTGAAGCGCAAATTCAGCAATCGTCATATAAACGACACCAAATAAAAACAAAACTAAAAAAGAGAGGCTCGTTCCTTGTAAGAGAAAGTAGTAATATACACCTGCAATAACGAGAAAAACCCATCGAAATAGGGATAAAATCGTTTCTATCGAATGATCGTTTTGTGTTCTCACATTCACTTCATTTTCAACCCTTTTCATGTTGACCTTTTTCAATAATGAAATTTTTTCCACATATTCTATTATAACGAAAATCGACTAGACAATCGATTGTTTTCATAACTTTCTAAAACATTCCAATGCAAAAAAAGAAGGCTTTACGTAGAAGCCTTCCCGTTCAAAAACTGCTGCATGGCATCGGCGACAGATAGCCCTGATATTACCGCACTTTCGATTCGCGTTTTTCCTGTTTCATCCTCTTCATGTAAGAAAGCATCTCCTGAAACGAAAACAGCTTCACTCATAGACATCTGTAGAAACGGATGAGGATAGACGTGATCTGCCTGAGCGTAGCGCCATCTTTTTAACTGCCGACCACTAATGAATTTATTTGGAAGGAGAAGATCTATCCTCGATAATATTTCATCTAGGATAACATCATCCCCATGATCATAATAAGCTTTGGAGAAATCAGCCGTTGCATAAATGGTTAGGATTTGTTCCTCAGAGATTCCCTTAGCACGACTATCCACAACACGCTCAATTCCATCAGGTAAATCTGTGTCCTTGTGACCTTCAGGTGAAAGAAAAGCGAGTTCACCCTTTAACGTAATAAGACAAACGAGCGCAGGATCGAAATGGATGTTCCTAAGTGATTTCATTGTATGTTCTGAAAAAAGCACATCACTGCTTTCCAATAATTTTACCGTTTGAGGTGCTGGTGGCGTCAGAAGTATCGCACTGGATGTTACCTGCTCACCTTCCTCAGGAATGACCACATATTTCTCATCATCGCGAATGATGCGGTTCACTTTAAACTTGTTCTGGAGCGGGACTTCACTTGCGAGATTTTTCACTAGTTGATTCATTCCGTTTGTTGCTTTATATCTCGCATGTTTCTGTCCGAACCACTTTGATACCCAGCCATTCGTCTCCCATTCATCGACTAGCTGCTGAAACGAATCGGTTCGAACGGTAAAGAATTGCGCCCCATGATCAGCGCGGCCACCGTCAATCCTTCGTGTTGCGAGACGACCACCGACGCTTTTGCTTTTATCAAGTACAAGTACTTCAAATCCAGCTTTCATTAGCTTTCTAGCCGCCAAAATTCCAGCAATACCGCCACCTATGATGGCAATATCAACTTCTCTCATTCAAATAATACTCGGTATTCGCCGTATCCTTCTTCTTCTAGACTTTCTTTCGGAACGAATTTCATCGCTGCTGAATTGATGCAGTAGCGCAGGCCATTTTCTCCGGGTCCATCATTAAAGACGTGGCCGAGATGAGAATCCGCTTCCTTACTTCGTACTTCTGTTCGAATCATAAAGTGACTGAAGTCTTTCTTTTCTTTGACAAAATGATTGTTGATCGGCTGTGTAAAACTTGGCCAGCCGCATCCTGCGTCATACTGATCGGTTGAGCTAAACAACGGTTCACCTGATACGATATCCACATAGATACCTGGTTTTGCATTATCGTAATACTCATTCTGAAACGGACGCTCTGTACCATTTTTTTGTGTTACTTCATATTGAATGTCTGTAAGACGGCTGCGAAGCTCGTCATCGTTCTTTTCAAAAGCCCAGTTTTTTTCTATAAAATCAGCACGACCTGATCCTTTTTTGTAGCGATTGTAGTGAGCAGGATTTTTCTTATGGTAATCCTGATGATATTCCTCAGCAGGGTAAAATGGTTTAGCTGGAAGAATTTTTGTCACGATCGGTTTTGAAAAACGACCGCTTGCTTCTAGATCTTTACGTGACTGTTCAGCAAGCCGCTCTTGCTCTTCATTATGGGTGTAGATCGCTGTAATATACGTGTCACCGCGATCAAAGAACTGCCCTCCTGCATCTGTCGGATCAATTTGACGCCAGAACAGATCAAGCAATTTACTATATGGGAAAATATTTGGGTCAAATGTGATTTGGACGGCCTCTACGTGCCCTGTCGATTTTGAAATCACTTCCTCGTATGTTGGATAAGGCTTTTCTCCACCTGTATAGCCCGATACGATGCTTTGAATGCCAGGCATTTCTTCAAATGGTTCAACCATACACCAGAAGCAACCTCCAGCAAATGTTGCAAGCTCATAATTCGTACTCATTCTCTATCACTCCAATATAGAAGATTTATCCTCACCTCAAGTGAGGGCGATTGTCGGTCCCTGCTCAACTAACCTCTGGGGAAAAGCTCCCTCAGTTCAAAGTTTCACTATCTATAACATATCCGAAATGGACGGTTTATTGCCAGAAACTTGCTTTAGCAATAGGTAATCAGGGAATAATTTACTAAAATTATTGAAATCTGCTACAATTTAGTTGTATGACTATTTGGAAAAAGGAGACCTTTGACTATGGCTACGTTTCAAGAGAATCTTCAGAAATACGCAGATCTAGCGGTAAAAGTTGGCGTAAATATTCAAAAAGGACAAACGCTTGTCGTAAGCGCTCCTCTCACATCAGCTGAATTTGTGCGTAATATTGCAGAAAGTGCTTATGAAGCTGGCGCAAAGAATGTTCACGTTGAGTGGAATGACGAAAGCTTAACTCGTATTAAGTATGACAAAGCACCCGATGAAGCATTCAAGGAGTTTCCAACATGGAAAGCAAAAGGATTTGAGGAGTTGGCTGAAAACGGTGCTGCATTCCTTTCGATTACATCTTCCAACCCAGACCTTTTAAAAGGAGTCGATCCTGAACGAATTTCGAATGCTAGCAAAACAGCAGGAAAGGCAATGGAAGGCTATCGTAACTACATTATGTCTGATCACAATAGCTGGTCTGTTGTCGCTGTTCCTTCGAAAGCATGGGCCGAAAAGGTTTTCCCTAAGGCACCAGAAGACGAACAAGAAGCAAAGCTGTGGGAAGCCATTTTCCAGGCGACTCGTGTATCAACAGGAAATCCGGTTCAAGCATGGAAAGAACATAGCGCAAACCTTGAGCAAAAAGTGGATTATTTAAATGCTAAACATTATAGCAAGCTCCACTATCGTGCGCCAGGCACTGATCTTACAATTGACCTTCCACAGGCTCATCAGTGGGTAGGTGGCATTAGTGAAAATGTGAAAGGCGATCATTTTGTCGCAAACATGCCGACAGAAGAAGTGTTCACCATTCCACATAAAAACGGCGTAAACGGCGTTGTTTCCTCAACAAAGCCGCTAAGCTATGGTGGAACAGTGATTGAAGACTTTACGCTTACATTTGAAGAAGGTCGCATCATTAAAGCTGAAGCGAAGCAAGGCAATGAAACGCTTCAACATCTTATCGAAACAGATGAAGGCGCACACTACCTCGGTGAAGTAGCGCTCGTTCCTCATGATTCACCTATTTCTAATGCGGGAATCATTTTCTTTAACACGCTTTTCGATGAAAATGCTTCGAATCACCTTGCGATTGGGAATGCTTATTCTTTCTGCCTTCAAGGTGGTAAGACCATGTCGAAAGAAGAGCTTGAAGCAGCAGGAGCGAACGAAAGCGTCACCCACGTTGACTTTATGATTGGTTCTGAAGAAATGGATATTGACGGAATCAAAGAAGATGGAACAAGTGAGGCAGTGTTCCGAAAAGGGAACTGGGCGATCTAGACATTAAAGCAGAGCGACAACGCTCTGCTTTTTTTGGTGCTTTAACAAAACGTTTTTACTAGGATTCTAATCGAAACTCCTTTATACTTGAGTAAAATGATAGGTTTTAACGGTTATAAATAAAGGAGGTTATGAAATGAGTGCGAAAGTATTTATCATCCATGAAAACGAAGAATGGACAAAACCTCTCAAGCAAGAACTTGAGGCGCTTCATGTCCCATACGAAGACTGGTTTCTTAGTGAAGGAAGCCTTGATTTAAGTGATGTACCGCCAGACGGTATTTTCTATAATCGCATGAGTGCTTCTTCTCATACGCGTGATCATCGTTATGCTCCTGAATACACGGCAGCAGTACTCGAATGGTTGGAGAGTCACGGTCGAAGAGTATTAAATGATAGCCGTGCCCTTACTCTTGAAGTAAGCAAAGTGGCACAATATGCAGCCCTGAGAAAACATGGCATCGTTACACCAAAAACCATTGCTTCCGTTGGGAAGGATCATCTTGCAAAAGCAGCGGATGCGTTTTCTGAACCGTTTATTACAAAACACAACCGAGCAGGTAAAGGGCTCGGCGTTCAGCTATTTAACAATCCTGAGACGCTGAAAGCTTATGTTAAGAGCGATGCTTTTGAAGATTCGATTGACGGGATTACATTGCTTCAACAGTACATTTCTTCACCTGACGAATCCATAACGCGATGCGAATTCGTAGGTGGTAAGTTTCTATATGCTGTTCGCGTTGATACGTCAGAAGGCTTTGAACTTTGTCCTGCAGATGCGTGCCAGGTTGGCGATACTTTCTGCCCTACAACGGAGGAGCCGAAGCCTAAATTCGAAGTCATCGAAAACTTCAATCACCCTGTTCTCGCTAATTACGAAGCTTTCTTAAAAGCAAACGGCATTGCCTTCGCAGGGATTGAATGCATTCAAAATGAACGTGGAGATCTCTTTACTTATGATGTGAACACAAATACAAACTACAATGCAGAAGCAGAAAGAAAAGCAGGGGTTTCTGGTATGAAAGCGATCGCTGACACGCTAGCTCAAGAACTTTCTAACCTCCATTCTCTACAAAAATAAAGAGCGCCGAGTGCGCTCTTTATTTTACTTTTTAATCTTCGTATCGTTTTTTTATTTGGAGAAAGCCATGCAGATTTTCCAAAAAGACGTCAATTAGCGATGGATCAAACTGCTTTCCTTTCTCATTTTTAAAATGAGTAAGAATATCTTCTAGAGCCCACGCTTTTTTATAAGGTCGATCGGTGGCAAGAGCATCAAATACATCGGCTACCGCAACAATTCGGCCATAAATATGAATTTCCTCTCCACTTAGTCCCTCAGGATAACCTTTTCCATCCCAACGTTCATGATGCTCTTTGGCAATGATCGCTGCCGCTTTTAGTATGGTTCGTTTTGAATTTTCAAGAAGGTGATAGCCGATACTCGCATGTGCCTGAACTGCAAGATATTCCTCTTCCGAAAGTTTGCCTGGCTTGTTTAGTATCGCATCGGCAATCGCTACTTTGCCGATATCATGCATTGGCGAGGCGACTTTGATAAGGTCTGCTTGTTCTTCGCTTAAACCAGATTTAATAGCTAGAAGCTTTGCATACTCCGCTACGCGCTTGACGTGAGAGCCTGTTTCCTTTGAACGAACTTCACCGATTTCTCCCATTTTGAAAATAATTTCTCTTTGTGCTTCCTCCATCTCCATATTCATAAGTACCGATTCAAGTGCCTGGGCAGTATAAGAGGCGGCGAGGCTTATTTTTTTAACGTCACGGGTCGTAAATACACCCTCTTTCGTTAATTTATTAATCACTTGATAAACTCCTAGCGTCTGGTTCTGCTTATTTTTTAGTGGAATAACCATAACGGACTTCGTTCGATAGTTGTACGTTATATCCATGTCTGCATGAAACCGATCGTCTTGATAGGCATCTTCAATAACAAGCGGTTCTGCCGTCTGAAAAACATACCCCGCTAAACCGCTTGAAGCAGGTATACGAACCTCCTTCGCCCTCTCTGCCACCTTCGCCCATAGCTCGTCTTTTTGTTCATCATATAACCACAGCATACAGCGATCGGCAACCGTCATATCCCGCCCCATATCTGCCATCAGCAACAAAAGGCGATCAAGATTGTTCTCAATCGTAATACGCGATGCGTAAGCAAAGATGATATTGAGAAGTTCCTCTGATTCAAGCTCTTTCTTCCAGCGGCCATTCATCTAGCAATCGGCCTCCCTTTATAGGATCATTGCAATGTGTTTGGGGAAAATCCCACAGCTATCTCGTCCTATTCTATTAAATACTTCTATCATACACGTATATACTATCTGGTGGTAGATTAAGGAAGATGAAATACAACTTTTTGTCCCTTTATAATAGCCAATCAATCAACAGTCTGGACTTGCTATAACCATCAGATGGTCTTGGTTTTTGATAAAAACAGTCTTCTTTCCTAAATTCACTGACATAGGTATATAAAAACAAGGCATCAGGAGGGAAGCCGGTGTGAAGTTATCGTTCCCCTTATTTCAATCAGCGAATAAAAAGGAAATGCCTCTTATGAAGGAATTGAAAGGGGCCTGCCATTCATCACCTCCCGCTCTTACTTTAACGGGTGAAGAAGTGAAGCTAACAAGAATCATTCGCGAACAAACAGAGCGAGCCAATCGAAATAACGTTACGCGCACGAAAGCGTATCTCGATTTTTATTTAAAGCACCCAGAAATTCACTGGGCATTCCTTGCCCACATTGTTTCCCGGAATGCCGGGTGGACAATGACTGATTTAAAAGGAGAATATCTCCCTCGCTTTTTATCAGCAGATGATCAGTACGCTTTCTTTTCCTTTCTAGAACGAGGGAACTGGCTAATTTTTCAAGATGCGTATCCGCAGCTGCTGATCTATGAAGAAAGTCTTAAGGTGAAAAAGCCACTTTTTCACCTCCTATCAGCCTTTCACGTTTCTTCTTTTATGAAAGTCGTTTGGAATCGCTTCTGGAACGACAAAGCCTCAGACATCCTTTCAGTGGCCCTCATCATTAACGAGCAGCACTATATCGATTCACGTATCATAAATGATCAGCACTTTAACCAAACCGTTTTTAACACACTTCCTTTTCAAATACAAAATGTGTTCAATATGAACGTTCTCCTCTTCCCAATGATTCGGAACGGCTCGATTCAACTCATCGGAGAACCTGCCAATCATTTTCTTTATGTGAAAGAACGGATTGAACTTGGAAAACGTCTTTATCAACTTATTTTTTCTAAGCATTCGATTCTAAATGAGATTTTAGAGTGGTCAACACGTTACTCTCATACTGGCTCACGAAAAGACTTCTGGCCTGAGCTTTTTCACTCACTAAAAGAAGGGCAACCAGACGAAAAACGCGTCCTCGAACAATGCTCGCTCAAAAAAGGACCTCGTCTTTATAGTCCTCTTCTATCTGTATGGAAAGATGTACACCATGATTTACCTGATCGCAAGGATTGGTTCGTCAACACTTCTTCGCTTTCACTTTTCAAATTACCCGATCCTGATTTTTCAGGAAATGCTGCAAAGATCTACTGCCGATCTCTTCACTTACTAGAAAGTCTCTTATGAAACTGTATTTCTACACAAAAAAACTTCCGCTAGGGAAGTTTTTGTTAAATGATCTTTTGCATTCGTAACACCACTTCAGCGATTAACGCTGAACCAAGAAATGTCCCAACCATAACGAACATGGCTACGACAACGCTTCGCCAGCCAAGCTTCACAAAATCAGTCCATGAGCGCCCAATTGCGATACCAGCATATGCAAGAATCGGCGTTGCCAGAGCCAGGATATTAATATTTTCAGTCCACTTTACGATATACTCAGAGCCGGGCATGACGGGCATAGATACAAGAATTCCAATAATCCCGATGTAAGCCACGCTCGGAATATTCACAGGAAGAACGTGCTGAAGAATAAGGCCAGCTAAACAAATCACAATTAAAACCGCCATACCAGGTAAAGCAGCAACAGGAAAGACGCTGTAACCAATCCAGTTCCCAATGGCAGCAATCAGACCGAAGATGATTAATAACAATGTCCACTCTTGTACATTTTTTAGTAACATCTTATGCCCCCTTCCCCACGTTATGCGATGATTTTTCTCTTGTCATGAGCTGATACATCTTTTCTGTTAATGGAAGACCTATAAAAATACTCATGTATAACCCCGTTGATAACGACAGCAAATTACTCGCGCCTGCAAATGCAATAATATCATCGGAAAATGCAGGAAAAGCAGCAACGAGCGAGCCACTTGCAGCTGCCATCATACTTCCACTTCCTATCCCAGACGCCATCGCAAATGAAAGCGGATGTAGTGGTGTAATCGTCGCAAGGAATCCGGAGATAACGCCCATAAACACAGCTCCAAAAACTGTCCCAAAAATATAAATCGCCATTACGCCTCGTCCTTCAGGTGAATTGAAGCCATATTTATCAACAATCAACCCAACGTTTGGCTCTCTTGCTACAGAATGCGTCATACCAATGCTTTCTCTTTTCAATCCCAGTAAAACAGCGATCGGAAGAGCAATGAAAATCGTGCCTAAATTCCCGAATTCCTGGAGCAGCAAAGCAGGTCCCGCCTCAATTAACTTCGGTAGTGAAGGACCAATAATCACCCCTATTTTCGCAATAAGCAAGGTCACACCTAGCACAATAAGCGGTTCAGCATTTAGCGCCTGTGCTTTTTTAATGACTGGGGTAAAAAACAAACCAAGTCCAATGAGCATGGCATATAGCATCGGTAACAGTAAGATCACGCCTGGTCCAACCGTAAACTGAAAAACGCCTATCCACTCCGTTAACGCAACAATGACTAATACAAGTAAATGCAATCGCCAATCTTTCCAAATCCCCCTAAGTTCTGCCACCCATATCCCCCATTTCCTTTTCCACATGAAAGCTCTAAAGTTATTGTTATCTTAATATTTTGATTGTTAAAAGTAAATGGATTATTCTTACACACCACTAAAATGAGGAAGGATTTCGAAATCGTAAGCGAATACAAACACCTAAACTACAGTCTTTTTTTCAAAATTAAATTTTAATCAAAATAAAAAGCCAGGCATCAAGCCTGACTTTTTTTGCGGATTTTATTTTACTGATCTTTTTTTCGATTAATAATGCTCGCGCCAACAAGATCCCCTGTTACGTTAAGACCTGTGGCTCCCATGCCAACTAAAGCATCTACAGCCGTTAATAAAGCAACGGTTTCCATTGGTAAACCTACTTGCGCAAACACGGTTGCAATCATAACAATACCTGCACCTGGAACACCTGCTGTACCAATCGATGCAAGCGTTCCAACGATCACGACCATCACCATATCTGTAAAACTAAGCGGTGAGCCAACGACGTTCGCCGCAAATACTGCAGAAATCGCAATTCGAATAGCCGCTCCGTCCATATTAATCGTTGCGCCAAGTGGCAAGCTAAAGCTATAAAGACTTTTCGAGATGCCTAATCCCTTAGCCGCATTCATCGTAAGCGGCAAGGTTCCAGAGCTACTTTGCGTCACGAAAGCCGTAATCATCGGCTTACTTGCGTTACGAAAGAACTCTTTCGGACTTACTTTAAACACCAGTAAGAATAGAACATAGATACCGATTTGTGCAATCAACGCAATATAGAGCACTGCGATCATATTTCCGAGCGAGAGAATTGTATCCACTCCCTGGTTACCAATTGTTTTCGCAATGATTGCAAAGATCCCAATGGGAACATATTGCAGAATAACGTTCATGATTTTAAATGTGGCTTCATTTAAGCCTTCAACCACTTTATAAAGGTGTTCGCCAAGTTCCCCATGTTCTTCCGATTTCCGTAACGCAGCAATGGCGATCCCAAAAGCAAAGGCAGTAAAGATAATCCCAAGGAGATTCATCTCGCTGAATGCCGTCACAATGTTTGATGGCACAATGTTTAACAGCACGCTGACGATGCCTGGATTATCCGGTACATCAAATGATTGATCTGGATCTATCGATAAACCCGTACCTGGATTAAACAAGTTCGCTACTGTTAATCCAACAATAATCGCTAGTGCAGATGTTAAGACGTAATAAAGAAACACCTTTCCGCCCATGCGACCAAGGTTACTTAGTTTCGTTTGATTGACACCAACGATTAATGTAAATAGAATAAGTGGAATGATAAGAAACGATAGCAATTTAATTAATAAGTCTCCAAATGGTGCCAAAACCGCTGCATTTTCACCAAATATGAGTCCTACTGCTATTCCGAGCATAAGTGCAACCGTAATTTTTATAATTAACGAAGCGTTTAAATAGCCTCTTAAGATCTTCTTCATAGTTTCCCCCTCCTTCGAATGCGAATTATTCATATATATTTACTAGGAAATAAGATACAGCACTATTCCTTGAAAGTCAAAAGGTTAGCTTTATCATCCAACTAAATTTCCTTATCAAACTTTCAATCTCTTATTCTCGTTTTCATGTATAGAGAACAGCTTACTTGGATAGACTGCTTCTTAAAGTCTATTAAAAAGTTGGAGGATGAACATGAACAATTTCGAAAGTTTCCCTGTCACCCCTTTTGAAACGTATCTTGAGATGACGCAATATGGAACTGAGGTACACTTCGAATACGACAAGTACGAGCTCTTATCAGGAACAGTTGAAGATGGAAAAATGTATTTTCTCATCGATTACAACACAGGCTTAACGTATGAAGTGGAGGAAAGCATGGCGGTCACTTTGCTGCAGTTAATGGAGCAAGGAAAGGGCAAACAGCTTGTGGAAACCATTACCCCGCGCTTACGACCAACGACTTCATTCTCTCACATGTAAAAAGTCCTGCTCGACGGCAGGACTTTTTGCTTTTTATAGACTAATAGCTACATATCCGACACGTTAACTAATTCAGATTGAATCACATACCGGTCAGGCGCACTTCCTATAAAATCAAATGGATAGCACGTTGTTAACGTTAAGGTCGCTTCCTTTTTATCGACAATGACCGTTCGATCATCCGCATCTACCACCTTCATACTTACGACAGCATATTCATAGCGTTTTCCCTCGTATTCAAGAAAGACCGCATCACCTTTTCGTACATCCTGTAAACCAGTAAAAACTGTATCACGATGCCCACTAAGAACCGTATGACGCCTTTGATCTGGTGTCGTGGTGAATTGACTTACATACATGCCAACCCCCTGACTTAGCGTGTCTTCATCTGTTCCCCAATAGGTCGTAAACCCTTTTTCAATCGTAGGAATAACTAACCTGCCTACTTCTTGTCCAGTATCAAACGTCTTTATCTTATCACTCATTAAAACCTCTTGTGCGTTCACGGTTTCTTCCTTCGTAACCTCTGCTTCTTTCGTACTCTGCCACTGCTTGGTTTCTTCAGCAGAAACTTGTTCTACTCCCTGTGTGCCCTGCCACCATTCATACCCATAGTAGCCTGCCATCACGATTCCTACACACATGATCAGACCATATAATTTGTTCAAAATCTTCACCTCACCAAAGAAAGCGAAAAAACCGCTAATGTGCGGTTTTTATGCCATATTAACAGCTAACGGAACGTCTTCTATAAAGTAGTAAACCACCTGCAGCAACAGCTAAAGCCGCTCCACCAATGGCAAGCATCGGATTGGTAGAAGCTGTTTCAGGCATTTCCCCGCCATCTTCCATTCCTTCAAGTGGTTTAGCTGAATCAATCACGTTTTCCGGAACGGTAATCGTATCAACTTGATTAAAATTGTCGATCGACATTTCCATTGATTGTTTCATGTTCATGCTTTCATCTTCAATCTTCATATCCATATCAATATCCATTGTTAAATGCTTCATGTAATACGTATCTTTATCAACTGTTACTTTATAGTTAAAATCATTAATCTTCATTTGTTCCATAAGACCTTTCATAGATCCAGAGCCTTCTTCACCTGACATGCTCTCTTGGAACATCTTCATGGACGCTTCCATTAACGTTTTGCCGTCCCCTTCGTACGTTAACACAAAACCATCATCCGTCTCTTCTACGCTCATCTCTTTGCCAAGCTCTTCAGCCTGAGCTATTTGTGCTTCTACCGACGACATGCTTTGGAGTTCCTCTAAACCCTTTGTGAGTTCTTCCGGCATCTTAATCCATCCTTTTTCAGGATCTTCTTGATAAAAACCTTCCTCTGTCCAATAAGATTCTAGCGAAATTTCACCTTCTTCAGGTGATTTTGTTGTTACGACCTGATGCATTGCAAAAGGCTTTAACGTAATGTCTGCTTCAGATTGGCTGGAGATCATCATCGTTTCTCCTTCAAGAGGCACCGACTGTTCCATATTCGTTTTTGTAGAATAGCTCTCCACTTCCGTCATCGCTTCATTCGACTGCTTTAAAATGTCTGTTGCACTCATTTCCTTTGCAGATGCGTGAAACGGAGCTCCTACAAAAACAATTGCTGCTACCGATAGAGGGACTAACTTCTTTAACATAAAAACACTCCAATTCATTTTTTTGGCAAGAGAAGGCTAGGGATGTGATCACAAATGATGTATCGTGCTACCGGATGTGAGTCTTTGAATCACCAGTTTCTTTCACCTATTCCTTATTTTCCCAAACTGGTAAAAATGAAACGCTTTTTTAGTTTTGTTTTTAAGATCGTTTTCTTTCTTTAAAATGCACTTTAAAGATCGAGGAAAACAGTTTAAACCCTCCAAAAATGAATCCGTTCACTTTTGCAAATTAACAGAATACAAAAACAACACATTGAAACCCCTTTCATAATTGTTTTATCGGCTATATACTTAGCACTATCAAATCATGATTTGTTTCATCCGTATCATTTTGCACATGTAAGGGAGTTGGAGATCTCCATGTCACTTGATGAAAGAAGCACATTTCTATTAACGAAACTCGTGAACGCAACAGAATTAGTTACGGTTGATCATGTCATTGACCAACTTGGGATATCAAAACGAACCGTTCATTATGATCTACAGAAGATTAATGATTGGCTAAATGAAAACAACCTACCTATTATCCAAACAAAACAAGGAATGGGATACTACCTCTCTGAAGAGGCCAAACAAACCGTTCCTAAATTGATGAAGGAATTAAAGGAATGGCAGTACCACTATTCGCAACCGGAACGTATCACCTTAATCGGCGTGGAACTTTTAACAAATGATAAGCCGATCTTTATGCAGAATTTTATGGAACGAACTCAAGTTAGTCGCGGCACAGTCGCTAAGGATTTAAAGCTTGTTAAGAAAGTCTTGAACGAGGAAGCATTAACGTTACAATTTGAACGATCAGCAGGATATGTTGTGGAAGGTAAAGAGGAAAATAAGCGGAGAATATTGAGTCGCTTTCTGTCAGAGGTTCTCACCAATGGGCAGTTAACCGAAATGACGAATTTTCTTTATCCTCTCTTAAAGAACGGTGATGAACACACTTATTCACATCTCATTCCGATGAAACAAATCATCATGAATGCAGAGCCGATTCTAAAAGTAGAGTTAACGGACGATACCATCCATGTTCTTGCCATTCAGCTTGTTGTTCTTCTTCAGCGCTTGAAAGGCGAGCATCGTATTCAACTCGATCCAGATGAAAAACACGCTGTTTGTTCAACGAGAGAGTTTGAAGCGGCAAAGAGCATTGCAAAAGATTTAGAGGTTCAATTCAAACTCTCACTATCAATAGATGAGATCGGTTTTATCACGATGCACCTTCTAGGCTCAAGAATCAATTATTCTGAAGTTGGCACTGTGGGTAGTCTTGAAAGTAATAAACTTAGAAAAGTTGTTACTAAGATCGTAAACGAATTTCAAGTTTACGCTTGTGTCCTATTTGAACAGCGCGATGAACTAGAAGAAGCTCTTTTTCTTCATCTTAAACCAACGTACTACCGGTTAAAATATCATGTTCCCATTACAAACGAACTAACAGAGTCGGTCAAACAGGAATACCCAGATGTCTTTTCGATTACGAAACGAGCCGTATGGCCGATAGAATTGATGATGTCTCAAAAACTTCCAGACGATGAGTTAGCTTATCTAGCGATGCATTTTGGGGCGTGGATGCAGAAGGAAGAGCTTCCAGAAGTGACATTTGGAAAAACCATTATTGTTTGTGAAAAAGGAATTGGAACATCAAATATTTTAAGAGGGCAGCTTGAAAAGCTTCTCACGAATGTAGAAATCATCGGGACAGTATCAAGAAGACAGTTCATGCAAAGCCACTACGATGTCGATTATGTCTTCTCTACATCTCCACTAGAACACGACACGTTACCTGTCTTAACCGTCAATCCCATTTTGACACAGCAGGGAAAAGAGAAAATCCTTCATTGGATGGAGGAAGTACAAACCACTTCTCATGAAGAGGCTGTCCCGAACCCAGATGTGATCGTTGAAATCATGAAAAAACACGGCACGATTACAAATGAGAAAGAACTAAGAAATGAATTACAGCAGTTATTCACGCCATTACCAACCACCTTATCAATAGAAAGGTTTGAACGACCTATGTTAAATGACTTATTACATGAAGAAACAATACAATTTGCTACCGATACATCAGATTGGAGAGAGGCGATTAAGACAGCAGCCATGCCGCTTCTTGCAACTGAGCAAATTACCTCTTCTTATATCGATGCTATGATTAAAAATGTAGAAGATTTGGGGCCCTATGTAGTAATTGCTCCAGGAATCGCTATTCCTCATGCGCGTCCAGAAGAAGGTGTGAATACAGTTGGGATGAGCTTGCTTCGATTAGATCAAGAAGTTCCTTTTTCATCTAAAGAAAAGCACCAGGTAAAGTTGCTAATTGTGCTTGCTGCAGTAGATAACGAAACGCATTTGAAAGCTCTTGCTCAACTTTCGGAGCTTCTATCAGAAGAAGAAAATCTAGAAATGATTTATCGTGCAGAGGAAAAAGAAGAAATTATTAAACTCGTATCAAAATACTCAAATTAAAGGGAGAGAATAAAAATGAAAAAAATTCTTGTTGTATGTGGTAATGGACTAGGAAGCAGCTTTATCGTAGAAATGAACGTAAAAAGTATTCTAAACGAGCTTGGAATTGAAGCTGAGGTTGATCATACAGATCTCACAACTAGTAAATCTGAAAATGCCGATTACTTCTTAGGCTCTACGGAAATTGTTGAAAACTTGGAAGATGGCAAGCGAAATGTGATTAAGCTAAATAATTTAATGGATAAAAAAGAACTAAGGACGGCTATTGAAGTAAACTTGAAAGGGGCATAAATCATGGTCGATCTCATAATGAAAGACATTCTAGGTACACCAGCGATCCTTGTGGGGTTATTTGCCCTTATCGGCCTCCTTCTTCAAAAGAAGGACGTCGCAAACGTCATATCAGGTACATTAAAAACGATTATGGGATTTGTTATTCTGGGGGCAGGCGCAGGTGTACTTGTCGCCTCCCTTGATAACTTTAGTAGCATGTTTGATCACGCATTTGAAATTCAAGGAATCATTCCGAACAATGAAGCGATTGTTGCGTTAGCACAGGATGCATTTGGTGCAGAAACGGCGATGATTATGCTTTTCGGAATGGTAGCCAACATCCTACTAGCACGCATCACACCTTTTAAGTACATTTTCTTAACAGGTCATCACACGATGTTCATGGCTTGTCTTATCGCCGTTATTCTTTCAACCGGTGGCTTTAGTGGCGCAACAATGATCATCACTGGTTCACTTATTCTCGGATCTTTGATGGTTCTGTTACCTGCTCTATTGCAACCTTACACAAGAAAAATTACGGGTAGTGATGACTTTGCGATCGGACACTTTGGCTCTTTCGGTTATTTAATCGCCGCTGCTGTTGGAAAAGCAGTTGGGAAAAACTCTAAATCGACTGAAGAAATTAAAGTACCTAAGTCATTCAACTTTCTTAGAGACACATCTGTATCTGTATCACTTACAATGGCGATTCTTTTCTTTGTAGTGGCTCTTTTCACTGGCCCTGCTTTCATAGAATCAGAATTAAGCGGCGGAACAAACTTCTTGGTCTTCTCATTTATGCAAGCGTTAACGTTTGCAGCTGGCGTCTACATCATTTTGGCAGGGGTAAGAATGCTCTTATCTGAAATCGTTCCCGCTTTTAAAGGAATTGCAGATAAAGTCGTACCAAATGCAATCCCAGCACTTGATGCTCCGTCTGTGTTCCCATTCGCAAACAATGCGGTGATCATCGGTTTCTTCTTTAGCTTTGTCGCAGGACTTCTCAGCATGTTCCTTCTACCTATCTTAGGTCTAAAAGTAATTGTGCCAGGTCTTGTGCCTCACTTCTTTACCGGAGCAGCAGCTGGTGTATTCGGTAATGCGACTGGCGGTCGTAAAGGAGCAGTATTTGGCTCTATGGCTAACGGCTTGATCATCAGCTTCTTGCCAGCGCTACTTCTACCTGTGCTTGGTTCATTAGGCTTTCAAGGAACGACATTCGGAGATTCAGATTTCGGCGTAGTTGGACTCCTTCTCGGAGGCTTGATTGAACTTCTATCTTCTAACGTTCTATTCCTTATCATCGTTGCTGCCCTACTAATCGTTGTATTTGTAGGAGCTGCCTTGATCAAACGTTCTTTAGCGAAAAATAATTTAGAAGAAAAACATGATGCTATTTAGTAGAAAAAGACCATCCTAGGTAAAAAGGATGGTCTCTTTTGTTATTCTATATCATTTCCAGCAGTCACTACATAAACCAACTGATCGGTCCACTTCTCATTCTCATAAATGAACCCTTTCCTCACACCCTCATACGCCATGCCTACACTTTGGGCTAGCTGACTCGATGGACTGTTATCCAGGTTAATATGGGCTTCGATGCGATGAAAACCAAGATCATGAAAAGCAACCTGAAGCGCTGCGCTCACCGCTTCTTTTCCATATCCTTTACGCCAATACTGATTATGTATCGTATAGCCGATTCGTGTCCATTGAAAATTCATTCTCGCTAATGTTGAGAAATCAACCATTCCAATATGTGTGCCATCTGCTTTATGAAAAACACCAAACACGTGAGCTGTATCATTTATGGCTAATTCTTGGTGCTTATTCACTAAGTCTCTAAACCATTCTTCTGTACACTCACTCATATCCAACTTCCCAGGATCATAGGCGTGTTGCGAAGGATGCCTTGCATTAAATTCGTGTAACCAGTTTTGGTAGTCTTCCGTTTTTAATGGTCTGATTACTAATCTTGCTGATTCTTTTTGAAGATTAAACTCTTTCAAACGAACACCTCTATCTCTTAGATTAATAAAAACTTAACCTCTCTTATAGTAACTTCCATTTTAAAAATTGTTTGCAGACTAGCTCTCGTGATTTCGATCAAGCTTACGATTAATCTCATGAAGCAAGTATAACCCTCGAAGCAAGCAACCTACAATAATACCAAATCCAATAATGAACCCAATCTCATGGAGCGGGAACAGGATAAGTCCAACCACGCTGCTCGCTACGATCAGAAAAAAGAGAAACATCTCGCACCTCCTAAATTCATACAAAACTAATTTACCATTTCTTACTTCCAATCGGGAGGTTGTGAGCAAAATTAAAAGATGCTTTAATTGTTTCATTACAAACCTAAATAAGTGATTTGCGCCTATTTTCATCTACATCCAAACCAAAAAGAGCAGCTGCCTTTATGGCAACTGCTCTTTTTCATACATAATTAATTTTACTTAAGAAGGGAATCCTAGTACTGCTTTTGTTTCAAGGTACTCTTCAATTCCGAAGTCTCCCCACTCACGGCCGATACCAGATTGCTTGTATCCACCGAATGGTGCTGAGAAGTCCATTTCAGCATTGTTGACTTTAATACGACCGGCGCGGATGCTTGTTGCCACTTTGCGAAGTGTTTCTTTATCTTCACCAAAGACATAACCAGCAAGACCGTAAACAACGTCGTTTGCAATTTCGATCGCTTCATCAATTGTTTCATATGTGATGATTGACATAACAGGACCAAAGATCTCTTCTTGTGCAATCACCATGTCATTTTTCACATCTGTAAAGATGGTTGGTTTTGCATAGTAGCCTTTATCCAGACCTTCTGGTTTACCAGTTCCACCTGCAATGAGTGTCGCGCCTTCGTCAATTCCCTTTTGAATGTAAGACTGCACGGTATCCCACTGCTTTTCAGAAACAAGTGGTCCAACATAGTTGTTTCCATTCGGATCACCTACTGGGAATTCAGGAAGTACGTTTTTCACAGCTTCTTCAAATTCTTCTTTTCGAGAAGCTGGAATGATCATTCGAGTCCCGGCCGAGCAAACCTGACCTGAGTTTGTTGCAATATGGCTAACCGCAGCTTTAGCTGCTTCAGTAATATCTGCATCTTCTAGCATTACAAATGGAGATTTGCCTCCAAGTTCAAGTGCTACTGTCTTAATCGTTTCTGCAGCGTTCTTCATTACTTTTTCACCAACACCTGCTGAACCAGTGAAAGATACAAAGTCGATATCAGGGTGTGAGCTAATGCCGTCACCAATCGTCTCGCCCGTTCCGTTCACAAGGTTAAATACACCTTTTGGAACGCCCACTTTATCAAAGATTTCTGTTAAGATAATCGCCGCAAATGGTGTAATTTCAGCAGGTTTTAAGACAACTGTACTTCCTGCTGCAAATGCGCTCGCAATTTTCGTTGACGACTGGTTTGTTGGGAAGTTCCATGGTGTGATAAGGCCACTGACGCCAACTGGTTCTTTAAAGATTGTATGATCGCCACGATCTTCTGAGAAAGAATACTCTTTCAATGCTTTTGCCGCTTCAGAGAAATGCTGGTAGCCCATGTTGTAATGAACTTTCTCTGAAATTGAGCGTGGAGAACCGAGTTCTTGTGTAATCACGTCAATAATTTCTTCTTTACGGTTGGCATACTCCTCTGCAATGTCTTCAAGCATTTTCACACGTTCTTCTCGGCTTGTTTGAGAGAAAGAAGGGAATGCCGCACGTGCTGCTTTCACTGCTTTATCTAAATCTTCTTTCGTTCCAAGACTAACTTTACCGATCACTTCTTCTGTCGCTGGATTGATTACTTCATGTGTTTCTGAACCTGTTGATTCAACCCATTCGCCATTGATGTAATGTTTTATTTGGTTACGCATGATGTAAAAACTCCTTTTTTATGTTTAATCGGTTTATATTGATTTAGCTTTTCTTTGCTTCCACAGTAACTGTAACCGTTAAGGACTATAGTTAAACATGCCGATGCTTTTATGAAACTTAGAAAGCGGTTGCTAATCTTTGAATCTCTGCTCTGCTAGCTATAGACTAGAAAGTAGTAAATTGGAGAAAGGATGATACAGAATGGGACAAACAATTAAAGGAAAAGTTGCGTATATTACAGGCGCAAGTAGCGGTATTGGACGTGCCACCGCTCTTCAGCTTGCAAGTGAAGGGGTTCATGTGGGCTTGATTGCTAGAACCGAAAGCAAGCTAAACGAAGTCGCTAAGGAAGCAGAATCTTACGGAGTTAAAGCGATCGTTACCCCCGCTAACATTGCAGAGATTGAGGAAGTCAATAAAGCCATCGATCACTTGAAAAACGAACTCGGCTCGGCGGATATTCTGATCAATAATGCCGGAATGGGACGTTACGGATCGTTCTTAGAAATTGAACCAGATGACTGGAAGGAAACATTCGAAGTAAATGTTTATGGGACGTATCATGTGACACGGGCTGTTCTTCCACAAATGATCGAAAAAGACAGCAGTGATATCATCACAATCTCGTCAAGTAGTGGTCTAAAAGGAACGGCTGGCTCAACCTCTTACAGTGCTTCTAAGTTTGCTATCCAGGGCATGACTGAAGCCCTCATGCAGGAAGTTCGTCGAAATAACATTCGCGTCTTTACTCTTAATCCGAGCCTTGTTGCGACTGAACTCGTCTTCGGTGACAAGCTTGATGAGCAAGATAAAGAGAAATACATGCAGCCTGAGGACCTTGCCGAATATATGGTAGGTCAATTGAAGTTGCACCCACGGATTTTCATAAAGCAGTCATTACAGTGGGCGACGAATCCGTTTTAAACTAAATTCACTAAATAAAAGGAGGTAACGGAACAGCCGTTACCTCCTTTTATTTGATTTTTTACTGTCTCCATTTTTCATAAAGTCGCTTTATCTGTTCAGGACTTGTACGACAGCACCCGCCAATTAATCGCGCTCCTGCTTGAAACCATTCTCTCGATCCATCCACGAGCCCACCGCACGTTTCGCTCCCCAACCATGCTTTTGACTTTGATTCATAAATTTCTCCAGAGTTAGGATAGACAATAATCGGCTTATCGGTTTGAGTAGTTAACTCCTTAATCGCTCTTGTCACAAAGGATGGAGAGGCACAGTTGATCCCCATTGCCGCAATTTGTTCGTTCTTGTTAAAATAGCTGGAACATTCTTTTAGAGCAGTTCCATCGCTAATTTTTTCTTCATTTTGAATGGTGAAGGACAACCAGGCATAAGTAGTAGGGAACTCTTTTAATAATCCTCCTAAAACTCTCGCTTCTTGAAAAGATGGAATGGTTTCAAACGCTAAAACATCAGCACCCGCAGCAATCAATGCTTCTATTCTTGGGCGATGAAATGCGGTAAGTACCTCATCGCTAACATTGTAATCGCCTCGATACTCGGATCCATCAGCTAAGTACGCCCCATAAGGTCCAACGGAAGCCGCGATAAAAGGTTTTGGGCGATTCAACTTTTCTTCCTGCTCCCAAAAATCATCACGTGCCTTTCGTGCAAGGAAAACCGTTTTCTTTATTAAGTCCACTGCCTCTCCTTCACTTAAACCACGAGATGTTAACCCTTCAATTGTAGCCTGATAACTTGATGTAATTGCACAGTCTGCACCTGCACGGAAGTAATCCAAGTGAACCTGATAAATGAGCTCTGGATTTTCAAGTAAAACACGCGCAGACCAAAGTGGGTCATTTAAGTTACACCCATATTTTTCGAGCTCTGTCGCAAGTGCCCCGTCCAATATCACCAAATTAAAATCTTCTAAAATTGCCTTAATAGGATTTTGTTTCTGCCACATTACTTATTCCCCTTTTCTTTACTCGTTTTGTTAAATAGTAACTTCCATAGCACAGTGCAATAAACGGTATCCCACAGTACAATGCCACGCGCTGGGTCGGATCAAAAGCAATACCAATCAAGGAAGCCAAACATAGTACGAAGGCTAGAATCGGAACGACAGGATAGAAAGGCGTTCGATAGCCAAGGTCTTTAATGGATTTTCCTTCTTTTACATATCTCTTTCTAAAAAGAAACTGTGACGCACTAATACTCATCCATACAATGACAACAGCCAGACCGGAAATAGAGACAAGCACCACATAAACGGTATCTGGCGCAATGATGCTTGAAAGTAGTGCAAGAGCTCCGCCTAGCATACTTAAAATCACAGCGTTAAGAGGGACGCCATTTTTGTTGAGCATAGCAAAAATAGGAGAAATCATTTGCTTGTGCGAAAGTGACCAGAGCATTCTCGACGAAGCATATAACCCTGAATTTGCAGCGGATAAAATGGCGGTAAGGATAACAAAATTCATAATATCGGCTGCGTAAGGAACACCAATTCTTTCAAGTACCGCTACAAATGGGCTTTCTAGAACTCCAGCTTCTGATGCTGGTAGAAGTGCTGATAATATAAAGATTGAACCGACAAAAAATAGAATTAGCCGAATTAAAGTGGTTCGAATCGCTTTTGGTATGGTTACCGCAGGTTTTGCTGTTTCTCCAGCTGCGATTCCAATGAGTTCAGTTCCAGAGAAAGCAAAATTCACTGCCAGCATCGTCATTAAAATAGCGAATGCACCATTTGGGAAAATTCCTTCATCCGTAAAGTTAGATAATAAGGATTTGTTCGCCCCAGAATCCATTGGAATGAATCCCACGATAGCAGCAGCACCTAAAATAATGAACAACACAATAGCCAGAACTTTTACAAGAGCAAACCAAAATTCGGTTTCAGCAAAAAATTTCACTGTTAAAACATTTAAAATAAAAATCACAGCAGCAAACAATCCACTCCAAATCCATACGCTAACGAATGGAAACCACCTTTGCATGAGCATACCAGCAGCTGTAAACTCGGAACCAAGCGCAACTGTCCAGGTTAGCCAGTACAACCACGCTACCGTATAGCCGGTTCCTCCTCCAATGTATTTTGCCGCATAGCTATGAAAGGCACCTGTCTCTGGCATATGGACCGCTAGCTCTCCCAAACACAGCATAACCAGGTAAACAACAAGTGCACCAACCAAATAAGACAGTATTGTGCCAATAGGACCAGCTTGTTGGATCGTGTATCCAGAACTTAAAAACAACCCCGTGCCGATGACCCCTCCAAGTGAGAGCATCACGACATGTCTTGACCGCATTTCCCTTTGAAAACCCTGTTTGCTTTCCATGTTATTTCTCCTTACTTTTCCATCCAGAAAAACAAAAAAACGCACTCTAAATGAGTGCGTAACTGACAAAATAAAACCGAAGGCTCTCATCTATCAGGTTTATCACCCGCTGGAGTTAGCACAGTATCCAATGGACCTGTTGCTGAGGTTTCAAAGGGCCAGTCCCTCCACCTCTCTGGATAAGAAAATATATTTTAACAAAAAAATCAATTTACTCTCGGTTTGTCAAGGTAGAATAGCAACGATTATCGAAGCTTTACCAAATATCCTTTTTCCACTGACGACTACCTTGCATTTGTCTTTGGACAATTGTCTTCATCCTATTTCTTTTCTTCATTGTTGAAAATCGCGTCATCGCTTCCCTCATATCTTTCTCCATTTGCTTCAACACGTACTCATTTTCCATTCCCTTTCCCTCCTCCCAAAAAAAGATGGCTCCCCCTAAGAAAGGGAAGCCATACCATGATGTAAGAACGTATATTCGGTCGGTAGTTCAATTTTAGCGAACATTCGTTCTTTTCGCAAGGATTACTTTTAATTGTGACTATCCTTATTCAAATATCGAAAAATCCACCGTATCTGCCATCTTTTTATACCCTTCATCATTCGGATGCAAATGATCCCCAGAATCATACTTCGAGAGAAACTTTTCTGGATGATCTGGATCTCTCAATGCTTTATCAAAATCAATGACAGCATCAAATTCTCCACTCGTTCGAATCCACTCATTGACTTCCTGACGCGTCTTTTCTCCCTCTTTTGTAAACATACTAGAATTTTTATAAGGGGTTAATGTTCCTCCATAAATAGGGATTCCCTTTTCGTGAGTTGCTTTAATGATTTTTTTCATTCGATCAATGATTTTCTTTGAATCATATTCAGGATAGTGTCTCAAATCATTCAGACCTTCATGTAAAATAACGCCTTTGACACCTTCTTGACTTAAAACATCTCGCTCTAATCTCGCCAAGGCGTTCTGTCCTTTTCCCTCTTCACTATTAATCAAATGGTTGGCAGAAATACCTGCGTTCAATACAGACATTTTCACTTCGGAATCTTCCTTGTTCATACGGTTAGCTAGATAATCTGGCCAACGACGATTTGCGTTTAACGTGGAATAGTTTCCATTCGCAATGGAGCTTCCCATTACAACGACAGCACCTTCTACCGATTCATCAGGAACAACTTCTAATCGGTCTAGCCAGAACCAGGCTTCTTCTTTTGATGTGTATGCAGAGCCCTCTATATCTTCTGCGTGATTCCCTTTTTCCGACATATAAACCGTTTGATTTGAACGCCGATGCCACGTTGTTGGCCCTGTTTCACGATCTACGTACAAACTAACCGTTACATTCTGATCTGCACTCACCGGAAAGTCAATCGCATCACTATACTCTTTTTCTCCTGCGGGAATCGTCAAGGCTTCTTCACCATTAAATGTGATGGGCTGATCCGTCTCTTGATCGATACTTGCCCCTTCACCAGAAACCGCCACTCTCACTTCTTTTATAGATAAAGGGAGTGCACCAAATTCATTGGATAATTGAATACGCATCTTTTCCCCATCCAAGTGTGGGCGAAGGATTAACCTGATTGTCTGATCCTTAAATCCTTCATGCGAGTTCCCATCTTTAGCAGGCGCCTGCATGCTCGCTGTCCATGATCCGATCCACTCCCTCTTCTCAGATGCATCTTTCGTAGAAGAGGGCCAACCCTTTGCGCTGACTATACTTAACAATCCAACCACAAGAATGATGACTAATGCTGTTACAATACGTGTCATTATTTACTCGCCTCTCGTTTGCAGTTTCACTTCTTTGTATTTTTCTCTAATACAAGTGTTTCGCATCTAACTACTAGCCTCAGTTGGTCTTAATCTTTCTGTTGCCTAATTGTTAATAAACAGAATACCCTTATTCGATTTAATTGATGCCGCTTGTCTCTTAACGTAAAAGATTTGCAACCCGTTTGACATATCGATAATCATCGATTAGTATAAAACCATGGAAAATTACGTTGATATTTTTAAAGTGCTGGGAAATGAAACGCGTATTGATATGTTAATGTGGCTTAAAAATCCAATGGAGCATTTTGAAAAGCCAACCGCACATCTTTCTAAGAACATGAGCGAAAAAGGTGGCGTATGCGTTGGCGACATTCAAGAAAAGGCAAACCTGTCGCAATCGACCGTTTCACATTATTTATCGATGATGCAAAAAGCCGGACTCCTGGAGTCTGAGCGACATGGGAAGTGGACCTATTACCGTAGAAATGAATCCACGATTCAACAAGTCGCTGCTTTTATTGAAAAAGAGCTCTAAGCTCTCTTTTTTTTAATCAACATATCGATATTACTCGAATTATAAATATGATAGGAGTTGGTCAGTTTTGAAAATCGGTATTTATCTTCTCGCTTTACTAGCCGGCGCCGCGCTAAGCGTGGAAGGAGCCATCTATGGGGAGTTAGGAAAGTCAATCGGAAAATTAGAGAGCAGTTTTTATAATTTTGCTGTAGGGACGATTATCATAGGGATCGTTGTGCTATTTCTTGGAAAAGGGTCTCTATCTTATACATTTAAAGCACCGAAATGGCAACTATCAGGCGGTTTCCTGGGGGTAATTTATTTAACCATTCTTGTAATCGGCATTCCAATTGTAGGCGTAGGTCTTGCGATGATCAGTGTTATCGTTGGTCAGATGGCCATGAGCATGATTATTGAACATAAAGGATGGTTGGGAAGTAAAGCAACAAAGATAAAAAAAGAAAAAATTATGGCTGTTATGTTAATGGCCGTTGCTCTTATCTTAATCTTTTAAGGAGTTGTTAAAACGATGTCGATTCTTATTCTACTCGCCTCTGTAATCGGCGGCATTTTTCTAAGCGCTCAGTCTTCAATTAATGGGGCGTTTAGTAAAAAGGCTGGCACATTTGAAAGTACGTTCATCACATTTATCACTGGAGCAATGATTTTATTTATCGTCATTCTATTCGCAGGAAATGGGGATCTTCTTAAAATACTTGAAGCACCGAAATGGCAATTAAGTGCCGTCTGGTTTGGAGTAGGCTATCTATTTCTTACTATTCTCGCTGTTCCACAAATAGGTGTCATTGCAGCCAATATCTCAACCGTGATCGGTCAGCTATCTATGGGGATGCTAATTGATCACTTCGGTTGGTTCGGCGGCTTGCAAGTTTCCTTTGATTTAAAACGATTGATCGCCATCCTATTAATGCTTGTCGCTTTGCGTTTAATATATGTAGGAAATATGAAGGCTGAAAGAGAAGCTACGACTGAAGTCCATGAATAAAACAAAGAAAATCCCTTTTCTCACCAGAGAGAAAAGGGATTTTTATCAAAAGAAGTCCATGAAATTTGTTTCCTTTGCGGAACGTATGCGTTGCAACCGCGCTACCTCTTCCTTTGATCCTTCTAATAAACCAGCTTCATTAAGAAAAAAAGGCTCTTGGTAGCCAGTCAATACAGAAGTCAGCGTATTAATGTTACATCGTAGCCCTCGTTTTGGTGGATGAGCGCACGCTGCATTCGATTTATCTCCCTTAAACACCCTAACTCCTTCGGCATCAATCAGGTAGCTTCCATTGTTCCACTCTGCCTGATCATCCGTAATATGGAGAAAGAGAGTCTCTCCCGACTTTAACGTAAACGGATACTCCCTAAGAAAATTCTCGACATCAACAATGCGCGCCATAAAGTACGGCTCGACTGTTGTTTTCACTTTAGGATTGGCTAATAAAAACGCTAGCTGGTCTCTCTCATTCGTTAGAATCGTTGCGCGATCAACCATAGAATCGTGCTGACAGAGATAATTCCACAATCCTCTTCTTGCTTCCCCATCTAAACAAACCATTTCTTCAACCTCTAATGTTCGATTCTGTATTTTGTAACAAATGTACCCGGCTATATTTCCCTCTTCATTTGTATAAGTGGCAAACCGAACGCCTTTCGAATAAACGCGTTCCTTCCACCAATTTTCCGTTCGAACGAGCATGCCATTAAAGCGAGTCGCAAACGTTTCGTAAACAGGATTCAGAACTTCAAAGACGTGATCAAGTTCAACACGCCTTACTTTTCCACTTACAGCAAGAAGAGGCTTAAGGTCCTCCGCTTTCAACTCTAACTTCTTCCAGTTATTCAAAACTTCATACCCGAATTTTCGATAAAAGGAAATTTGAAATGGATGAAGAAAAGAGATTGTTTGGCCTTTTTTCTTCATTTCAAAAAGACCATTTCGGAGCAGGCGTGCTACTCTTCCCCCTCTTCTATGTTCCGGATAGGTTGCGACTGACGCAACGCCACCCATCTTTATTTTCTTTCCGGATATCCAAGTTTCAAAATCGATTAAATGTAGCTTCGCAGCCAGTTCGTCTCCTTCAAATTCACCCCATATTTCATGCTCGCTATACCCTTTGATTTTGTCATCTAACTCTTCTTTAGGCACTGTATATTGGAAGGCATATTCTGAAAGTCGTACAGCATCGATTACTTCGTTTTTTTCTAATTTACGCATGTTTCCGCTCCTTACCGTTTTTAGTAATGACAATAGATAATGGGCCGATAATTGGAACTAACCCGATCCATCCCGCTACCCCATCTCGGTCTCTTAAAGCAAAAATTGAAAGCCCGGTCAATACGAGAAAATCAATGGTCATCACATGAACAAAATTTGATTCTAAAAAAGCTTTTTGGTAAATAGTCGCCTCTCCTGCAAAAAGCCCATACACCATTAAACCGAGAGCTAGTCCGATCAGAACAATAGAGAGACCTTTCGATTGAAGAACTCTCCTCACCTTATTTGGTGTTCGATTCGATCGTTCTTTATTTTTATTTAAAATAAAGTAGGGAAGCAAACTAAAGGCACCAAAAGCAAAAGAGCCTACAACAAATGGCCACGCTGGAACTGATCCACTGTCGTTCCGTAGAAGAAGAATGGCAAATACCGCTGGAAAACGCCAAGTAAGGAAAACATAGCGAGTAAACCTGCGTCTGGATCATTCATCGTTAGGAGGTTTGAGAGATAAGAACCATTGCCATCCGGTGCTAGAAAAACAGAATATAAAATTAATCCAAGCCATAAAATAAGGAATGAAACTCTGCTCATCATCAATCCTACTTTCTCATTTATCTTCTTAAATCATAAAGTGATCGCAAAAAAATCTCAAATATGTGTAGAATTTTCAAACAATTGTGGTATACTAATTGTAACAAAACATTCACAAATTATCCTTTAATTCGACACAAGTTTAATTTGTAAGCGGTATCACTAAAAGGAGTTGTTCACTATGGATGTCTATATGGTCTATCTTTTCGTTATCACGGCTACACCGTTGTTTCTGTGGCAGGATTATAAGAAGCTTGCATTAGTTCACATGCCGTTTATTGTGGCAATCTGGGCACTGCTAATTTTCTACATTGGTGGCGGTATGACTCCAGTAGCACATACACTCTTCATTACACTTTTTGCGATTAACGTTTTATTTGCGCACATAGCTGCTTACCTTATCTTTGCTCGTCCATTCCTTAAGGAACGTCAGCTTGCAAAGAAGATGCCGCAAACAGAAGAATAAACAACTTAACTTTTAAACAAAAACCGTTGTTTCCCTTAGAGGGAAACAACGGTTTTTTAATTACATGTTCATATTGTGCATGCCGAATGACATAACCCAGATTGTACCTGCAACGACTGCCACGGCAATAAAGACCGCATATAAAATCGTTCCAACTTGAATCCGACTACTATCACTCTCCGTGATGTGCATAAACATCAAGAGTTGAATCGCCGCTTGAATCAATGCCAGGATCACAACAATAATCATAATCGTTCTGAGGCTAAAGTCTGAAGCAAAGCCTACCCACAAAGCAAGTAAGGTTAAGACGATCGAAAGTCCGAAACCAATTAAGTGGCTCCATGGGAAGTGGCTATGACTGTTTGTCTGCTCGTTGTTGGACATCTTACATCACCATCCCATACAAGTAGACTGCTGTGAAGATAAAAATCCACACAACGTCAAGGAAGTGCCAGTAAAGACTTGAAATAAAGACCTTCCTTGTTGTGTCAGGTGTTAACCCGCGCTGTTTTAACTGAATCAAGATAAGAATGATCCACGCAATACCCATTGTAACGTGGGCACCGTGCGTTCCGACTAATACGAAGAAAGCAGACCAGTATGCACTCGTTGTTAGTGCCGCGCCTTCATGAATGTAATGAACAAATTCATAAATTTCAAATCCTAAGAAACCTAGACCTAATGCAAGTGTAATGCCTAACCAGAGAAACAAACCTTTAAGAGAATGATTTCTCATATAGTGTATGGCAAGTCCACATGTGAAACTACTAGTTAGTAGCAAAAACGTTTCAATTAACACACCACTTAATTCAAAAAGCTCTTCTGGTCCTGGACCGCCCGCTGTTCGACCTACCAATACTAAGTAAGTTGCAAACAACGTTGAAAATAGTGCAATTTCGGCGCCGAGAAAAATCCAGAAGCCTAGAATATTCAGTCGGCCAGTTTCCGACTGATATTCTAAAGGCGTGTTAGGAGAATATTCGACTGATTCCATGCTTCACGCCTCCTTTATAAAGTAGTCCTTTTTTGATCTTCTTCTATTTCTTCTACGCTTACGTAGAAACCTTTATCATAATCAAACGAACGAATGACCATTGTTGCTAGTACACCAATAAGTCCAAGGATCGACATCCAGTGCCAGGAGAAGACCATACCGAACCCGGCGATAAAGAAGAAGACACTCATCACAACCGGCACACCAGAGTAACTTGGCATATGAATTGGTTTATAAGGTTTCTTCTCTTGTGTCTTTCCTTGCTTTCTTTCCTGTTTCATAATCCAGAACGCATCATGTCCTTTTGACTCAGGAAGATGAGCGAAATTATAATGCGGTACTGGAGCTGGTGTTGACCATTCAAGCGTTCTTGCATCCCATGGATCTCCAGTTGTTTCACGTGGAGAGTAACGGAAGCTGTAATAGATGTTATAGACAAGAATCAGGAATCCGATTCCCATTAGTACGCCACCCATTGTGGCAAGTACGTTCAAGCTCATCCAGCCGTCTGCGACCCCATACGTGTAAACGCGACGTGGCATTCCTGCAAGTCCTAGGAAATACATCGGGAAGAAGCATAAGTTGAAGCCTGCTACAAAAATCCAGAAAGTCCATTTTCCTAAGCGCTCGTTCAAACGATGATTGAACATCTTCGGGTACCAGAAATGTAAGCCTGCGAAACAAGCATAGACTGTACCAGAAATGAGCACATAGTGGAAGTGGGCTACAAGAAAGTACGTATTATGGTATTGATAGTCAGCTGCCGCCATGGCTAGCATAACACCCGTTACCCCACCAATAACGAAGTTTGGGATAAAGGCAAGTGACCAAAGCATTGGCGTCGTAAAGCGTATTCGTCCTTTGTACAGAGTGAATAGCCAGTTAAAGATCTTCACACCTGTCGGAACGGCGATTAACATCGTTGTGATGGAGAAGAACGAGTTAACTGCTCCACCTGCTCCCATCGTAAAGAAGTGGTGAACCCATACTAGGAAGCTTAGTCCGGCAATAACAACCATGGAGTAAACCATTGCTTTATAACCGAAAAGCGTTTTACGAGCAAAAGTACTAATAATTTCTGAGAACATACCAAACGCTGGAAGTATAACAATATACACTTCAGGGTGACCCCAAATCCAGAAGAGGTTTGCCCAAAGCATTGGCATACCGCCATCCATCATTGTAAAGAAATGACTTCCGAACAAACGGTCAAACGTCATAAGTGCAAGCGCTACAGTTAGTACCGGAAATGCAAAGATGATGATAACCATTGTAATTAATGAAGACCATGTGAACATAGGCATATGCATGAGCTTCATGGATGGTACTCTCATTTTTAATATCGTTACTAGGAAGTTAATCCCTGTTAATAATGTACCGATACCGGCAATCTGTAACCCTAGTAAATAATAGTTCTGTCCTACTGATGGACTTAGTTCTAGACCAGCTAAAGGAACATAGCTTGTCCAACCAGCTGATGGCGATCCTCCGATAACAAAGGAAATGTTAAAGAGCATTGCCCCCATGAAGAAAGTCCAGAAACTTACTGCGTTTAAAAACGGATAAGCTACGTCTCGTGCACCAATTTGTAGTGGAACGACAACGTTAATTAAACCAATTAAGAACGGCATCGCCATGAAAATAATCATGATCGTTCCGTGAGTTGTAAAAATTTCGTTATAGTGGTTGGCGTCCAGGAAGCCTGCATCAGGGACCGTCAATTGCGCCCTCATGAGCATGGCATCTACACCACCGCGGAATAGCATCAGAACCGCTGCGATGATATACATGATACCGAGTTTCTTATGGTCAACTGTTGTTAGCCATTCTGTCCACAACCATTTCCACTTTTTAAAATACGTTAGTGCAAAAATGGCACCGATCAACGTTAAAGCGATCGAAACATCCGCACCGTAAATAAGCGGATCCCCGGTGACAAAAAATTCATCCAATTTCATGGTGTCTTCCTCCTCTCTTAATGCGAGTGTTCCTCGGAATCTTTCTCAGAATCATCATGGTTCATTTCTGAGTGATCCATCTCTGAGGAATCATCTTCATCAGTTGATTCGCCGTTACGAACCTTTGTTGCATATTCAGCGTCCATTCCATGATCAACCCACTGAAGGTGAGTTTCTGAGAATGTCTGCTCTTCTGTATGACCTTTCAGCATCAACTCATTGTATTTCTCTTGAGTAAGTTTAGGTGCATCTTGCGCCTCTTCTACCCACTCTTCATAATCTTCTTGAGATTCAGCCGTTACGGTAAATACCTGTTCCGTAAACCCTTCACCAGTGAAGTTTGCGTTACGTCCGCGATACTCACCTACTTCATCTGCTTGCAAATAAAGTTCTGTCATCATGCCGGACATCGTATACTCCTGACCACCAAGTGATGGAATCCAGAAAGATCCCATTGAATCTGCAGAAGCTAATTTAAACAAAATCGGGTGATCTTCAGGAATGTGAAGATAGTTCACCGTTTCAATATTTTCCTCGGGATAGCTAAAGACCCATTTCCAATCAACTGATGTTGCATGAATGACGATTGGATCTTTATGAGACGTTGCTTCCGGTGCCTCTTCTAGTGCAAAAATCGTTTGTACAGTTGGCACTGCAAGAACAATGAGAATAATTACCGGAATAACGGTCCAAACAATTTCAAGAAAAACATTCCCCTCGATGTGAGGAGGCTCATATTCAGGACCACTCTTACGTTCACGATATTTAACAAGGATGAGTGTAAATAGCACGAACACGACCAAAACAATAAACAGCATAAATCCAATAGAGAAAAGAATTAAATTCGCTTGTTGTTCTGCTACAGGTCCTTTTGGATCAAGCACGGTTAAGTTACTACAGCCACTCAATACCATCACTGATAGAAACATACTGAGTGCAAAAAATGATTTCATTCGCTTCACCGCCAGGCCACCTTCCTTTCTTCCTATATAATAGTTAAGTAGATTTTAAACAGTAAATGACAGGGAACAACTGTTACCATTGGCTATTGTAGCAGGTTCATCATATAAATGTGACACGTGTCACAAAGTGTCAAAAGTTGCTCATGCATTTATCACTTTTTCGACACATTTCTTTCATAATTCGTTCATATTTGTGGATTTTTTTAACTTTACTGGATAAAACAGCGCTTGCTTGTTTTGACATATTTCGCATCGTGTTTCACTCGTATTATCTTTTTTGATTAAGATCACATAATCGTTGTTAGAATTCGTGATTTTAAGGTAAAAAAACAAAACCCCACTGGATCCAGTGGGGTTTTGTACGTACCGTATTAATTTAGCAACCATTTCGTCACTTGAAATTTTGAATGGCCAACAGCTTCAAATACAAGACTCTCGTTGATTTCCTCAGGGAAGAACCTTGATGTAAATACCTCTTCGCCATCGTTCACAAACACTTCAACGGAAGAAGAATCGACATAAAAACGGAGCTCTTTCACGCTTTCAATCAAGCAGCTACGCGTTTCTTCTCTCCCGTCTACAAAGCTTTTTCTCTTAAATGTTAACAATGCTTTTGTAGAATCATATGTCATAGAGGCGTTGTTTCGAAAGTTTACCGAAAACGTTCCTTTTACTTCTTCTAGTTGAACAAGTAGCTCGTATACCGCACCGTTAAGGTCACTCCACTCTTTTTGCTCATTCGACAGATTCGCTTCTTTTGTCATTCCGGTATGTCGCATCGCTTCTAGTTCCACAGCAGGTCGCTGAATTAGTCGCTCGTCCTCGTAATGAAGTTCCCGAGGAATTGTCAAAATATGAATCCATTTATGAGCAATTGTAGGATGATGCCCTTCTCCCTGCTCTGGTACACCCATCCAACCGATGACCAACCTTCTACCATTCTCATCAAGCGTTGTTTGCGGTGCATAAAACTCAAAACCGCGGTCAAGCTCTGTAAATCCTCCGTGACTCATCTTTCCACTTTCATAATCGAGTTCACCAGATACGTATCCTGTTTGATAAATGTTTTGATACAAGTAACCTTCTGCCTCTATCCCTTGAGGAGAAAAGAGGAGAATATCCTTACCATCTAATTCAAATAAGTCAGGGCATTCCCACATAAATCCTAGATCACCAATCGCTTCTTCCCGCGAAGCAGTCACGTCACCTTTAAACGTCCACTCCATTAAATTGGCTGACTCAAATAAGACGACTCGCCCTTCTTCATTCAAGTTCTGCGTGCCAATCACCATGTACCATTTACCTAAATGTTGCCACACTTTTGGATCACGAAAATGCGGTGTATACCCCTCTTGTAAGTGAAGCACCACCCCTTTTTTCTCGAAGTGAATCCCATCTTCAGATACGGCTACACACTGATAAGTTTCTCGATTGCCTTCTTCGTCCTTCACATTCCCTGTATAAAATAGATACATTTTATCTTCATAAACAACTGCACTTCCTGAATAACAACCATTCTTGTCATACCAGTCTCCTGGAGCTAATGCGATTGGTTGAAGTTCCCAGTTCACGAGATCTGTCGACGTATAATGGCCCCAAAATTTTGCCCCATGATCTGTTTTGAACGGCATCCATTGAAAGAAAACATGATAAACGCCTTTCCAGTGAATAAATCCGTTTGGATCATTTAATAGTCCAACAGGCGGCATTAAGTGAAATGCGGAGCGATAATGATCTTTTTCAACCGTATCGCGTTGTTCATTTATTTCTTTTATTGCTAACTCTTTTAATTCATCATTTCGATCGATCATATAAACCACCTAATTCATCAAAATTTTGAAAAAAGGGGACCCGCTTTTAATGAGGATCCCCCTTTCCTTATTATTTATCTAGCATACCGTCTTTGTAGCCAAATGCCCATGTAAGACCGAACGCAATACCGATTGAAATGACATTCACGAGAAGGTATAAAACGATCTGACTGTTTAAGAACAAGAGGGTACCTGGAATAACCGTAACTGCAAGACCAGTTGCTTTAAGCTTAAAGAGTGATGCAAGGAATCCACCAACTGCCCCGCCAATGAGTCCCATAATAAATGGCTTCATATATCGAAGGTTTACACCGAAGATTGCCGGCTCAGTAATCCCAAGAAAAGCAGATAATGAAGATGGAAGTGCTAGCGCTTTTAGTTTCTTCGATTTTGTTTTCATTCCGACTGCAAGCGCTGCCCCACCTTGAGCTGCGATAGCAGCTGAAATGATTGGGTTAAACGGATTATAGCCAAGGTTTTCAAATAACTGAATTTCAAGGAAGTTGAAAATATGGTGAACACCTGTAATAACGATGATCTGATGAAAGAAGCCAATGATTAGTCCACTTAGTCCGAATGGAAGATCAAGAATGAAAATAGTACCATCCATGATGTACTCTTCTACTGTATGGAAAATCGGTCCGATCGCAAACAATGACAAAGTAATCATAATTAACAGGACTAGAAATGGAGTTAAAATAAGATCCAGTGCTTCAGGAACCATTTTACGAATACGCTTTTCTAATTTTGCCCCTAGAAAACCAGCAACAAATGCAGGAATAACCGAACCTTGATAGCCGACGACAGGAATAAATCCAAGAAACTTCAGAGGTTCTGCATTTCCTGCCGCTACTTCCCATGCGTTCGGAAGAGCTGGCGTGACAAGCATCAATCCGAGAACGAGACCAATGGTTGGATTTCCTCCAAACACTCGGAATGTCGACCATGCCACAAGCGCTGGTAAGAAAATAAACGCTGTATCAGTTAGGACTTGAGTGAATAGAATAAAGTTTTCCGAGATGTCCCCTGGCGTTAAGCCGAAAAGAGCGAGGATTTCTTCTTGTAAAACAAGACCACGTAGTCCCATAAACAATCCAGTTGCAACTAGTGCCGGAATGATTGGAACGAACACGTCACCAAATGAGCGGATCGCACGTTGAAACGCATTTCCCTGCTTAGCGGACTCTTCTTTAATTTCGGACTTCGTTGAACCAGTTGCTCCTAGAGCCGTCACTTCATCATAAATTCGGTTAACTGTTCCTGTTCCAAAGATAACTTGATATTGGCCGGAATTATAGAAGGCACCTTTTACTTTTTCAACACCTTCTACTCTTTCCTGATCGATTTTTTCCTTATCGTGCACCATTATTCTAAGTCGCGTTGCACAGTGAGCAACCGATTGAATATTTTCTTGACCTCCAATGGCATCAATGACTTCCTGAGCGATCTCACGGTTTGTAGCCATATTATTAACTCCCTTCAAGGTTATCTTGCTCGTGGTATCGATTCCACATTCTACGAAAAGAATGCGAGCGTTTTCATTTACCCGTTCTTCTTTGCTAAACAATTTAGTACTGGTATTCATTCGATATGTGAACGATTCCACATTGGTTAAAAAGAAATTGACATCGTTTTCACTAGTTACTATACACTATCTCTTTCGATAAGTCTATAATCAAGATTAATTTTTTCTTTCTCCAAAACTTTCCCTGATAACTGTTCTAAAATGAGCTGGGCCGTCTTCTGTCCAGCATCTTCATTAAAATAGTCGACTGTGGATAGTGCTGGAGTCACATGTCGTGATAAATCTGAAGCCCCAATCCCAAATAAAGCGATGTCCTCCGGGATTCGAATGTTTTGTTCTTTCAAAAAGCCAAGCGCTCCGATAGCCATTCGATCTGTTACAGCGAAAATCGCGGTTGGTCGACGCTCAGATTGTCCAACTAATTGACTTGCTGCTTCATAGCCTGATTCAAACGTAAAGTTACCATATTGAATCCACGCTTTTTCAACTGGCAAACCGTGCTTTTCCATTGCATCAAGATAGCCCTGTTTTCGAACAACTCCAACAGAGTGGTCAGTCTCTGGTACACCAATAAACCCAACGTTACGGTGACCTTTTTCAATAAGCAACTCGGTTACACTAAAAGCAGAATGATAATCGTCGTATACCACAGAGGTTACTCCGCTCAACTCCTGTCCAATCGCAACAAAGGGGATCGAAGCTTCAGAAATCGTATCAAGTAAATCTTGATTCCGGTTTGTGGCAAGCAAAATAATGCCGTCAACTTGACGACTTTTTAGTAGTTTAATATTTTGTATTTCTTTCTCCGGCTGTAATTGTGTATTTGTTAAAAGAATTTGATATCCGTTAGCTGCAAGTTCTTTCTCAATGCCATTCACAACGCGACTGGCTGTTTCCGTACTAATTCTTGGCAAAATAACGCCTATGACACCAGAGCGCTTCGTTCGCATCGTTTTAGCATGCGCACTTGGGATATATCCCATTTCCTCAACAGCCTTAACGACGCGCTGCCTTGCTTCATGACTTACGTATCCATTGTCATTAAGTACCCGTGAAACTGTTGTGCGAGAGACTCCAGCACGTTTTGCTACATCTTTAATTGTTGGCATAACCGTTCCTCCATTAATGCAGTCTTTCCTTATTTCATCATAATCGAAATAACCTCTAATGTCTATAACTGGGAAAATATGTAGGAGCGAATATTTTCAGACAGGCAACTTAGTTTACATCTCCCAATAAGCCCTCTATGATTAAATGGAATATGTATTATTTCGGGATGCTAAATAAATAATGTTAACCGAATTTAAAAACAACTAAAGGAGGGCAGCTATGTCAGACTACTATGAACATGAAAAATTAGATGCCTCGGCACGCAAAAAGTTAATTATCCTTGTTTGTACAATATTAGCTTTTGCTGTTATGAATGGAACGATGTTTAACGTAGCCATTCCCGACATTGCAGCATCTTTCAATCTTAGCCCTTCAGAAGTAAGCTGGGTCTTAACTGGATATATTCTTGTGTTTGCAATTGGATCTCTCATGTACGGCAAGTTGGCCGATATTTATCCAATTAAAACACTTTTCACTATAGGAATTAGTATCTTTGCTACTGGTGCTTTTATTGGCTTTCTTTCTCCAAACTACCCGACTTTATTAGCCGCACGAATCCTTCAAGCGATTGGTGGTGCAACAATCCCAGCTCTTGCCTTTATCGTACCAATTCGATTTCTACCTAATGAAAAAGGTAGAGTATTCGGACTGATTTCTTCTACGGTTGCATTTGCTTCAGGAGTTGGCCCGATCATCGGTGGAGTTGTAGGTGGCACTTTGAATTGGCGTTTTCTTTTCCTATTTTCTGTTGCCACAGTATTTGCAATACCACTCTTTAGAAAATGGTTGCCGAATGAAGAAAAGCGATCAGGCTCGATTGATTTACCAGGTGCCGCTTTAATGGCTGTATCGGTTGCCTCACTGCTGTTCTATATTACAACGTTCCTATGGTATTTACTTGTAATCTTTATCGTCTTTTTCATTCTTTTCCTATGGCGGACATTTACGATCACACACCCGTTTATCGATCCTGTGATATTAAAGAACACGAAATATACGATAACCGTTCTAACAAGTTTTCTAGGTACATCAGCGCTTTTCGGACTGATTTTTGTCATTCCGATCATGTTGCGAGAACTAAATGGTTTATCCACTTTAAAGATTGGCCTTGTCTTATTTCCTGGCGCCATGGCTGCTGGGTTGATCGGGCAAATAGGTGGTAAAATTATTGAACAGCGTGGTGCCATTCTTGTTGTTAAGATTGCTCTACTCTTGATTGCGAGTGGAACACTTCTTATCTCAACGTTTTCAGGTTACAACGCGTGGGTCATCGCACCTTGTTTATTAATTGCTTATCTTGGATTCCCGCTAATCCAAAGCTCAACTGCTGACTTACTATCTTCTATTCTACCCGACAACCAAAACGGTGTAGGGATGGGCGTTTTCAATTTATTGAACTTCCTTGCAGGGGCGTTTAGCTCAGCTATTTTTGGAAGACTTCTTGATATGAAAGACGTATCATTTTCCATGAATCCCCTATCACTTACAGGAGAAAACCTTATCTATAGTAATCTCTACCTTGGCTTAACATGTATTGCCTTACTCGCTTTTTCAATTTTTACGTTGAAGTTTTTAACTAAACGTGAAAAAGCACTATCAGAATCATCCGCTTCATAACACATATTGAAAAGATCGGCCACCTGAGCCGATCTTTTTTTTATATCATTTTTGCTGCATATAAACCGCTTGCTGCCGCCTGTGATAAGGAATGCGTTTCACCTGAACAATCTCCAATTAAAAAGAGTCCGTTTACATCTGTTTCAAAGGAATCATTCGTTGGTATTTTTGCTTCATAAAACTTACCATCTATTCCATATAACAATGTTTCTTCATCAATAGGCTCTCCTATCAGCTTTTCGAGACTATCCAAAAACTCCCTAAGAGCACAAAGATAGATCTTTGGCACTTCATCTATTAAGTTACCAGCTTCTCCATCAAGAGAAGGAACAATTGAATTCGAACTCAGAATTTGAGACGTTGTCGCCTGCTGTTTTTTTAAATCTTGAAGACGCTGAACAACGATTCGATCTTTTCCCCCATTGATCCCACCTATCACCTGTTGCGCAACAAAGTCGGCCTCCTCTTTCGAAGAATAAAAAGAAGGTACGAATAAAGTAAAGTTTAAATTGTTTCCTGGGTCATCTTTTTCTCTCTTATTTTGCCCATCAGGCATGACAAGACCATGTTGATATTTCCTTATTATTCTGCCGTTCGGATTCATGCAATACGTCGTTGCTTCAAATGCCTCTCTTTTGATATGAAGCTTCGTTTCAAACGTATCTTTTAAGATTGTCTCAAGCTGATTCCCTCGCATTTCAACCCGAATACCTAAATCTAGACGAGCAGGACCAGGCAGAAGACCTAGCTGTTCACATTGCCGATACATCCACTCACTTCCGCTGTTACCCGTTGATAGTACAACTGTCTTAGTTTTTATGTTTTCTTTTGAGGTATTTACCTTAAAGCAATCCCCTTTTTGAATTGAAAGCACATCTGTTTCAAACCGCAAATCAATTCGTTTCATAAGAACCTCGTATAATCTTTGGAACACCTGGCGAGATCGTTTTGTGCCAAGGTGTCTTACCGAAGTCGTCAACACCTCTAATCCTACGTTTTTTGCACTCACCTCTAACTCTGGACTATGAGTATGATAGAGCTCAGCCTCTTCTCCACCAAAAGAACAAAGAATGCGGTCAACTTCCCACATCAGCTTTTCTGCTTGAACAGTTCCTATTTTTCTACCGAGACTACCACCAAAATCATTCGTATAATTAAACTTGCCTTCTGATTTACCAAGTCCAGCAAAACCTATGTACTGATCACAAACGTCACATGAACATTCTTGTTTTGAACGTGCCCTACAGTTCCGTTCTGAGAGTTGTTTCCCTTTATCAATCAACATAATTTTAGATTCTGGGTATAGCTCTGTCAGCTCGTATGCCATAAAAATCCCGCTTACCCCAGCTCCAATGATGGTTACATCATACATGACCAAACCCCCTACTTTTAAGTAGCATATCATTGCGGTACCCCATCAGTCTCTAGCTAGAGCACCCTTTCTATTGGACTTTTCCTTTGAACATGAAAAAAGCCCCTCGCTGGGGGCTTTACTCATCTTCTAAATGACGTTCTTTTTCTTTCTCTTCTTTCTCTTTCTCATCGGTACGCTGCTTATCAAGCTTTTCACGAATCCGATTAAATTCCTTACTTGGTGGCATCAGGCTTACAAGTACATCGCCTGCTTCGGCTCTCGTTTGAGAATCGTGAGCGAAAAATTCTAAACTGCCAGAAGGTTTCTTCACAAAGAGCATGATTGTTTCTTCATCTCGTTCTTTCAAATACCGATCATACGTATACTGCTGAGTAATGTTCGTTTTCCGTAAAACATAGCCACTCTCTACTTTACGATTCAAGGTCTCCCAAGTTGCTCCTTCTTTAAACGCCACACGTCCACCAATCGTATGAACAAGCTCTTCAAGATCGTCCCCTCGATCGTTTCGTAAACTTAACTGGAAGAGGTTGTTACGTCCAATTTCAGGAACGAATGTTGTACACACAAGGGCGTTATAAGAATCGAGCTCAGTTGCTGCAATCATGTACTCGTAAGGCGTTAAATCCAGACGATATTCGGTTTGTTCAGAAAGAATTTCTCCTCTATAAAACGGCACGCCTGCTTTTCTCGTTGTAAGAAGCCTTTGCCATGATGAATCCGTGATTAATACTGGGATTTTTAATTCTTTTAACGTTTTAGAAAGCGCCGTTGAGAACGTACTTCCTCCAACGATTAGAACTCCCGGTTGACCGTCACTTGCAAGTCCGAGCTTCTCTGCCGTCCAACGAATGGAAAATCCATGAACAACAACAGTTGCAAATACTAACGCAAATGTGAGAGACATTAGGATTTTTGCATCTTCAAAGCCAGCATCAAGCAACACACTCGCAAAGTAGCTTGCCACAGTTAATGCGACGATTCCTCGTGGTGCAATCCAGCCGACAAGCGTTTTTTCCTGCCAGGATAAGTCAGTTCCAATCGTGGATAACCAGATCGATATTGGTCTTACCACAAATAGCATAAGTAGGACAAATGCAAGGATTTGCCAATGAAAAATTTCAAGCAAAGTGTCAACGGATAAAGAAGCGGTTAGCATGATGAAGATCGTTGATATTAATAGAACTGAAATGTTTTCTTTAAAATGTCTCATATCGTCAATCGATGAAATATGCATGTTCGCAAGCGTGATCCCCATTGCCGTAACAGCAAGCAATCCCGTTTCATGCGTAATTTCATCAGATACCGCAAAACAAAGGATAACGACAGCGAAAACGACTGGAGATTTTAAGAATTCAGGAACATACCCCTTCTCAAACATCCAACCAATCCCGCGTCCACACAGGAAACCAAATAGCGTTGCAAAAAGAGATCCTAAGAAAAAGACAAGAAGAACGGTAGCCGTTGCTTCCTCTACTTTTAAAAATTTAATAATTTCAAATGCAAAAACAGCAAGAAGTGCTCCAAGCGGATCGACGATAATTCCTTCCCACTTTAATATCTTTGCTGGTCTTGGCTTTAGTTTGGCTTGTCGTAGTAGCGGTAAGATAACTGTTGGACCAGTTACAATAAATAACCCGCCTATTACAAACGCAACGCCCCAGGACAACCCTGCAACATAGTGCGCTGACAGTGAACCTAACAGCCACGCTAGAAAAGCGCCTACCGTTACAATTCTTCCAACCGGTCGACCAAGTCCCTTAATTTCTCTGAAATCAAGATTTAGACTGCCTTCAAATAAAATGATAGCTACTGCAATCGATACGAATGGATCAAATAAATCTCCGAATACATCTTCTGGATGAAGTAAACCAAAAATCGGACCTACAAGCAAACCAATAATAGACATAACGACAATGGCAGGGAAGTGAAAACGCCAGGCAACCCATTGCGAAAAGATGCCGAGGGCACCAACAAGCATAATATTAAATAAAATCGAATCGACCATGGATAGCCTCCTTATGTTTAACAACTGCTCGTGCTTCATTCCTTATTCTGTCCTTCGTACTAACTTCACTATAATCGAACTGAACAGAAATGTTTGAAAATATGCTCATCATTGGCGTTATTAGTAAAATAAATGAGACGCCTTTTACATGTCGTCATTTTATATGCAATTGGACTGATAAGGCAACTATCTACTCTCTTCAATCAAAAAGGAAATTGCCAAGTAAAGGTGTAAATGAAATAGTACCCTATAATTTGTTAAACAAATCCACTTCCACACTATATTATTTTCTTGTGACAAGAATAACAGCTAAAAGAAAAAAAGAAGCAGGTCACCCTGCTCCCCGTTATTTATCTTGGTCCAATTTTAATTTCACTAATGCATCTGCTAGAGCAGTATTAACCGGCTCGTCTTTCTGCTGGTTTTTCATATAGCTTGAAACATCTTTCTTCGTCGCTTTTGTATTTTTTTCTTTTTTGCGTCGTTCATTAAATGTCGACAGTTTTTCACGATGGCCGCACTTGCATATAAAGGTTTGGGCATCACCTTGTCCATGAAGCTCAAGTTTCTTTTTACACTTTGGACACCTTGCGTTGGTTACTTTGCTTTTCCCTTTACGATAGCCACATTCACGATCCTGACAAACAAGCATTTTACCTTTTTTACTTTTCACTTCAAGCATTAAGTTCCCACAATCAGGACATTTCGTTCCTGTTACGTTATCATGCTTATATTTCTTCGTACTTGACTTGATTTTCTGAACGGTTTCGTTCGCATAGGCTTTCATCTCTTCAATAAATGCCTGCTTTGAAAGGTTACCTTTGCCAATTGCTTCAAGCTTTTGCTCCCATTTTGCGGTTAAAGCAGGTGATTGCAATTCATCTGGAACGATATCAAGCAATTGCTTTCCTTTTGATGTGATCGTTAAATCTTTTCCGTTCTTTTCAATTAAAAAGCTATTAAATAACTTCTCAATAATATCCGCACGCGTTGCAACGGTTCCTAGTCCACCAGTCTCACCAAGCGTTTTTGCAAGCTTGTTATCTTGCATGCTTAAAAATTGAGCTGGCTTTTCCATCGCAGTTAATAGTGTTCCTTCGTTAAAACGAGGCGGCGGGTTGGTTTTCCCTTCCGTTCTTGTAAGAGAGAGCACGCGAAGTTCCTGGCCCTCTTTAAGCTCAGGAAGCACGACATCCGCTTCCTCTGTCTCATATATTTCTTTCCAACCGGCAGAAAGCACTCTCTTTCCTTTGGCATCAAAGTTTGCTTCACCAATCTTAACCTTTACTGTCACTTGCTCGTATTCAAATGGCTCGTATAATGCGGCTACAAACCGTTTTACAATCAAATCATATACTTTCCGATCCTTATCACTAAGTTCCCGGATAACGGGCGTTTGCTCCGTCGGAATAATCGCATGATGATCGGATACTTTTCGATCATCAATAATATGCTTCCCTGTTTGAATCGTTTTACCGAGTACTTTTCGCGCTGCTTTCTCATAAGGCGCTACAGCTTCTAATCTTTCTTTCAACGTGTCTTTCATATCAGAAGAAAGGAAGCGTGAGTCCGTTCTCGGATAAGTAACAAGTTTGTGCTGTTCGTACAATCGCTGGGTTGCTGAAAGTGTTTCTTTTGCAGAAAAGCCAAAGCGCTTATGCGCATCTCTTTGTAGTTCGGTTAAGTCATACAATCCAGGTGCAAACGTCTTTTTCTTTGCTTTCTTCACTTCTTCTACATGGGCTACCTTTCCCGATAACTGCTTAAGTTCAGAATCAATTCGCTCTCGGTCGAAGACACGTGAATCGTTCGATTTTGGATCCCGATACGTTAACGTAAAGCCATCCACCACCGCTGCCATTCCATAATAACGTTCAGGTTGGAACGACTTGATTTCTTCCTCTCGCTTCGCAATCATCGAAAGCGTAGGCGTTTGCACTCTTCCACTTGAAAGCTGTGCATTGTATTTTGTAGTGAGCGCACGAGTTGCATTGAGACCGACATACCAATCTGCTTCAGACCTCGCTGCAGCTGCTTGATAAAGGTTTGTGTATTGATTTGCATCTTTTAGATTTTTAAATCCATCTCGAATCGCTTTGTCTGTGACGGATGAAATCCACAACCTCTTTAGTGGTTTTTTAGCTCGCGCTTTTTCAATAATCCAACGCGCCACTAACTCTCCTTCTCTTCCCGCATCCGTTGCAATCACAATTTCACTCACATCATTACGGTTCATTTGCGTTTTCACAACGCTAAATTGCTTTCCACTTCTTTTAATAACGACAAGTTTTAACGGGGCAGGAAGCATCGGCAAATCTTCTAACTTCCACGTCTTGTATGCCTCATCATAAATTTCAGGATCAGCAAGCGTTACTAGATGACCAAGTGCCCAGGTTACGATGTAGCGATCTCCTTCAAGAAAACCATTTCCACCTTTTGTACAATTCAATACCCTCGCGATATCACGTCCAACAGAGGGCTTTTCTGCAAGAATGAGTTGTTTACCCACAATACCAATCTCCTCTAATTTCGATTATTTCTCTATCATACCAGCTTCAATGTTACACGTGAAACATTGCAAATCAATTGTCCTGTTTAACAAACAAAAAAGAAGATGTCTCCCATCTCCCTTCGGCTAGTTGCTATTCAGAATGCCTTCTTCAATTAAAACCTCTTCAAGAGCATCGACCACTTCAGCATCGTATAAGACGCCTGAAAGACGTTTTAATTCATTCATAGCATATTCAGGTGTATAGGCTTTTCGATATGAACGGTCGTCCGTCATCGCATCATAGGAATCGCTAACTCCAATAATTTTTGCACCAATCGTTATCTCTTCATCCTTCAGACCATCTGGGTAACCGGAACCGTTGATTCGCTCATGATGCTGATGAATAATATTACTTATATCAGCATAATACGTATCTTTTATCATATCCGCTCCATCAGCAGGATGTTTTTTAATAATCTTATATTCTTCATCCGTCAGACCGTCTGGCTTGTTGAGAATTTCTTCAGGAACGTTAATTTTTCCGACGTCGTGAAGGATGGATGCAACAATAAGGTTGTCAGTATCTTCTGGAGATAATCCCAAATACTTTCCTATTTTGATACTCATGCTCTGAACACGCTCACTATGTTCTTTGGTATATCTATCTTTATCTCCTACACTTTTCACAATTTGTATCAATTTGAAAACATCTTCACTAATCAATCTAAAAGTTGGCTCATTTATAACCCAAAGAAGCGTTGTTTCATTTATTGCCTCAAAAAATATTAACTCAGTTAGGGCTTTTACTGAAAAATAATCACCTACACTTAAGATAATATCTTGATCTTCACATTTTATTTGACCTTCAAGTATATAAAAGAATTCATATGCATCTGGATTTTTTCCAGGATAGATATAAAAAGCGGTTTCCTTATTAATTGTGTGTTTCATAAATTCAAGACCTGCCCCCCTTGCTAGTAAACTAAGGGATGCCGACTCCTGTTCTACACTTTCAAGATACGTATTCTTTCTGCCGAAAACAAAACCTTCCAACTTTTACCCTCCTCGAGTGCGGAACAATAGACTTATATATATTATATACAAATTTATGATACAAAAAAGGGTGCATCATAAAATTGATGCACCCTTTTTTGTATCATGGTCCAATAATTTTAATCGGATCAACCCATACCCAGCGGTCTGCAATCTGCACATATACCCAAGAACATTCTGCTTGAATGCCTTCTTTTGCAGCTTCCTCAATCATGTCTGCAGTCATTTTGTTCGTTTTATCGATTAGATCACCGATTAGTTTATCAAGATCCTGGTTGTACTTTGCAGTAAGCTCTGCTTTTTTTAATTTTACTTCCTTTTCAAGCTTCGCTATGTCCGCTTCTGATGTTCCATTTTGTCGAGCCGATTCTAGTTTTGCATCTAGCTTTGCTGTTTCTAGAGAAAGCGCTGACAATAATTTGTCACCTTTAGCCTGAGCTGCTTGAATTTCTTCTTCAATTTTCACATTTGTTACATCAATCTTTTGTAAAATCTCAGCATGATCGTTTTCTGCTGCGAAAGCGCCGGTACCCATAAACATAAAGAGTGCTACTACTGAAAATAAGGCGACAATGAACTTTTTCATTTTAATCCTCCCTAATAAACTAGTATGTGTGAAAAGGTAGATCTGGGTCATACTTCCCACTAATCAACACTATACGGTAAATTTTTCTAGAAATCTATTCATATTTACCCTAATGATTCGACAATTTTGGTAAATTATAGATATAGAAGACTCTTAAATATTAATTTTTGCTGTAAACCCAGCAAAATAGACAGCCGTAAAGCACGGCTGTCTTCTAATGAGATAAGTTAAAGACGATAGACTCTTGCCTCATAAGGCTTTAATACAATAGAATCATTCACTTCTTCAATAACAGGATAGTTGTTCAAAAGCAGCTGGTTCATCTCCACCGTAAGATTAGATTCAAATACAGCTGGCTCGATCGATAGATTTGTGAGAACAAGAACCTTGTCATCCGCTGTTGTTCTTGTATAAGCATAAATTTGCCGATCATCTTCTAGTAGTAAATCATAGCTTCCGTAAGTGAAGACAAGATTGTTTTTCTTCAGCTCGATCATCTTCTTATAGAAAGATAGAATCGAGTGATCATCAGCTTCTTGCTTCTCAACGTTAATATCTGTATAGTTTGGATTTACTTTCAACCAAGGTGTCCCAGTAGTAAAGCCGGCGTTATTATCGCCGTTCCACTGCATAGGCGTTCGGCTATTATCACGAGAAGATGCCCAAATTACTTTCAAAATAGCATCATGAGCTACTCCTGCTTCTCGCTGAATGCGGTAGCGATTCTTATCGGCTACATCATCATAATCTTCAATAGAAGGGTATTGAACATTGGTCATACCGATTTCTTGCCCCTGGTAAATAAATGGCGTTCCTTGCATAAGGAAATACATTGCTCCCATTGAAGTGGCACTCTCTCTCCAATATTCCTGATCGTTCCCCCAGGTTGACACAACACGTGGCTTATCGTGATTCTCAACAAACAAGGCATTCCACCCTTTGTTTTCAAGGCCCTTTTGCCAACGTGTTAGCACTTTTTTTAGTGAGACGATATCAAGATCGGGTTTCTCCTCTGCATCCCATAATCCAAGATGTTCGAATTGAAAAATCATGTTCATTTTGCCGTCTTTTTCATCTACCCATTGATCAGCTTCATCAATGCTTACACCATTCGCTTCTCCAACCGTCATCACATCGTACTTCGAATACGTTTCATTCTTAAATTCTTGAAGGAACTCCTGAATTCCTTTTTGGTTCATATGCATATCAAATGAAGAAACATACTTCTCTTTTTTAGGGTTCGGCATATCAGGGAACCCTGAGCGCTTCTTAATGTGACTAATGGCGTCGATACGGAAACCATCAATGCCCTTATCAAGCCACCAGTTCACCGTGTCATACAGTACTTCGCGAACATCAGGATTTTCCCAGTTCACATCTGGCTGTTTCGTTGAGAAGACGTGGAGAAAGTACTGGTCTGTTTTCTTATCATATTCCCATGCCGATCCTCCGAAAATGCTTTCCCAGTTATTTGGCTCCTTACCATTCTTTCCATCGCGCCAAATGTACCAATCACGCTTCGGATCTTCTTTCGATGAACGGGATTCAATAAACCACTGGTGCTCATCACTTGTGTGGTTTAAAACAAGATCAATGATCAATTTCATATCCCGTTTGTGAACTTCTTTTAACAACAAATCAAAGTCTTGCATTGTACCGAAATCTTCCATAATGTCCTGGTAATCAGAAATGTCATACCCATTATCATCGTTAGGAGATTTGTACATTGGGCAAATCCAAATCACATCAATGCCAAGATCTTTAATATAATCTAACCTCTGAATGACGCCTTGTAAGTCGCCAATACCATCACCGTTTGAATCCTGGAAGCTTCGTGGATAAATTTGATAACCTACAGCTTCTTTCCACCAGATTCTTTTCATATCTCTACACCTCATCTATTTAGTAAAGTTCGTAAAGTGCAAACGTTTGCCTAAAATTCGATAAAAAAAGCGCTTTCTTTTTTGCGTATTTACTTCTACCTACTTGTAGTTTACTTGGATTTGACTCATTTATCAATATGAATCTGAAAGTATTTTTTAGATCGTAACGTTAGATGCTATTGACGAGCGCCCAAGACATCTATAAAATACGCTAATAATACGTACCAGGTTTCGTATAATTTTGGAGATATGGTCCAAAGGTTTCTACCAAACTACCGTAAATGGTTTGACTACGATGACAATTCTGGCAATGTGAATCTGTCATCCTCTGTCTAGACTGAGAGGAGCAAAACAATGGATAAACTCATCCAACGAATTCAAACAGCTGCTGGCGAGCGCCCAGCCGATTGTGTGATTAAAAATGGACTTGTTTTAGATAGTTACAACCTCAAATTTATCCAAGCTGACGTCGCGATTGTCGGTGGCGTTATTGCAGGAATAGGAAAATTCGAAGGAAAGCACATGATTGATGCAAAGGGAAAGTATGTTGTTCCATCTTTAATAGATGCCCACGTTCATATTGAATCCGCAATGGTTCCTCCATCTGAATTTGCAAAAGCCGTCCTTCCTTGTGGGGTAACGACGATCATCACCGACCCTCATGAAATCGCTAATGTTTCTGGAGCTGAAGGCATTTCGTATATGCTTCAAGATTCTGAGAATGTCCCAATGAACATTTACTTTATGCTCCCCTCCAGCGTTCCTTCTACACCATTTGAAAATGCGGGAGCGATTCTTTCGGCTGAAGACTTAAAGCCTTTCTATGAACACAACCGCGTTCTCGGACTAGCTGAAGTGATGGATTATCCGTCAGTCGCTAATGCCTCCCCTTCTATGCTGCAAAAACTGTACGACGCACAAAACAAAAAAATAGATGGTCATGCGGCAGGTCTAGATACCCGTGCTTTGAATATTTATAAATCGGCTGGCATTGGAACCGATCATGAATGCATCACTGCGGAAGAAGCTCTCGAGCGGATAAAACGAGGAATGTATGTTTTTATTCGTGAGGGATCTGTCGCAAAAAACTTAAAGAAACTCCTTCCCGCTGTAACCGAACGAAATGCAAGACGATTCATGTTTTGTACAGACGATAAGCATATTGACGACCTGATAACAGAGGGAAGCGTTGACCATAATGTTCGACTTGCTATCCGAGAAGGGCTAGATCCTCTCGTAGCGATTCAGATGGCCTCACTAAACGTAGCAGAGTGCTTTGGCTTAACAACGAAAGGAGCAATCGCACCAGGTCTTGATGCTGATTTCCTTCTCCTAGATGACGTTGAATCATTTTCTGTTGCAAAGGTTTATCGAGCTGGAGAGCTTGTTGCAGAAGAAGGCAAAACGAAGAGGATCGCGAAGGTAACGCCTTCGAAAAGAATAACCAATTCCGTTCATCTACCTACGCTTAGAAAAGAACACCTGCATTTACCAGTAACGGACCAAGAAGCAAATGTGATTAAACTGATTCCGAATCAGATTGTGACAAAAGCAAAGAAGCTCATTGTTGATCGCAACGCTAACAATGGTTTTGTCCCATGTGCTAAAAAGGATCTTATGAAACTTGCCGTTATTGAACGGCATCACCGTACTGGAAACATTGGTCTTGGCATCGTAGAGGGTTTTCAGTTTCAAGAGGGAGCGATCGCGACAACCGTAGGACACGACTCCCACAACTTAATCATGACCGGAACAAACGATGAAGACATGATGAAAGCAGCTGAAGTCATTCAAGAAATGCAGGGGGGCTTAGCGGTTGTGCGAAATCAGGAAGTGATGGCGAAATTACCACTCCCCATTGCGGGACTTCTTTCAACTAACGATTACCCGTCTGTTGTGAGAGAACTGGAAGAAATCGATCTGGCGTTACAAGAAATAGGTGCGCCGGAGCATTTCAATCCTTTTTTAACACTCTCCTTTCTTAGTCTACCGGTCATACCAGAGCTTAAATTAACCGACATGGGGCTTTTTAGTGTTCAAGAATTTCGCCATATTTCCATTAATGAGTAAAGAAGAAAGCAGCATGGCGACGGCGCCATGCTGCTTTTGCATTAAAGGGAGCGTTTTAGAATATCTCGAACGCTTTCCCGATCAAGTTCTTTATATGTGCCAACTCCTGGCTTAATAAAGGTTTTTTCAACCATACTTTCGAATTCAGCATCATCGATCTCATATTCTGCGAGACGAGACGGTGCACCAAGAGAGTTCCAGAACGTACGAAGTGCTCTCGCTCCTGCTACAGCGACTTCGTAATCACTTTTCCCTTCTGGCGATACGCCAAGAACGTTCACCGCTAACTGTTTCACTCGAGAAGGATCTTCTTCAAGAACATGTTCCAACCAGTTCGGGAATAAAATCGCCAATCCACCACCGTGAGGAATATCGTAAACGGCTGATACAGCATGTTCGATTCGGTGTGTGGCCCAATCACCGCCATCAGTGCCATTGCTCAATGTTCCGTTAAAAGCCGTCGTACTAATATACATCATCGTTTCACGATGCTCATATGATTCCAGATCACTTAGTAGCTTTGGACCTGTCTGAATCGCCGTACGGAGAAGGGATTCAATAAATCCATCGATCATCGGCGTATTGCTTGTGCGGTGAAAATAATGCTCTAGGGCATGCGACATGCTATCAACAATGCCGTAAACAGTGTGGTTTTCTGGAACTGAAAATGTGTATGTTGGATCAAGTACAGAAAACGTTGGAAATACGTGCGGAGATCCCCATCCTAGCTTTTCTTTCGTTTCCCAATTTGTAATAACCGAGACGGAGTTCATCTCTGAACCTGTAGCAGCAAGGGTTAGCACTGTTCCAAATGGTAGAGCTGATTCAATTGGTTCCTTTTGCGTGATCAAATCCCACGCTGAGCCTTCATAGTGCGAACCTGCAGCTATCGCTTTCGTGCAGTCAATGACACTACCGCCACCTACTGCAAGAAGAAAATCAATGCCTTCTTTTTTACAAATGGCAGAGCCTTTTTCGACTGTTGTGAGACGAGGATTCGGCTCTACTCCAGAAAGCTCGTGCACTTCTGCATTTACTTTCTTAAGTTCAGTCATGACATCGTCATAAACGCCGTTTCGCTTAATGCTTCCACCACCATATACCACAAGAACTTTCACCCCATAATGAAGTTCTCCTGCTAATTCCTTTATTTTGTCTTTGCCAAAATAAAGACGGGTCGGATTGTATTGTAAAAATGGTTTCATAAGGCACCTCATTGTCATTAGTCGAAGCTAGTGTACCATACTCCAATCGCCAAACTGTAGGATTGACTATCGGGGATTGATGACAATTTCAGACTTTGTTTTCTCCGCTTGATAAGCTGCTTCCATTAACACGGTTAGATCAAGAGCAAGTGCAAGGTTTTTATCTGTCCCTTTATCCGTTTGAATGTGGTCAATCCACTGTGAAAATGGAGAAGGTTTATCCGTTGGTATCATAACTTCTTCCCATTTTTCCGAAACTTTTTTGATTAGTTTTTTATCAGGTATTCCGTAGATAGCTGATCCTTTTGTGCCGTGTATTTCAATGGTAAATGGAGAGTGAGGCGTTACAAAACCCGTTTCCGCTACTCCATAAGAACCATCCTCATACCCGAATGTTACGATAGCCTGATCCTCTACTTCTTTCTTCGTTAAATACCCGAACTGAGCTGTAACTCGTTCTGGCATTCCATGAAAAAGTCTTGTTAAGTAAACCGGGTGACAACCAAGGTCAATTAACGTTCCCCCTTGACACTCCTCTTTGTTGTAGAAATGATTTGGAAGCCAATTAGCAGTCGCTCCATTATGAGCAAGTCGCACGCGCGTCTGCGTCAGTTCTCCCAGCTCACCTGATTCAATCAACCTCTGAACAGCTTCCGTATAGCCATCATAAACGCGCGGCAATGAAACAAATAACTTTACCCCAGATTCTTTCACTGCATTCAGTATAACGATCGCTTGTTCTTCAGTAGACGCCAGAACTTTTTCGGTAAAAATATGCTTCCCTGCTTGAGCTGCTTGTACCATTACTTCTTTATGACGGTTTGTCGGTGAACTAACAACAACAGCCTCTATTTCTTGTCGGTTCAGAAGATCTTCTAAATCACTTATGTACTCTACTTCTCTCATTTGAGCTTCTTTTCTTCCACGCTCTTCATTCTCGTCCCAGATCGCAGCAATTTCAATATCAGGATGAACTTGTGCTTCTTCCGCATAATCTTTTGCATGCACGTGCCAGAAACTAATCATTCCAATCTTCATTTTTGTAACCGCCTCCATAGTTGGCCTAAACCAGATTTGTCTATAATTGTAATGGAGTTTGCATCGATCAATCAATCAAAGTGCCATATCGAAAAAAATATTCCATTCGTACAAATTAATTGTTTATGTTATAATAGTAGATGTGCTATAATTTATAAATTTGGGGGTGGGCGCTTGTTTGAGGTAGGCGATAAGATTTTTTATCCCATGTACGGTGCAGGTATAGTCGAAGCAATCGAGGAAAAAGAAATACTGGGTGAAACTCAGATCTATTATATTCTTAATATGCCTTTTCGTGACATTCAGGTGATGATTCCAAAAGGAAAGACGGAAAACCTGAAAATCCGTGAAGTGTCTGACGTCAGCACAATGGACCAAGTACTTACTTCTTTTAACGAAGAAGTTGACGTAGAAGAGCCCAGTGCAAATAGAAACCAGCGTTACAGGGATAATATGAACAAGCTTAAAACAGGAGACATCCACAATCATGTGGAAGTAATCCGTGAGCTCGTTGCCCTAAACAAGAAACGACCACTCGGAACTGACGATAAAAAACTACTGGAAAACGCCCAGCAGTTTCTCATAAGCGAGATCGTTTTGACAAAAGATGTTGAATTAGATCAAGCAACTGTTATCTTAAAAGAAGCGATTAAACATTAATTTTAGCTATACAAAAAGGACAGCCTACTGAGGCTGTCCTTTTTGTATAGGTGAAGGCGTAACACATACGCTTTAGTTTGTGCTAGCTACAACACACCAGGACCTCGGTCGCTTCACCATTCAAACCGAACACAAAGACCGTGTTCATTTTGAATGGCTCCAGTGTCTGCCGGGTCTAAGCGTGGCACATACGCTTTAGTTTGTGCTAGCTACAAAACCCCAGACCCTCGGCCACTTCACCTTTCAACCTGAACACAAAGGGCGTGTTCATTTTGAAAGGCAGCGTCTGCCGGGTCTAAACGGGGTTTTTCCGCTTTACTTTACTTCCAGCTACAACACACCAGGACCTCGGTCGCTTCACCATTCAAACCGAACACAAAGACCGTGTTCATTTTGAATGGCTCCAGCGCCTGCCGGTCCTAAACGGTGTGTTTCCGCTTTAGCTTTTCCCCAAAGTTTTGTTTTGGAAATTGGCTATGGCGGTGTATTCTTCGGTTAGTTTTCTTGAGATTCTGATGTAGATTGGGAGTAGTTCTGAGTAGATTTGAACGTTTTCTTTTTTGGGTTCATGGCTAAATGTGTCTCCTACAAGGTCTGAGACGATGCTTAGTGAGTCGATTTCGCCGAGTGCTTTTTTACCGAGAACGATGGCACCGAGGCAGGAGCTTTCATAGCTTTCTGGAACGGTTACTTCTTGGTTAAAGATGTCGGCCATCATTTGTCTCCAAAGAGCTGATCGAGCAAATCCACCTGTTGCTTTAATTTGCTTCGGTTCACCAATTAGCTCTTCAAGTGCAAGCAGGACACTGTATAAGTTATAAATAACCCCTTCAAGTACTGCACGGATCATGTGCTCTTTTTTATGATGCATCGCAAGCCCAAAGAAACTTCCGCGCGCATCAGAATTCCATAATGGAGCACGTTCGCCAGCAAGATAAGGATGGAAAAGAAGACCGTCAGAGCCAGGGTTCACCTGCTCGGCAATTCGAGTTAGAATTTCATACGTATCAATGCCAAGGCGTTTTGCTGTTTCTGTTTCAGATGCTGCAAATTGATCACGTACCCAGCGGAACGTGATGCCTCCGTTATTTACAGGACCACCTACAACCCACTTATCTTCTGTAAGAGCGTAGCAGAAGATGCGTCCTTTTGGATCTGTGACAGGACGGTCGGTTACGGCCCTAATCGCTCCACTTGTCCCAATTGTTACAGCTACAACCCCTGGCTCAATTGCATTAACACCAAGATTTGATAAGACACCATCACTTGCCCCAATGATGAAGTTGGTTGAAGAAGTAAGTCCTGTCTCTTCAATATAAGGTGCTTTTAACCCCGACATCATATGCGTTGTCGACACCGGTTTAGACAGTTGGTCCGCTGTAATACCAGCGATTTTAAGCGCTTCCTCATCCCAATTAAGTTGCTCTAGATTAAATAAGCCTGTTGCTGAGGCGATTGAATAGTCAATCACGTATTCATGGAAAAAGCGATAGAAAACGTATTCTTTAATTGAAATGAACTTTGTAACTGATTGAAATAATTCTGTTTCATCATTTTTAAGCCAAACGAGCTTCGACAGCGGAGACATTGGATGAATAGGTGTTCCTGTTCGGCGATAAATTTCGTGTCCATCCATGTCATTTTTTATTTTCTCAGCCCACTGTGCACTTCGGTTATCTGCCCATGTGATGCATTTTGTAAGCGGCTTTCCGTTTTCATCTACTCCAATTAAACTATGCATTGCTGAGCTAAATGAAACAAATTTCACTTGCTCTCCACGTAACTGATTATCCTGAATTACCGTCCGAATCGACTCTACGACAGCTAGTAGAATTTGCTCTGGGTCCTGTTCTGCCGTCGCGGGTGTTGGTGTAAAGAGCGGGTATTCCACATTATGTTTTGAAACAGGCTGACCGTCATCATTAAACAGAACGGCTTTTGTACTCGTTGTCCCGATATCGACACCAATCATAAATTGCTCTTTCATCGTCATAAGCCATTCCTCCTACTTGATTGATCTTCCACTTTTTATTATAGCTTCTAAGCACGCACGTTACGAAAGTTGTCTTGAAAACACCTGTAAGCGCGTTCAATTAAAACAAACCAGTAGTCATTAAACTATCAGGAAGCATGTTTACGTCAACATGCTTCCCACATCTATCTATTTAATTGCTTTTTTCAGTTGCGTGACCGCCGAATTCATTACGAAGAGCTGCAACGACTTTACCAGTGAACGTATCGTCTTCTAATGAACGATAGCGCATCATTAGGGAAAGTGCGATAACAGGAGTTGCTGTTTGGAGATCAAGAGCTGTCTCTACTGTCCATTTCCCTTCACCTGATGAGTTCATTACACCGCGAATTTCATCAAGATTAGCGTCTTTTAAGAAAGCCTGCTCGGTTAATTCCATTAACCAAGAACGAATAACAGAACCGTTATTCCATACGCGCGCCACTTTTTCGTAGTCAAAATCGTACTCACTTTTACTTAGTAAATCAAAACCTTCTGCAATGGACTGCATCATGCCATATTCTACGCCATTATGAACCATTTTCAAGAAGTGACCGCTACCCGACTCACCAGTGTAGAGGTAGCCATCTTCAACGCAAATGTCTTTAAATAATGGCTCAATGGTTTCAAACACAGTGCTATCTCCACCGATCATCGTACAAGCGCCATTGCGTGCACCTGACTTCCCACCACTTGTGCCTACATCAAAGAAATAAATGCCTTTTTCTAAAAGCATTTCACCTCTGCGCTTTGAATCGTTATAGTGGGAATTCCCTCCATCAATGATTATATCACCGCGGTCGAGAAGGCCCGACAATTCAGTTGTAACAGCTTCAGTGATATCGCCTGAAGGAACCATCATCCAAAGAATACGTGGTGATTCTAGTGATTCTACCACTTCTTTAAGAGAGTGCTTTCCTGTAAAGCCCTCTTCATTCATTTTCTGAACCTGCTCATCATTTGCATCGTGTACGATCACGTTATGTTCATGATCACGTAAGTTTAGAGCAAGGTTGTATCCCATTTTGCCAAGACCAATTAATCCGACGTTCATATGAAAAACTCCTTATACGAATGAAATATTTTTTCTTATATACTAATTATACATTAAATATTTTTTGTTTCAATTGGTTGAGCGGAATCTATTTTCATCTTAATTGTAATCGGTTACAATGATAAAATCAGGAGTGATAGAGAGGAGAATAAACATGCCCGATACGGAAACCCGCCACTGCCTTCCAAGAATCCGCTCTTCTTATTCGCAATTTAGCGAAAAAGAACGACAGGTGGCGGATTATATATTAAACAATTCCAATAAGATTATCCACAGCACAATTAATCAGGTTGCAGAAGACTTGAACGTAGCTGATGCAACCGTTTTTCGTTTTTGTAAGCGAATTGGTTTCAAAGGCTTTCAAGCGATGAAGATTGCCCTGGCTGCAGAGATTGTTAATCCGATTCAGGATATTCATGAAACCATCACAGAAACGGACTCCCCGAAAGAGGTAGCTGAAAAGGTGCTTCGATCAAACATTCGAACGCTTGAGGATACGTACCACATACTGGATGATTCGACGATTGATCAGGCCGTTCAAATTTTATTAAGAGCTACACATATTGAATTTTACGGAAATGGTGGTTCGGGAATTATTGCGATGGACGCACAGCATAAGTTTATTCGAACAGGATTACGCTCTACGTCATATAGCGATGCCCATTTGCAAATCATGTCAGCCTCACAGCTATCAAGTAGCGATGTGGCCGTCTTGATTTCTCATTCTGGTACGAATAAAGATATGCTTCGCGTAGCTGACATCGCACGTGAAACTGGGGCAACCACGATCGCTATCACGAATCTTGCTACCTCGCCACTAAGTAAAAAAGTTGATATTCCTCTCTATACCGTTTCACAAGAAACAGACTTTCGCTCTGAAGCGCTCGCATCTAGGATTGCACAGCTAAGTCTTGTTGATGCACTTTATGTGAATATTATGATTGCGCGAAAAGAAAAATCAAAGCACTCACTGCAACTTATGCGCGAAGCCATCTCTTCAAAGCGAATTTAACTTAAACTACTACCGCCGATCCTGGCGGTTTTTTTATTTGAATGTTCCTTACTTCCAATAAAATCAAAGCACATCGTAAGACAAATTAAGAATCGTCGTGCTAAACTGTAAGGGTTATAATTACAGTACGTGTACAAAAGGAGGAACACAATGACTTCAAATCGAAAAATGCTACAAACTTATACGCTACCTTCCGGGGTAGAATTAAAGAACCGTGTCATGCTTGCTCCAATGACCAATTTCTTATCAAATGATGACGGCACTGTATCCGCACAGGAACTTGCTTATTATGAAAAGCGCTCTGGCGGTGTAGGTGCAGTTATTACCGCTTGTGCTTATGTGGTTCCGCACGGAAAAGGCTTCGCTGGTGAAATTGGAGCTAACCGCGATGAACAGATTCCAGGTCTCAAAAAATTAGCAGACACCATTCACTCTGAAGGTGCAAAAGCGATTCTACAAATCTTCCATGGCGGAAGAATGTGCCCTCCAGAGCTCGTTCCAGATGAAGAAATCCTTAGCGCAAGTGCTGTCCCAGCTGAGCGAGAAGGTTCGAAAACACCTCGTGCTATGACAGAAGATGAAATTCAAGAAACCATTCAAGCTTTCGGTGAAGCAACGCGAAGAGCAATTGAAGCGGGGTTTGATGGAGTAGAAATTCATGGTGCAAATACGTACCTTCTCCAACAGTTCTTTTCTCCTCATTCAAACCGAAGAGAAGATGCATGGGGTGGAAGCCTTGAAAATCGCATGAAATTCCCATTAGCTGTCTTAGAATCTGTCCAAGCAGCAGTCAAAAAACACGCTAATAGCGCTTTCGTTCTTGGTTATCGCGTCTCACCTGAAGAACGTGAAAATCCTGGCATCACAATGGATGATACACTTCAACTTGTTGATGAGCTTGCCTCACGTGATTTAGATTATGTTCACGTTTCGCTATCCGATTTCTATCAGGGTTCGATGCGTGAGGAAGACCCTACACCACGCATGGAAATGATCAAAGAACGAATCGGTCACATTGTTCCTGTCATCGGTGTCGGCTCTCTTCATACTCCAGATGAAGTAGAAAAAGCACTTGATACAGGCGTACCTCTCATTGCCCTTGGTCGCGAAATGATAATGGAACCGAACTGGGTAGAGAAAGTCCAAAACGGAGACGAAGAAAACATTCGTGTAACGTTACGGAAAGATGCACAGCAAGAACTTGTTTTACCTGATCCGCTTTGGAACGCGATATTCAGCGTACCTGGCTGGTTCCCAATCGAAGAATAAAATGAAGAAAGCCCCCACATTTTTTGCGGGGGCTTTCTTCATTTCAATACAGGGCGTAGATCTTCTAGCTTTTCAAACAAATGCCAAACAAAATCATCGACGCCAAGCTCACGATGTGGATGCAAATCTTCAAGATCAGGATCATTCACGTAGTTGTAAATGCCTTCTTTCGATTCCCATTCAACAAGCATCATCACCTGCCTCGGCGCAATGTTCCCTTCTGGAGAGGAATCAAGCTTCCCAATGGCCACAACTTTTCCACCATATTGACGCAGCGGTTCTTCTGCCCTTCTAGCATATTCAGCATATTCTTCCCCGTCTTTTACATTAAATAGATTCAGTGCGTACAGCGCCATGCTTCTCCCTCCCACTCTTTGTTTTACTAACTGTTATTGGAATCCCATTTAACACGGCGGTGCCTGAGACAGCATCACGTCGTTTTTCATCGCTTAATAGATTGGTATTCACGCCTTTGTTATCCTTTGCTACCGCCATTTTCACACCGGTAAGACCATGCCCATAGCCGTGGGGAATGCTTCCTACTCCAGGCATAATGTCGTTTGTTAGCTCCACAATAACTTCAAGACGCCCTACTTCTGATTGCACAACAGCAAGATCGCCATCTTGAATTTCAAGCCTCTCTCCGTCTGATGGGTGAAGCCATAATGTACACCGATCTTTTCCTTTCATAAGCACAGGTAGGTTATGCATCCAAGAATTATTTGACCGCAAATTTCTTCGACCAATTAAGAGCATATCGGATCTGCTCGCCTCCTCCTTCAGTCTTGTTACGTCATCTACAATCAATTTAGGAGCGAGCTCGATCTTCCCTGTATGCGTGAGCAGTACTTCTGGAATCCGTGGTTTTAACGCTCCCAAATCAATGCCATGCGGGTTCTCTTCAAGCTTCTTTAGACTTAAACCATCCTGCTGTTTAAAATGGTCTCCGTAAGGCCCTGAACGGAGCATATAATCAAGCATTCGCTCTGGACCTGTTCGTCCTTCTAACGCTTCCGATATGTCCTTTGGGTTGCGACCATAAATTGGTGAGCGATCATTTTTAATGTCTTTTTTGATAAGATAGTGTATCGATGCATCATCTAATTTGCTTACGGCATCTTGATCTGGTTCTTCCTCTCCAACTAATGCTGCAAGCTTTAAAAGAATTTGCCATTCATCAAGCTGACCTTCATTCTTTTCAAAAACAGGTGGCGAGTAGTGAGAAATATTACGAACCGAAAGCTGGTAAAAGGAAAGGTCATAGTGTGAGCGTTCAAGGGGTGTTGGTGCCGGAAAGATTACGTTTGCGTTTCTGGTCGTTTCATTTAGATAACAGTCTACACTTACCATAAAATCAAGATCTTCCATTGCTTTTTGTAATCGCTTACTATTTGGTGTTGATAAAACGGGATTACCCGCGACCGTGACAAAAGCGCGAATTTGCCCTTCACCAGGGGTATCCATTTCTTCTGCAAGGCACGCAACAGGAAGTTCACCTAGCACTTCAGGCATATGACTAACCCTGCTTCTAAAACGATCAAAACGATAGCCTTTCTTAGACGTTTTTCCACCAGCAGCAGGCGTTGTGAACATGACGCCACCTTCACGATCCAAATTACCTGTCACATAATTTATCACGTCAATTAACCAGCTATTTACTGTTCCGAACGCCTGTGTACATGTCCCCATTCGTCCATACACAGCAGCACACGTGGCAGAAGAAACGTCTCTTGCGATCGTACGAATCGTTTCTGCATCAAGCCCGCATACGGCTGCCATTTTTTCTGGAGGGAACTCTTTTGCCAGTTTCTTTACTTCCGAAAGGCCGTTTACATGCTGAGCAAGATGCGTTTCCTTCGTTAATCCTTCATCAAATAAGGTGTGAAGAATACTAAATAAGAAATACCCATCTGTGCCAGGTTTAATAAAATGATGGTCATTCGCCAGTTTAGCGGTAGCTGTACGAACTGGATCGACAACAACCAGACGCCCACCCCTGTCCTGTAAAGCTTTAAGTCTCCCACGCATGTTAGGTCCCGTCATTAAGCTTCCATTTGAAACGATTGGATTCGCACCAATAACTAGAAAATACTGAGTCCGATCAATGTCTGGGATCGGTATGCTAAAGTCGCTACCGTACATAAACTCTGCTGCTAACTGTTTGGGAATTTGGTCAACTGTGCTGGCAGAGTATTGATTACGGCTTCCAAGTGCACGAAGAAACAGAGGCAAATAGAGCATGCCTGATAGGTTGTGCACATTTGGATTTCCAAGATAGACGCCTACAGCATCCCGTCCGTGCTTTTCAATCACACCCCGAAGGCCTTTCCTTACTTCCTTAAAAGCTTCTTCATAGCTCACTGTAAACCATTCCGCCCCTTTTCGAATCATCGGCTCTCTTATCCGGTCTGGATCGTGATGCAATTCCTTTAAACTAAACCCTTTTGGACATAAATACCCTTTGCTAAAAGGATCTTGCTTATCTCCTTCAATATGCGTAACTTCTCCATTAACGGTGTGGATTTCTAACCCACACGTCGCTTCGCAAAGTGGACAGGTACGGTAGTGAACGTTCTCCTTAGCCGAATCCATCATTGAAACCTCCTTCATTTGATTTAAATATACCAACTGGTCAGTATTTTAAGTTTACTGAAAATTCCATCATTATTCAAGGGAAAGAAAAAGCCTGATCAGACGCTATAGAATCCATTTTTTTCGTAGTGCATTTGCAACAGCTTCTGCGCGATGGTTTGCATTTACCTTTCGAATTGCTGAACTCATATAATCTCGAGCTGTAAAATCACTTATATTAAGATGCTGAGCCATTTCTTTCGTACTATAACCATCAGCAGCATACTGAAGCACTTCGGTTTCACGTTTACTTAAAGGACTAGGGGTTGGTGGAGTTGTTGGGAGCAAGTAAGCGAGTGCGTGTTGAAAATACATCATCACTTCTTCAATAAGACCTTGATGAATCGTCACTCCTTCTTCTCTCTCGTCAAGAAGGACGCAACCAATTGCAATACGTTCAATGCTCAGAGGAATAATTAAGACAGATGTTAAATCGTACGCTTCGATGTATTCTTCGGGGAAAAGCTGGTGATGCTGGTCCATCATTAAAAAAGCCGGTTTGTCCATAAGAAGGGCACGTTGAATGGGTGGTATCCGCCTTACGTCTTCACGAATAGCATTCATAGAGAAGACGCCATGGCGATCCACGCGAAGGATTCCTTCTCCTATACTAGTAAAGTAGGAAAAAGTGAACATGCTCGCACGCATGAATGGAAAATGAGCAAGGCACTGCTGAATCATGACTTCACAACGGTGGATTGGATCTTTGATCGAAAGCATTCGATGAAAAGAGCGCATCCACGCTTCCTCATGCATCGACATAATTCCCCCCTATCTTTTCAGGAATATAACCTTTGGACATTATTCGTTACACTAGGTATGTAAGCGCTTTCTATTATCGCTCTTTTATTATAGAAGGTGCTCATTGAAATCGCAAGGAAAGGCGGTCTATTATGCGAAAGGAAATGATCACAACGAGTGTGCGTGGACTTAACGAAGATTCACTACCATTTCGCCTCTATCAAAAAGCTAAGAAATTTGGCGGATGGGACCCAAGGGAGATCGATTTTACTCAAGATGTGAAAGACTGGCAGTTTCTTACCGGTGATCAGCAGGAAGAAATTCTAAGACTCGTATCTCAATTTCAAGCTGGTGAAGAAGCCGTAACGCTTGATCTTCTTCCTTTAATCATGGTGATCGCAAAAGAAGGAAGATTGGAAGAAGAAATGTATTTAACAACCTTTCTGTACGAAGAGGCCAAACATACGGAATTTTTTCGAGTTTTTCTAAATGAAATTGGTCAAACTGGAGACCTTTCACGTTTTCACTCTGACACCTATCGCACCATTTTTTACTCGCTCTTGCCGGATGCGATGGAGAAGCTACAGTACGATCATTCACCTGAAGCATTAGCCGAAGCATCTACCGTCTACAACATGTTTGTGGAAGGTGTTCTTGCTGAAACCGGCTATTTCTCTTTCTATGAATCTCTTGCAAAAGCAAATGTGATGCCAGGGTTAATGAAAGGCATCGGTTTACTTAAAAGAGATGAATCGCGTCATATCGGATACGGAACATTTTTGCTACAGCGACTGATCGCCGAGCATCCCCACCTCTTTGATCTTGTTCAGAACAAAATGAATCAACTCGCTCCTCTTGCAGCAGAGCTAACACAAGAAGGGATCAGAGGAAGAACACATAGTGCATTCGGAAATACGCTTGATGCGACTATGGCTTTTTCGATGAAACAACTCTCCGTTCGTATGGATATTCTTGCACGCGCAAAAGGAAAAAGTATGAAAGAGATTTATCGCACGACTGAATCAGATGTTGGCGTTCTTTAATGTAAAGGAGGAAAAAAAGATGTCAGTTAACGTAGAAATCAAATCATTTCCCCTCTTCATCAATGGCGAATGGACTCCCTCGAGAGGAGGGACGCTGTTTGACGTAACGAATCCTGCAACAGGCGATGTGATTGCGAAAGTAACAGGCGGTACAGCTGAAGATGTTGATCGAGCTGTTGAAGCCGCTACTCACGCTTTTGAAAAGGAAGAATGGCGGGAGTTGCCCCCGAAAGAGCGGTCCAAATTATTGTATACGATCGCTCAGAAAATCATGGAAAACGGAGAAGAGCTTGTCGCGTTAGAAGCACTTTCATCAGGCGGCACAGTAAGAAGGCTTGCATCAAATGACATTATTCAAATGGTCGACCTTTTCCAAACGCTCGGCAAATTCGTGCTCGATTATACGTATTCAGAAACCCTTCCCTCTCCACCGTTTCCTGGCCCTGCCCATAACTTTATTTGGCGCGAACCAATTGGTGTATGTGCGGCCATTACGCCATGGAACATGCCGATGCTGATTGCAACGTGGAAGATCGCTCCAGCACTTGCGATGGGAAACACCATTGTCATTAAGCCTGCAAGCTACACGCCGCTTACTACGCTTCGCCTTGCTGAGATCATCTCAGAAGTCGTCCCTAAAGGCGTTATTAATGTTGTAACTGGAAGCGGAAAAAACGTTGGTGAACCTCTCGCAACTCATCCTAAAGTCGACAAAATCGCATTCACTGGGTCCACAGAAGTAGGGCGCCACATTATGAGCCTCGCTTCTAGCACGGTTAAAAACACGACACTCGAACTTGGTGGGAAATCACCTTCCATTATTCTTGAAGATGCTGACCTTTCACTCGCTCTTCCCGGTAGCCTGTTCGGCGTTTTTCTTCACTCAGGTCAGCTATGTGAAAGCGGAACAAGATTGTTTGTCCCAGATAAATTATATGATCAAGTCATTGATGGTCTTAAAGAACTTTCAGAAAAGCTTGTGCTTGGTAATCCAATTGATCCAGCGACGGATATGGGACCCGTTGTTTCTGCCACACAAAAAGAAGCCATTTTATCGTATATTGAGAAAGGAAAGCAGGAAGGCGCTCGTCTCATCTGCGGTGGTCATGAGGTAAACGTGAAAGGCTGTGAGAAAGGACATTTTATCGCTCCGACGATTTTTGCTGATGTGACAAACGACATGACGATTGCTCGAGAAGAAATTTTCGGACCCGTACTATCCATCATTCGCTATAGTGACATAGACGATGCGATTCAGATGGCAAATGATTCAATTTATGGCCTAGCAGCGGGGGTTTGGACAACTGATGTGAACAAAGCCTATAAAGTTGTTCGCAAACTGCGTGCAGGCGTTGTTTGGATTAATGACTGGCATATGCTAAGGAATGATGCGCCATTTGGAGGATACAAGCAAAGCGGGATTGGTAGAGAAATGGGCAAGCATTGCCTTGATGCGTATACGCAGGTAAAACATGTGCATACCTCTATGGTTCCAGAAGTTGAGCGGAGATCGTGGTACAGTCTTCTCTTTTCAAATCAATCTAAATAAAGGAGGGCGAAACGTATGTCTTTAACCTATTCACAATATATGCTTCGAACCGCCATTCATAGTGGTGCTGGCACTCGCGCACTCGTTCCAGACCTTTTCAGAGGACTTGAAGCGAAGCGAGTGGTTCTCTTCAGTGACCGTGGTCTTGAGCAGGCAGGAATTGTTGAAAAGATCAAAGAAATTTTTGAGCTAACACCACATGGGACAGGTCCAGAACTTGCAGGAGTTTATCTTGATATTCATCAGGATGCAGGTAGCAACGACGTGAATGCTGCGCTTAAATTTGCGAGAGAAGTAAGTGCAGATGGGCTTCTCGCCGTTGGTGGCGGAAGCGTAATGGACACCGTAAAAGGAGTTAAGTTTGCACTGCATCACGGCTTAACAGATATTAAAGAGGCGATTCCAGGCGGCCTGCTTTATTTATCATGGCCAGAAGCGACCTACATGCCCATTCCCCATATTTCCATTCCGACCACAGCTGGGACAGGATCCGAAGTATCGCCCATTGCCGTGATCTATAACGAAGAAATAAAGATGAAGACAAATATCATTCATCCGTTCATTAATGCGGACATGGCCATTTTAGATCCCGAACTAACAACCGGTTTACCGGCTAAAATCACTGCATTTACTGGATTCGATGCGTTAACTCATGCAATTGAAGCGCTGGCCTCACCAACAGCTACTGCTCTAACAGATGCGTATGCACTGCAGTCGATACGCCTCATTGAATCCCATCTTCCCACCGCAGTGAAACATGGAGAAAATCTTCACGCGCGCATGGAAATGTTGCAGGCGAGCATGATGGGAATTACGGCATTTAGCTTTGCCCTTAACGCTATTCCAGTGCACAATTTCGCACATGCATACGGTGCCCTATTTCGTATTCCGCATGGACTTGCCAATGCTGTTTTCTTACCCGTTGTGATGGAAGTACTTCCAGATCTTTACCTTCCAAAAATGAAAGAGCTTGCTGAAGCTCTGCATTTAGAGACATCTGGGAAAGAGAAACAGACGCTATTAACAGCAGTAATTGAAAAAATCCGAAACATGCAGCAGGACATTGGACTCCCTGCTAATTTTAAGGACTATTCAATCCCCCCTGAAGCATTAGAGGCAACTGTTGCCGCCGTTAAAATGGATCCAGCCGCTCTCAACTATCCGCTTCCTCCAGAATTGATTAAAGCAGTTGGAGAACGAGTCATTCATGCTAAAAAAGTATCAGTATAAGCAAAAGCACCGTGAAGGTTTCCCTCACGGTGCTTTTTTAGTAAGCAAGCCCAATTGATTCTCGAATATAAAGATGATTGCTTACCGTTTGAAGCAAAAAAGCAGCCACGTCTTCTCGTGATATTCGGCGTCCGCCTTTTGGTACCCCAGTTCGCGCCTTTCGGTATTCCCCGGTCAGTTCATCATTCGTCAATCCCATTGGACGAGCTATTGTCCACTCTACTTCACTTGCACTAAGTAGATCAGCAGCTCTTCCGTGATCAGCCAAAACGTTTTGCAACAGCTTACCTGCAATGAACCCTGTTACACCCGGAATTTCTTTGTTAATTCCTGCGGAAGCCATATACACAATGCGATTCACACCATGAATACTCATCGCATCGAGAATATTCGCGGTCATCGTCGAAAGTTCCGTTGTTTTTCCAAGTCCACTTGCCCCAAGGCAAGAAACAACCGCGTCGACATCAGAAGACATGGCCTGCTTCACATCAGCCGATTGCATTGCATCGCCAATTTCAACTAGCAAATTCTTATGAGAAGTTTCAAGCTTTGAAGGTGTTCGAACAAATGCTGTTACGGTATGCCCTGCCGCAATCGCCTGCCTGATAAATGCATTCCCAGTACCGCCAGTCGCTCCGAATACAAGTAGCTTCATTGTATTGACCTCTCCCCTTCTCACGCGTTATATCTCTTTCATCCCTTTTTGTAAGGAATGTGAAACACCGTGCTACTTTACTTTTTTAATGAAAACGACTTTGAGATAATTCCCTTCTCTAAACTCTTTAATCGTTCGAAAATCTTCGGGAAGGGTAAATTCTTCTAGAAGCTGGTAACGACCATTCGTTTCTTTAAAGGCTTGATCAACGAATCCTTTAAATTTTTTCATATCGTAACCGCTATAGTTCGTTGAAGCGACGATTATCCCATTATCTTCTGTAATGGAAATCGCATCTTTTAAAAGATCTTTATAGTCTTTTGCTGCGCTAAACGTATGTTTCTTAGAACGCGCAAAACTTGGAGGATCAAGAATCACCATATCGAACGATAAATTCTTTTTCACAGCATATTTAAAGTACTTAAAAACATCCATAACAAGGATGTTCTGTTCTTCATAATCAATTCCATTCACGCTGAATTGCTCGATTGTTTTATTTAAGCTTCGATTGGCAAGGTCAACGCTTGTCGTGTGAACTGCTCCACCTTCAACAGCAAAAACGGAGAAAGCACCCGTATAAGAGAACGTATTTAGCACCGTTTTTCCTTTCGCATATTTATCTCGAATTAATTTACGAACCGGACGCTGATCAAGAAAAACGCCTACCATTGCTCCTTCATTGAGATACACGGCAAAGTTCACACCGTTTTCTTTTACAATCAGTGGAAACTCCCCGCGTTCACCTGCGACAAAATCATCATCTTCCACATACTGCCCCTTGGCATCAAATCGCTTCTTCTCATAAATTCCTTTAAATTCAACAAGCTGCTTTAACGCCCCAATCACAGCGTGTTTAAACGAATAAACGCCTTCACTGTACCAATTAATGAGGTAATACCCAGCAAAATAATCAATGGTCAATCCCCCCAGACCATCTCCTTCGCCATTCACAATGCGAAAAGCAGTGGTCATCGGATCGTTAAAAAAGGATTCGCGGTTGTGAAGCGCTGTTTGAATTTTTCTAACAAAAAAATTTAGATCGATTGCTTCGTTTTCGTTTTGTGATAGCACCCAGCCAAAACCTTTGTTTTGTCGTCCATAATAGCCTTTTGCAAGAAATCGGCCCTTATCATCTTCTAGCCTAAGAATGACCCCTTCTTCTTTTAGGCTGTCTGCATTCACGATCGCTTCTTTAAAAATAAGGGGATACCCTTTTTCAAATTTTTTCTGATGCTTTGCTTGCACCTGCACGCTTCGTTCGTTCCTCATCGTGTCATCCTAACTTTTCATGTTTTTTAATCTGCTTGCATTATATCACGTATTCTTTCTCCTCCATAAGTCAGTATCCTCAGGTGGATAAATCAATAGATCGGTTCAAAAACTAAGAGTGAAAGGTGGTGAACCATCGTGAAAACGAAATCAGGAACAGATATTGAGGAAGTAAAACGCCTTAACGCAAATTCCGGTCTCAGCTATAATCAAGTCAAAGAACAGTTAGCTAAAAAAATGATGAAGAAAAACAATGAGCTTCATTGAAACCTTGAAATGAGACGAATCACGTCTTTATCGTTTACAATAAGCTGGTGCTTTACTAACGCATCAGGAGGGTTTAAATGAACGAAAAAACAACTTCAAGCTATTTCAAAACCATTCTTCTTTTAAGTGTGGCTGTCTGGCTTGTAGTCATGAATACAACTATGTTTAATGTAGCACTACCTAACGTATTAACTGAGTTTAATCTCTCCCCTGCTGATGGCGCCTGGATTGTATCAGGTTACTCGATCATCCTCGCGATTTTTACGATTACGTACACGCGCTTATCGGATTACCTTCCGATCAGACGGCTGTTAATTGCAGGGATTGTCATATTTGGAATAGGATCTGTTCTCGGTTTCTTCGCTACAACATTCCCTCTTCTTCTTGCTGCACGCCTTTTACAAGCAACAGGTGCAGCAGCCATTCCAGGACTATCGATGGTATTCGCAGGAAGGTTTATTCCATTCGCAAGACGTGGAAGGGCGATGGCGATGATTGCATCTGCCTCATCGCTTGGTTTCGGTCTTGGTCCAGTTGTTGGCGGGATTGTGACGGAGTATCTTAATTGGAATTACTTATTTACAGTAACGTTATTTGTCGTTTTTCTTATTCCGATTCTCTTTCGTCGTCTTCCTGAAGAAGAAGTCCGAAAAGGAACCTTTGATATTGTAGGTGGAATCTTAACTGGAGCCACTGTCACAAGCTTCTTACTCTATATTTCAACATTTAACTGGTTATTTTTAGCGATTGGTATCATTGTAGGTGGACTGCTTTGGCTTCGAATCACTCGAACAAAGGCTCCTTTTATTCAGCCTTCTCTTTTCAAAAACAAAGGATATCGAAAGCTTCTGTATATGAGCTATCTTGGCTTCACGACACACTTTGCCATCTTATTGCTAATGCCGCTCATGCTTCAGAACGTTTACGAGAAGGGTCCATCTGTTGTTGGGTATATTATCTTCCCTGGCGCTATGCTTTCTGCTGTTGCTGCCATCTATGTTGGCAGACTGCTCGATCGCTATGGGAACATGAAAGTTATTTACCTTGCTCATGGACTGCTCCTCATTTCAACCGTGCTTTTCTATTTCCTTTCTCCACTTAATGAGTACATGATTATGGTTGGCTATATGTTCACAAGCTTCGGTTTCTCTAGTCTTTCTTCAAGTACGACAAATGAAGTATCACGCATTCTTCCTTCCGAAGAAATCGCGACTGGAATTGGTATGAAACAACTCACTCAATTCGTCGGCAGCGCGTCCGGATCTGTAGCCGGAGGAATACTATTAGAGCTAAACGGATTAACCTACAGCACACAATCCTTTCAGCTCACGTATGCCTTCTTGTTCATCTTAATGGCTCTATCAGCAGTGATTATGGTTGTTTATGCAAGAAAAGCGAAATCGTAAATTCGTGTTAAAACAGATAACAATATGACCCACATGAAAACCCACCCTAAACGACTAGGGTGGGTTTTCATTCGACAAAAAGCGCGAGTGCCTGTCACCTCAAGCCCTTCTGCCATGTAAGCGGAACAATAAACAGTAGAAGTACGAGATAAATCCATATACCAAATGGAACATTTGTTACTAAAAAATGAAGGCCTCCAAATACAGGAATTAAAAGCGCAAAAGGAATCGTTTTCCATCCATCACTCTGTCCTGCAGACTCGAAAGGCTGTGAGAAAGGAAGCGTTCCTTTCAACATTCGAAAGCAAATGACGCTATAAATCAAAGCGACTAAGAGTACGATAATCAAATCTGGTATGATCCGGATCCCAAACAAAAAACCATACAAGATACTAATGACAACAAATACCGGGGCAAAAAGGCGGATTAGAAAGGCTTTTAACGTACCTTTAATGATCACTCCGTCATTTTGCAGAGGTGTGACGTGATAAATCCATGAGCCTTTGCTCTTGCTCGAATACTGAAGCATGATCACAATGCCTGGAATCATCATCATGCTTGCATAAATGGTTAAATACATTCGCCCAGAAGTGATGCTATCTAAAGATTCACCAGCAGAGTATCCATTGTAAAGAAAAACAAAAGGAAAGATGATGGCAAAGCCTAACGAAGGATAGATTTTAAGCTTTAAATCACGCTCATTCTTCAACATTCTTTCTGCAAATTGATAAAAAGCATGCTCTTCTTTACTTGTTGTTAGAAGGGAAGCTAGACGGTTCATTCCTTTCGTCGTTTTCTTTTTCGACGGTCCTGCCTGATCCATTAATTTCAGTAGATTTTTTTCAAAGGTAGGTAATAGCGAAAGGTAAATCCATAAGGCGATTAAAGGGACTAGAAGTGCTAAAGCAATAAAAACATAGTAATAAGCTCCGCTTGCACCATTTAAAATAACGGCAAATGGCGCTCCAAACCAGACCGGCGGCAATAACACGTTCCACCATGCTGCTTCAAAGCTAGACTGTAATCCTTGAAACTCAAAGGCACGTGCAAGTACTTGGTAACCTATGACAATAGTAATCGATAGTCCAATTTGCACGTAGTTTATAACGTCTCTCAATCGTTCCCCACCAAAGAACTTTAATATCACATAATAGAGTAAAGCCGTTATCGCGACAATGAATAAGTCGCTAAATAGAACCGTTACACTAAATAATAAGCCAAAAATAACGCCAAACTGAACGATGCCAACGACAAGAGGAACACTCACGATCGCTGCTGTTAAAAAGAACAAATAGACGGTCACGTGAATCGCACGCGCAGCACTGATAGTCCTGTGGTCAACTGGCCTTGTCCCTATTACCGTCTGATCACGAACGTCCAACAGTACAGATGAGAAATCAGAAATCATTGCCGTCATAATTAAAAACATTAACACTCCAAAAATCAAACTCATCTTAAACATAAAATTGTCGCCAATAAACAAAATGGGAATTAACGTTAACCCAATCAAAGCATAAAACCAGAGTGATTTCAGAAACTGGTTTGAATTCTGCTTTTTCTCTCCGCCCCTATTTTGACTCATAATTGTGGTAGGTCGCCTTCCATCCATCGTCAACTTCACTTGAAGAATACGCCTCATTGTCGGATAATCAATTTCAAATCGCTCAAACATCACTCGAAACAAATCAAGAATCTTTAACGTAGTAAATTTCTTCATATATGATCACGCTGAACGATCTGCACAAAATCCTCCGCAAGATTTTGGTGCTCATTAAATCCTGTCAATTGATTGAAAATTTCCTCCAAAGACCCTTCTTTGTTTTTCTGACGAAGCTGTTCAAAGCTTCCATCCGCGACGATTTTCCCATCGTTTAATAGAAGAATGCGACTGCTGATTTTTTGAACGACCTCCATAATATGAGAAGAATAAAAGATCGTTTTCCCTTGTGATGCAAGTTGTGAAATAATTTCCTTAAACACCATGACACTGTTCGCATCTAGCCCATTAATCGGTTCATCTAGAAACAGAATATCAGGATCATGAAGCAAGCTCGAAATCAATAAAACCTTCTGTTTCATTCCTTTTGAGTAGGAAGAAATGCGCGAATCATACACGTCTTCAAGGTCAAATACCCTCATAAGTAACCGCGCTTTGTAATCGGCCGAATCTGCGCTTAACCCATAAAGCTCTCCTGTAAATGTTAAATATTCTCTTGCAGTTAAATTATCATAAATATCCGCAGCTTCTGGTACGTACCCAATTCTTTTCTTGTATGCTACCCCACTTTCCTTAATGTTTTGTCCAAAGATTTCTACTTCTCCTGAATAAGATGCTTCTAATCCAAGCATAATTTTAACTGTTGTGCTTTTTCCTGCTCCGTTCGGGCCTATGTAACCAATGATCTGCCCTTCATAAACGTCAAGATCAATATGATCAAGAACAAGCTTCTCGTCATACCATTTTGTTAATCCTTTTAAAGAAAGTATCTTGCCCGGTCCGTGGTCCATGAAATCCCCTCCGTATGTAAGCTTCTACTTCTTTCTACGAAACTTACAAAAAAAGGTTTCACTCTAAATAGGGGTATCAAAGAAAAAGACGATGCTTCATGCATCATCTAACCTCTTCTTATAGGTTCTCTCTACCTAACATAGAATTTGCCTTCTCTATCAGCGTATAGCCTTTTGAAAGCTTTTCGAGCATGCCATCCTTCTCGATCGATTTAATGGCCTTCACAACGTGCTTTTCTTCCCAGTCGTTCAACAAACCAAAGTTTTCATCCTCATGCAATCCTTGTATTCGCAAGGCATTTGTTGTTTGTCCAGTTAAAACTTTAGTCATCACATGTAGCGGCTCATTCTCATGCATCGAAATGAACTGGAGTACACCTTTTAATTCCCCGAAAGTGAGCACATTTCCCTTTATGGTTACATACTGCTCCTCGTTACTTGGACTGTGTGTGCTTATCGAGATTAGGTTGTCTAAATAGGCACGTACATGCGTAACCTCCGCTTCACTCACAAGAGGCATAATCACTCTCGGTTTAAAAGGTTCAATGGTATCGGTAGAGATTTTTGAAAGCCATAGTAGCGGAGAGCCTCCTCTCTCTTCAGGAAGACTCACCGTTTTTAACTGCTCATACAATGTCACTGTATCCGGCGCTTCGTTTATTTCTAATCTACTTTTGAGGTCCAGCACCTCGTTATAAAGGTCTACAACTGGTTCAAACGCCGAGAGCGCTTTTGCTACCTCATCGATCTTTTCAACCAAGAGCGGTGTTTTTTCTACCATTTCATTAAATTGACGTTCAATTGTTGCAATACGTTTCTGCGCACGTTCCATACTGATCTCTTCTTTTAGACGCACCCGCTCTTCTGATACGTTATAATAAACCGCAAATCTGCACGAATCACAACAATATTCAATCTCCGAGCTCGTAGCGTGAAAAATCATTTCTTTTTCATGTGAGCAAATGCTTTCGCCCCTCCATAGCCACGCATCAGGAATTTCCCGATAAGGTCGCATTACAATTTCTACACGGTGCCGCCAAAAAGAAAGATCTTCAGGAGAGTTTAACAGAGAAATTAACGGAGAATGATTAATTTTTTCTACGGCATAAACAACTTCTTCCTTCTCTTTTGCTAGTTGAATAAAAGGATGGCGTTGAAAACCATCGACAATTTGTTTTTCCCAATCATGTCGAGTCTGTTTTGCGACATCAGCGCAAAATAGATAATCGCGAAGCACCTGATCGAGGTGATGATCAAGCTCTTCCGTTGAAAGATTTATGTACGATTCACTATAGGTGGAAGAGTTATGTATTGGTATACCGTGCATCGGGGAAAAAGATTGCCAGATTAATTGCTCAGGTTTAATCAAATGTGGGTATAATTCATCTTCTTTATTTAAAGGAATTGGTAATACAGCCACGGTATCTTGCTCGAGAAATGTCTGCAGTTTCATGCGTTCTTCCCTAGTAAAAGCATCCATTTTTCGTTTCACATGATCATGAAGGCGATGAAGCAACCCTTTTTGTACTTTTTGTCCAACTGATCGAATTCGTTTGTTCTTCTTACCCATTGGTACAAAAGCAAATATTGGATAAGCGTCAAAATGGTACGTATGCTGTTCCACAGTCATTATGCAAAACCTTCTTTCTACCTTCCAGTTGATTATCCATCAGTATAAGCCTAAGCTCACATTTCGAACAACCATTCGACATTCAAAAAACACATTCAGAAGTGGGATACTTTTGTACGACCTAGGGTATATAAAAAGAAAATAGAAGTTAAGGAGCACGTCCTATGAAGAAGCGGCCATGGTACAGAAGAAAGCGTTGGATTTTATTCAGTATTCTTATTCTCATTTATGTCTCTGTTATTACTTATCATCGCTTTAAGCCTTTGCCAGAAGGGGTTTCTTATGCAAGTGATATTCATGAATTAAGTAGTGATGAAATCGAATTCCTTTATGATTTAACGTACGATAAAAATAATGAAGAAGTGTATGACCATAGTATCTTCGATGAAGTAAACAAAACGATTAAAGAAGCCGATGAATTTCTCATTTTAGACCTATTCTTATTTAACGGGTATACAGATGGAAAGCGTGACTATCCGAAAATTAGCGAAGAATTGTCAAAAGCTGTTGTTGAAACGATGGAAAAGAAACCCGACCTTAACGTCATTTTAATTAGTGATGAAGTAAATACAACTTATGGCTCTCACCAAGCAAAGCAAATTAAGAAAATCGAAGACATGGGTGCTGAAGTGATTTTTACAGATTTAGAACGGCTTCGTGACCCTAGTTTATTTTACTCAGGTCTCTGGAGGATGGCGTTTTCCTGGTTTGGACAGGATGGCAAAGGATGGCTTCCAAATCCGATGGCTCCTTCTGCACCGAAAGTAACAGCAAGGTCCTACCTTGAACTCTTAAATGTAAAAGCCAATCATAGAAAAACTGTTATCACAGAAGATGCAGGGATGATCATGTCTGCCAATCCTCATGATGCGAGTGGTTTTCATTCAAATATCGCTTTCAAAGTGAAAGGCACAATTTTGAATGAGCTCATTCAATCCGAGAAAGCTGTCGCCACGTATTCTGGAGGGGATGTGTCAAAATTCCCAGACAAACCAATCTCTAATGCAAAAGCAACAGAAGAAGTAAAAGCGCAAATCGTAACCGAAAGTAAAATTCAAGATAGCGTTGTAACCGCGATTGATGATGCTAAGGAAGGCGGTCTTATTTATATTGGCATGTTCTACCTTGCTGATCGAGATATTATTGATGCCATCGTTGACGCGACGGAACGAGCAGTTGACGTAAGACTGATACTCGATCCTAACCAAAATGCATTCGGACAACAAAAAATAGGCTTACCTAATTTACCTATAACTGCGGAACTGACGAAACAGGGAAATAAGCACCTCTCTATCCGTTGGTATGATACGAACAAAGAGCAGTTTCATACAAAACTTCTCTATGTAAAAGGAAAAGAAGAAAGCACGATCGTCGGTGGATCAGGAAACTATACCTCTCGAAACATGGATGATTACAACATGGAAACAAATATCCATTTAAAAGCATCAAACGATCAGAAAGTGATGCAAGACGTTGATCGCTATTTTGAAAGAATGTGGACGAACGAAGATGGTACGTATACAGTCGATTACGAAAAATATCAAAATTCCCTGTCTTCTTATAAGTATGTCATGTACATTTTACAGAAATTATTCCAGGTAACAACCTATTAAACCTAACTAAATAAACCCCGGGGGACCGGGGTTTATTCTTTACCTTGTTCTTCGTTTATTTCGCATTTTTTTCACAATCGGATAAATAATCGGACCGTACTTCATCGCTTTTCTAATCAGGTTTCTCATAAAAGATACCCTCCTCTGCTACTTAGGACTATTCCCGTTTTCCTATGACATAAACGAAAAAATTAAAGGGATTTCATGTTATGTGGTAGAAATAGCAACTAAGCTTAAAACTAGGAGGAAAATCCCTTTTATGATCAAACAAGTGAGCCAGATTGCGATTCCCGTGAAGAAAATGGAACGAGCTGTCCAGTTTTACAAGGAAATCCTGGAGCTACAGTTATTATTTGAAACTGATCAAATGGCCTTTTTTGATTGTAACGGAATGCGTCTTCTTCTTAGCCTCCCGGAAAAAGAAAAATTTGCTCACGCTAGCTCTATTGTTTATTTTGAAGTAAAACACATTGAAAAAAGTTATGAGCGATTAAAAAAAGATGGCGTGTTATTTAGTAGTAAGCCTCATTTGGTTGCGAAAATGGATCATACCGAAACCTGGATGGCTTTTTTTGAGGATAGTGAGCAAAATACGCATGCCATTATGAGCGAAATTTCTACGAAGTAAAGAAAGGATGCCAGTTGGCATCCTTTCTTTACTGTCATTAATCTTCATCTTTTACATCAGGATCTTCAGGAATTGGCTCATTCGCTTCCTCTTCTAATCTTCGCTTCATTTTGTCAAGCTGTTCAAAATGAGTATTAAACTGCTCTTTATATAACAAATGCTGCTCACCATCAAAAATGGTTCGAACGCGGTTTTCACGAATGAGCGTTTCAATATAAGATTCAGGTAGAGATAAATATTCTGCAGTCTCTTTAATCGTGAGGTACATACCGTTGCCTCCAATGTCATAATTTACGTCTTAAGTCTTATTTCATTTACTGCTCTAGTTTCTACTATACTGATCTCAACTACTATAAGATTACCATAGAGAATATACGGGAGGGAACGGCATGAGAAGTGGATTTTATGTCATTGTTGGTTTGCTAACTGTTGGAGCAGTATTGTTAATTTTATATGAAAACACATCACTTTTTGCAGGAGGAAGCGATGAGAATAGCATAAAAGTGACGGAGCGAACGGAGGAAATTAACATAATCACGCACAGTAGTGATATGAAAATCGTCCCTGAAGCTCGAAATGATGTAAAAGCAGCATTGAATGGGAATGGAGAATTATCTTTACGTAAACAAGGGGATACGATTGAAGTAGAAGTGAAGCAGAAATGGTATCAATTTTTCAACTTTAATGGAAAATCAGATGTTACCGTCTACTTACCCGCGGACTTTAATCAAAACCTTAAGCTTGAAGTGGGTTCAGGAAATGTTGAATTAAAAGGAGCTAGTCCTCTCGTTTTAAATGATGTCGATATTGAGATGAGCTCTGGAGATGTTGAACTTTCTAACTTGCAAACGAAAAGTTTTAAACATGATGGTTCATCAGGACGACTGATGATTGATCAGCTCTCAACCGAAAAAGGAAGCTTTGATATTAGTTCTGGTGACGTGATCCTAACGAAATATTCGGGGCCACTAAAGGGAGAAATGTCATCCGGGGAAATGAAGGTTCAAATGAATCAGTTATCTGGAGATGTGTCGTTTGATTTAAGCTCGGGCGATGTGGAATTAGATCTTCCCGATGATGCGAACTTCACACTCGATACAGAAGCAAGCAGTGGCGATATTTCCACAACTTTCACGTTAAAAGAACAAACGATAACTAACAACAAGATTTCTGGTGTCCATGGTAGTGGAGAATACCAAGTAAATGTTTCGCTTTCAAGCGGAAACGCTCGCGTGTATTAAATCGAAAAGGATGATTTACTATCGGAATTTCTTCCATTATTGCCGGGGGAATGATTGGTGGAAGAAAGCGGGAAACAAAGTAATACTGCTCTCACTAAAAAAGCTCTCCACGCCGGGGAGCTTTTTCACTAGGAATGAGGTTTACTTTCAAGTAGAGGTATGCGTGATTTGTATTTCTTAATTAATGTCTTATTCCACTCATCTGATCCATCTACATTCCCACTTTTAAATACAGGAGGATGAATCCCTCGTTCAATTAACTGCTGAATGGCTTCTACTGTAATACCGTTCATAACGGCCATCCCGAGTATTGTCGAAGTAGAACCAAACGAGATTTGATTCTTCTCATTGTGCATCGTCGCATCTCCCGATGGAACCTGATGATCAATCACCAGGTCAACCGTTTCATACAAATACTTTCCTGTATGATGTCTGGAAGTTTGCCCAATTGAAGCTTTTCGAGAAGTTACTCCAATCACATAAGCTCCTCTTTCTTTGCTAAGAAGAGCTACATCGATCGGAACTGGATTACGCCCTGACGTCGATACAACAATAACAACGTCACCTCGTTGAATATCTTGATGAGCCATAAACTCTTTTGCTAGGTCATTAGTTCGTTCTAACGCAGAAGAACGCAATCCACCCCTGTGAAGCATTAAGTCTTCAATTAAAATAGGACGAATTGGAGCAAGTCCTCCTGCACGATAAAAAACTTCTTCTGCCATCATATGCGAGTGACCACAGCCAAAAACATGGACGATTTGTCCGTTTTCGATACTCGTTGCGACAGCAGAACTAGCTCGCTTTATAACGCTTACTTCTTGTTCTTCAATGTCTTGAAGCGCTTGATTAATGTGATGAAAGTATTCGCTAAACAAGCGGCATCCCCCTTTAACGCTTAAGTGTAATCATAAATTTATAACGATCTGCTCGATACGAAGACTTTACAACTTCTAGCGGTGTTTCGTCGGCAAGTTTCGTATTTCGCTGAATGAGCAGGATTGGTGCACCCTTTTGAATATTAAGGTACTCGGCCTCTTGCTGTGTCGCTACAGATGACTCCAGCACCTGAGTAGCCTCTTGGATCTTGATAGCGAGCTGATGCTCAATGTGATGATACAATGAATGTTGGACGGTTTCTTCTGTTAGTCCTTTGACGAGATTCGCTGAAATGTACGTCTTCTCAAGAGCCATCGGAATGCCATCAGCAAGTCTAATCCGTTTTATTTCGTATACTGGAGCGTGTTCTTGTATTTTTAACTGCTGCGAAATATAAGAAGGAGCTGGTACGATTTCAAATCCAACAAGTTTGCTGCTAGGCTCCATTCCCCGAGATTTCATATCTTCAGTAAAACTTGTTAACCCCATCAACTGCTGTTCAATCTTTTTTTCGGCTACAAAAGTTCCAACGCCTTTTTGGCGATAAAGATACCCGCCGTTCACAAGCTCTGTAATCGCCTGTCTAACCGTCATACGACTAATGCTAAACCGTTCAGCATACTCTCGCTCTGAGGGCAATGAATCACCTGGCTTTAATTCACCACGTTCAATTAATCCTTTTATCCACTCCACTAACTGATAATAAATCGGTAATGGGGACGTCTTATCAATCATCGAACAAACTCCTTTCAGCGCACACTTACACCAGACAACGCTTCTTTATCAGCAATAATTGTAACATGAGAATGCTTGTTTAATACCGATGCAGGAAAAGACTCGTCGACTTCACCTTCCATCAATTTTTTCATCGCATCGTTTTTCGATTTACCCGATACAAGTAGTAAAATTTCTTTGCTTTTCATAATCGTTGCAATCCCCATCGTAATGGCCTGGTATGGCACTTCCTTTATATCATCAAAAAATCGTGCGTTGGCTTCTCTTGTTGATTGCGCCAGTTCAACAATTTGCGTCGTTGCTTGAAAGGATGTTCCCGGCTCATTAAAGCCAATGTGACCATTACTCCCCATGCCAAGAAGCTGTACATCTATCCCACCAGCTTCCTCAATACGCTCTTCATAGCCTTTACATTCTTCTACGAGATCAAGGGCGGTTCCGCTGGGGAGGTGAACATTTGTCGTAGGAATGTCGACTTTTTCAAATAAATTGTTGTACATAAAGGCGTGGTAACTATTTGGGTTTTCTGGCGAAAAACCTACATATTCATCAAGGTTGTATGTTGTCACCTTTTTATAGGACGTGCCGTTTTGTTCATGGTCCATAATCAGTCGCTTATATGTCCCAAGTGGCGTTCCTCCGGTCGCAAGGCCGAGTACAATCGCCGGGTTTGTTTGCACTTTGTCTATTAGATAATTTGCTGCAAGTTCACTCATGTGTTGGTAATCATTCGCTTGAATAATTCTCATTCTCCCCACTCCTTCCATTTGAATATGCAAGATGACCTTTACAGAAAGTCATCATCACTTCCCCGTCTTCAGATCGTACGAAAAGATCTGCCTCTTTTCCTACAGCCAGACTGCCCTTACGTTCAAAAACTCCAAGCTGTTTGGCAGGGTTTTCTGATGCCATTTTAATCGCACTTTCAAGGGAGCATCTTGTATACTCTTGAATATTAGTAAGCGCGTCTTTCATTTTTAATACACTGCCCGCTAAAGTGCCGTTTTCTAATAGCGCCTTACCATCTTTCACTTCTACTTCCTGTCCACCTAAATCATAGCGACCATTTTTAAGACATTTCGCTCGCATGGCATCTGTTATTAAGATCACGCCTGCATCCGTTTTTTGCTGATAAGCTAATTGAATCATTTCCGGTCGAACATGATATCCGTCTGCAATCACTTCTGTTTTCAATTGTTCATTCAATAATGCAGCTCCTACAACACCTGGCTCTCGATGATGTAGTCCTTTCATTCCGTTATAAAGATGCGTAATGTGCGTAGCGCCACATTTTACTGCCTCCATCACTTGCTGATAAGTGGCATCAGAGTGACCAATTGATGCGATAACACCTCGATCAGTCAAATAACGAATAAGCTCCAGACCACCTTCTTTTTCAGGCGCAAGCGTCACGAGTTTAATCTTGCCTTTTGCAAGCTTATTCCAAGCTTCAAAAACTCGAATGTCCGGTCGCTGCATCGCATGCAGCGGCTGCGCACCTGCTCTCTCACTATTTAAAAATGGTCCTTCTAAATGAATGCCAAGCACTTCAGCACCACCTGGCTTTTGGTTCTTCTCCACATACTCTCCTGCATTCTTCACAGCACGCTCGATTGCTTTTGCTTCCTGGGTAATGGTCGTTGCTAGAAAGCTTGTTGTGCCTTCTGCAGGGAGTGCTTGAGTGATCGTATCTAGGGCTTCTGCCGTGGCATCCATCGTATCCGCTCCATTCACCCCGTGAATATGAACGTCAATCATACCTGGAAGCAAAGATACATTCTCATGAAACGTATATACTTTTTCACCATCACTTTTATTACGTTGCTTCGCCGGTCCAATTTCAGTAATGATACCATTCTCTACTTTAATGTAACCATTCTCAATCGTTTCTCGTTCGCTAAACACTGTTACCTGATCGATAACGAATCTTGTCTCAGCCAAACCAAACACTCCTCGCAGTTCTGTTAAATGAATACTACCACCATTAAGTACAGTTGTCTATACCAGTAATCGACTCAATGTTAGATATGACGACATAATTGGTATAGACAACTATATTTAGTGCTGTTATGATGAACAAGATAATAAAACGTTTTCAAATTTTGAAAGGGGTTGAACGTTTATGCTCGGAGCTCTACAACGCATTGGTAAGTCATTGATGCTTCCAATTGCCGTACTTCCGGCTGCAGCCTTGCTACTAAGGTTGGGACAAGATGACTTACTTGGTATTCCATTTGTCGCTGCTGCAGGTGGAGCAATATTTGATAATCTAGCTCTTATTTTTGCTATTGGTGTGGCGATTGGTTTCTCAAAAGATAGCAACGGTGCAGCTGGTCTAGCAGGGGCAATTGGTTACCTGGTTCTCACACAGGGAACTCAAGCTGTGAATGAAGACATCAACATGGCGATTCTTGGAGGAATTTTATCTGGTATCGTTGCAGGACTTCTATATAATCGATTTCATGATATTAAACTCCCCACCTGGCTTGGTTTCTTTGGAGGGAGACGTTTTGTACCAATCGTTACAGCCACTGCAATGGTTATACTTGCAGGATTATTTGGATTTGTTTGGCCTCCTATCCAAGAAGGCATTAACGCGATTGGACAGTGGATTATTGATGCAGGCGCACTTGGGGTAGGGGTATTCGGATTCTTAAATCGACTGCTTATTCCTTTTGGGTTGCATCACGTACTAAATAGTTTAGTCTGGTTTGTTTTCGGTGAGTATAACGGCGCAACAGGAGATCTAAATCGATTCTTTGCCGGAGATCCTTCAGCCGGAATTTTCATGGCTGGCTTCTTCCCGATCATGATGTTCGGGCTACCTGCAGCGTGTATTGCGATGATTGCTGCCGCTAAAAAAGACAGAAGAGCTGAAGTAAGTGGAATGTTAATCGGTATTGCCTTTGCATCGTTCTTAACAGGTATTACGGAACCGATTGAATTCGCCTTTATGTTCTTATCACCTTTATTATATGGGATTCACGCTCTTTTAACAGCTAGCTCAATGGTCCTCACTTACGTTCTGGGCATCCACCATGGATTTGGCTTCTCTGCCGGTGCCATTGACTTTTTCCTTAATTATGGACTAGCACAGAAAGCAGGACTATTACTTGTTATTGGTTTGATTTACGGAGTCATATACTTTGTGGTCTTCTACTTCTTAATAAAAAAATTAAACTTAAAAACACCTGGTCGAGAAGACGAAGATATGGCCTTACAAGCGAATTCTCCTTCTGAAGGTGACAAATACGATGTGATGGCTGGACATTTTATTCGTAGCATTGGCGGCATTGATAATATTTCATCCATCGATAACTGCACTACAAGACTACGTTTACAAATGAATGATATGTCAAAAGTAGATGAAGCAGAATTAAAGCGTTATGGGGCTCGAGGCGTCGTCAAAGTGAATAATCGAAACCTACAAATTATTGTCGGAACAGATGTTGAATTTGTGGCGGATGCAATGCGAGGCACGCGCTCTAATCCTTCTAAAGAGACTATAAACTCTGGAACATTAACAAAAACGATAGCAGATCAAGCGTTTATTATGCCAGTTAAAGGAAAGATCATTCCATTGAAAGAAGTTCCAGATGAAGTCTTTTCTTCAGGAATGATGGGGGATGGTTTCGCCATTCTTCCTGAAGACGGCCATTTTGTTTCGCCTGTTGACGGCGAAGTCATAAGCGTATTCCCTACAAAGCATGCGGTCGGTATCAAATCTGAAAGTGGAGTCGAAATAAAGATACATGTCGGCATCGATACGGTCAATTTAAAAGGCGAAGGGTTTAAGACTCATGTAAAAGAAGGAGATACAATCAAGAGAGGGGATAATCTAATGACTGTTGATTTAAGTAGCGTCAGACGTGCTGTACCATCTCTTGCCACTCCAGTCATTTTCACAAACTTACAAACGTTAAAAATTAAAAAGACAGGAAACATTCCTCAAGGCGATAGCGGGATCATTTCCATTGATTAATTGTTAGAAAATGAAGAAAGGCAGCGGAAATTCCGCTGCCTTTCGTTTTATTTATTCATTTTATCAAGAAATCCGCCGAGCAAATCATCTACGCTCTCTTCTTCCTCTTCTTCAACCGCTGAGCTTTGCTCTTGTTTTGCCTGATCCCAATCAAAATTCATTAGATCATCATCAGACATCGGTGGTAAAGCCTCAACAGGTTCTGATACTTCTCTCTGGACTGCTCTTTCTTCCTGCAAATAAAGTGCCTGATCAATATCAATCGAGTTACTGTTAAATGATGCAAGAAGAGATGCAGCGCGTACAGGATCTGATAAAATTTGGTAAACGATGTTTCCAAGAAGCGCTTCTGAATGCTCATGTTTTAACCAATCCCTTTGGGCTTTGCTTAATCCCTTGGGCAAAGGTACAGTAATCGCATCATTATCGCGTCTGATCGTTTGCGTGACACCATCTAAAACATACTCCGCAATGCGGCTTGAGAAGTTCCGTTTTTCTTCCTCTTTTAACTTCTGCAGCTGCTTTAGAATATGATCAGGTGTATCAGAAGGAAGGCGAAAAGTGATTGCCTGTCCTCTCTGTAACCCCGTCATCCCCGCCTTTTTCATCAAATCACCCTACTAGTTTTTGACCTTGTTCTTTTCTTCTTTCTTATCCTGGTGCTGAGGCTTGCTATTTTTACGAGTGAAGTCAGAGATTAGCTTGTAGTATGCATTCGACATCATCCAAATGCTTTCTTTCTCATCTTCAAAGAAATCAATGTTGTACCCATCAAGGTTATTGTTCAACGTTTTTAGGTAATCTTTCAATACAATTGAACCGCCGCCAACGAAATAGCAGATTTCAGATTGAGAGTTCTTCTGCCATACGTTACGAAGGTGACGATATTGTTTCTTCGCAAGCTCCAAGAGAATACGATCTGTAATATCATGAACGCTTGTACGACTTCCGCGGACCATAATGTGATTACGATCGTTCTTCTTCGTAATAATATCCACTACATCACGACGGCTATCGAGTTCCACTCCGTGCTTTGAGCGAATTTCTTCACGAATCGCTTCAAGTGACTCAGCAACGCCAAGGTTAAAGCCCTGCGCCTTATCATCGTCGACATTACGGTTTTTAATAACCGCGATATCCGTAGAAAGTCCACCAATGTCTTGAATTAAAATGCGCTTGTCGATCAAATCTTTATTAATGATATTTAAATCGCTATCCATAACAAGGTTAATGTAAGCGGCAAATCCTTCAGGATAAACTTTCACTTCATCAAATTTAATATTTACTTTCTTACCTTGATATTTCGGTGTTACAAGAAACTCTACCTGGTGAACAGAACCAAGAAGTCTTGAACGATAACCCACGTCTTTTCCTTCTTTTACTTCACGAAGTGGAAGACCTGTTCCAAGCGTGTAATTAGCATCAATCACGCCGTTTTGGTTTTTGAAATTTGCAGAGTTCTTTGGATCAACCGCATCTAAAGCTAGAGAAGCAAACAGCATTACTAGTGTTTGGTCTTCTTCTGACTTTGCACTTCCAGGATCTAATTCAGTCGGGTTGTCACTCTTTGTTGCTAGATTACCAACTCGGTAGATCGCATTGTTATCTTTCAGTGCAGGGGAGTGAACGCGAATATGAATACCATCAAGCGGATCTTTCGTATCCAATTCTTCAATTCCAATAACAGGGCGATCTTCTATATCTCTTGCAATCACATTTGGTATGTATAGGTCAGATTCGATTTTTCCATAGATTCCTTTTAGTGAGTCGTTACCTACATCGACTGCTGCAATTCTTGAATTACTCATAAAAATAATCCATCCTTTCATATTTAAAATCTAGTATTTCTACTATTAACTTAAAATTATAGAATTTTTCAAACGAAGTCAATGAGTCAATCTATCTAGTTTACAATTATGTTTACTTGTATACAAAAACGTGTACTTGTATACAAATTATGTTTACTTGTACACGTTTTTGCACGCATACTGTTATGCCGGCGTGTGTACACTTTTGTATACTTGTATACGTAAAATGATTACAAGTGTACAAAAATGTATTCATGTACACGAATTGCGTATACACGTATTTTTATTTCATTCAGATTTTGTTTTAGCTACTCCCTTACCTCCTTACTCTTACTCTCTTATTAAAAAATAGAGTTAAAATGATGGACCAATCAGAATAGAGAAAGAGTTAACCAGTTTTTAGTGTGGAATCTATCGATAAGAAAAAAGACTACACGAGAGGTAGTCTTTTAAAGAAGTTTATATAAAAGGGGTTACATCAAAAAAACGACTCCTGCCCAAAACCATATTTCAAACCTAAAGTAACAATGCCTGTTAGGCTGCGCTGCTATAGCATATCCTTTTTTAACCGGGTTTTTCTTATCGATTCCCCAAAAACGATGGCCAGGAGAATGGATAAGGGATGAGAGGGGTAATAAAGAGGAAAAAGCAAATGATGCCTAATACCATTGAGGATACAGCTAGACCATTACTGCTACTCTCTGATTAAGGTGCTGTATTTACGTTACATTCCAAATCAAATTACCCATTTTGAACCTGTTTTTACATCATTGAATGTATTTAATTAATGAGCATTTTATTACAAAAAAGAAGCATGTAGCAGTTTTTTCATGCCACACGCTCTTATTTTTTCTATATCTTAGCAGTGATCAGCTATAAACAGGCTCGCCTTCATTAAGACCAAGAGTCTGTGCAATTAAGTGATTAATTTCCTTGAATAGCTCTGGATTTTCTTCTAAAGCATATCCATGTGATGGGATCATTTCTTTAATTTTAGGCTCCCATTCTTGTAGGTATTCAGGGAAGCATCTTTCAAAAACCTCTAACATGACATGTACAGCAGTGGATGCACCTGGTGATGCACCAAGTAGCGCTGCAATTGAGCCATCTGAAGCCGTAACCACCTCTGTACCGAATTGAAGCGTTCCTTTGCCCTGTTCTTCCGTATCCTTAATAACTTGTACACGCTGTCCAGCTACAACGATATCCCAGTCTTCCTTTTGTGCTGTCGGGATAAATTCACGCAATTCTTCTATGCGCTTATCCTCGGATAACATCACTTGTTGGACAAGGTATTTCGTTAAACCCATTTCCTTAACGCCAGCAGCCATCATCGTTAATACATTATTAGGCTTTACAGAACTAATTAAATCCATATTTGAACCAGTTTTAAGAAATTTAGGCGAAAATCCTGCAAATGGACCAAATAATAGGCTCTTTTTATCATCAATGAACCTTGTATCAAGATGAGGAACAGACATTGGAGGCGCTCCCACTTTCGCTTTGCCGTAAACCTTACCATGATGCTTTTCAATCACTTCAGGATTATTGCAGACCATGAACAGTCCACTTACTGGAAAGCCGCCAATTTGTTTTGATTCGGGTATACCGGTTTTTTGGAGCAATGGAAGGCTACCGCCCCCTCCTCCAATAAAGACAAAGTCTGCGGTATGGAATTCTAAATTATCATTAGCCATATCTTTTACTTTTACTTCCCACAGGCCTTCTTTCGTACGTTTAATATCCTCTACGCTACTCTTATAGTGAATGTCTACATTCTCGCGTTCTAAGTGCTCAAACATGAGACGGGTTAACGCCCCGAAATTCACATCTGTCCCAGAATCGATTTTTGTCGCAGCCATCGGTTCATCCGACGGACGACCTTCCATAATAAGTGGAATCCATTCCTTAAGTTTTTCAGGGTCCTCAGAAAGTTCCATGCCCTGAAACAGAGGATTTCCTGACAACGCTTCCAAACGCTTTTTCAAAAACTTTACGTTATCTTCTCCAAAAACTAGACTCATATGGGGTATTGGTCTAATGAATTCTTGTGGATTGTGGATTAAGCCTTTGTTAACGAAATAAGACCAGAACTGTTTAGAGAGCTGGAACTGCTCGTTAATCTTGACTGCCTTGCTAATATCAATTGATCCGTCCGCTTTTTCAGACGTATAGTTTAGTTCGCATAGAGCAGAATGACCTGTCCCTGCATTATTCCATTCGTTCGAGCTTTCTTCTCCTGCACTTCCAAGTTTCTCAAAAACTTTAACATTCCATTCAGGTGCTAATTCTTTTAATAAAGATCCCAAAGTTGCACTCATGACTCCAGCACCAATTAAGATAATATCTTTTGTTTGATTCTTGCTCATGATACCCTTCCTTGTCTCATTTATTTGTAATAAAAAGAATAGGCGCTCATGCTCAAATGTCATAAAAAGCAAAGCGACACTTAGGTACACAACATGTTCTATCCTAATTATACCTTATCATAGACAATTGTTATAATTGTAGAAAAAATAACAGATAATCTGATGCGTTTTTACTAATGTTTACACATTATTAACTAGTAAAAGGGTGAAAATAAAGATGGATAAGAAACCAAAATAGAAATCAGACCAGTTAAATAGGACATTTTAGTATGCTTCCCCTTCCACCTTGTTTACAGACCCAGTTGTTTCGATATGAGGCTCTGTTAACACAAATCGACTCGTTCTCTTGCACTTTTCGTATAATACTATTAAAGTATATATCGGTTGAAACCGAGTCTAGCTTGCAATAGATCAGACGGAAACTTTTTTACTTTTTAATTTTGGGAAGGTTTTTTCCCTTAAGGAAAGGGTTTAGATATACATGAAAGAGAATTTTTGGAAAGAGTTGCCACGGCCGTTTTTTGTTCTGGCACCAATGGAAGCCGTGACAGATGTCGTTTTTAGACATGTTGTGAGTGAAGCAGCAAGACCTGACGTATTTTTTACAGAGTTTACAAATTCAGAAAGCTACTGCCATCCGAGAGGAAAAGACAGCTTACGAGGACGACTGACGTTTACGGAAGATGAACAACCAATCGTCGCTCATATTTGGGGAGACAAGCCCGAATACTTCCGCGAAATGAGTATCGGTATGGCAGAAATGGGGTATCGGGGAGTCGACATCAATATGGGCTGTCCTGCTCCCAATGTTGCACCAAAAGGAAAAGGATGCGGACTGATTCGCCGTCCTGATGTTGCAGCAGAAATCATCCAAGCAGCAAAAGCAGGAGGGCTGCCCGTGAGTGTAAAAACTCGTCTCGGTTACACAGAAGTGGAAGAATGGCGCCACTGGCTGAGGCACCTTCTGGAACAGGATATTGTGAATCTTTCCATCCACCTCCGTACGAAGAAAGAAATGAGCGATGTTGATGCTCACTGGGAGCTAATTCCAGAGATCAAGAAACTTCGTGACGAAGTTGCCCCTGATACGCTTCTGACGATCAACGGAGATATTCCAGATCGTCAGAAGGGGCTTGAACTTGTTGAGAAATACGGAGTCGACGGAGTAATGATCGGACGAGGAATCTTCCATAACCCGTTTGCTTTTGAAAAAGAAAAGAAAGAGCATACGAGTGAAGAATTGCTTGATCTGCTGAGACTTCAGCTCGACCTTCATGATAAATATGATAAAGAACTCGAGCCGCGCATCTACAAAGCGCTTCCCCGCTTCTTTAAAATTTACGTTCGCGGCTTTCGCGGAGCAAGTGAATTGAGAAATCAACTGATGAATACAAAATCTACTGACGAAGCACGTGCTCTTCTCGATGAGTTTATAGAGAACAATGGTTTAAAGGGCCAGAGTGGTTTTACGGTTTCTTGAGTTAAATTTGTTTCGTTTAAAACGATAGTAGGTTCTTTATAGGAGAGGAAAGCCAATCGTGCTTTTCTCTCTTTTTTATTGATATTTAAGCAAAAAAAAGCATTGGTGAACAACTAAGCTTCCCAATGCCTTCATTATTTTAACCCCCTGGCGATTCAGTGAATGCCGCGGCAGTTGCAGATCTTCTTTTAGAACGATTAAGGACAATAGTGTAGGCAGCCCCCTCTACTCTCAAGCATAATCACACCGAGGAAAGCCAACTTATTCATCACAGCTTAAAATTAAGCGAGAAAAAGGACTAGGAAGATAATCTTTATTATCCCAGTCCTTTGGAAATATTTCTGACTAGTAGTTTCCTAGTCAAAATATTTCATATGTGATATCTGTTTCATACCACCAAAAACCGTATTTATTTATGATACGGTTCCCCTCGATTAATCTTAAACGCTCGATACACCTGCTCCACCAAGATAAGCCGCATCAGCTGATGAGGAAACGTCATTTTAGAAAAAGAAAGCGTATCGTTTGCTCGTTGAATAACATCGTTACTTAATCCAAGTGATCCACCAATGACGAAGGCAATCTTGCTTTTCCCGTATGTCGCTAACTGATCAAGATCTCGAGCAAGTTGCTCAGATGTTTTCATTTTTCCGTTTATTGCAAGAGCGATCACGTGAGCATCAGGTGAAATCTTAGACAAAATGCGGTCCCCTTCTGCTTTTTTCACCTGGATCATTTCCGTCTCACTTAAATTTTCCGGTGCTTTTTCATCAGGAACTTCAATCACGTCGATTTTAGCGAAAGGCCCTAATCGCTTTGTGTATTCTTCAATTCCTTGTTTCAAATATTTCTCTTTCAGCTTTCCTACCGTTACAATACTGATATTCAAAAGTTATCCCCACCTGTGTATCATTTTGTAAATCCACAGCAAATAAACAGGTTATCCACAGATTTTATCCACATATACACATTTTTCATCCACATATCGTGACCGAATATTAGTTCGACACCATATATGTTGCGTTATTTTTACAATACTCACATTCTGTGGACAACTTTTCTGTGTCATTTCCCACTTTCTCTAGTACAGGAAACTGTCCTGTTTCATCTACAGCAACATCAAGAGCCAGCTCTACATGTTCTTCACAACAATAAATTTTCATACAATCGCTCCTTTCTAACCATGTCGTTTCAAAGGTGTTTTTCCAAAAGGAAACAGGAGAGTTTCCTCCCCTGTTATGGTTACGAATGTTGCTGCTCAGCTAGCGTAACTTCAACCTCTTGCTTTGTTCCTTCACGATAGATCGTTAATTTCACGCGATCGCCAATTTCTTTCTTAGTGTAAAGAAACTTACGTAGATCAATGGAATTCTTAATCTTATTCCCGTCCATCGCTGTAATTACATCTAACTCTTTTAGACCCGCAATTTCTCCAGAAGATGTTGGAAACACGCTCATCACCACAACCCCATAATCGACCTTATCAGGCAGCTTGAGAGACTCGCTCCAATGGTAAGTTGGAATTTCAGATAGTGATTTTGTTCCGATTCCAATCTCAGGTCTTCTTACTTCACCGTACGATTCAAGATCGTTGATAATTGGCTCAGCGATATTTATTGGGATTGAAAACCCGATTCCTTCTACGCTTGATTGAGCAATCTTCATAGAGTTAATTCCTACAAGTTGACCTGAAATATTAATTAACGCTCCACCACTATTTCCGGGATTAATCGATGCATCTGTTTGAATAACGTCTGCATTCCAATCAATGGTCCCGTTTTGGTCTGTATCTACTGGAAAAGAGCGCTCCGGATTACTGATTATACCCTGCGTTACCGTTCCTTCTAGGAAGCCTAAAGGGTTACCAATCGCAATAGCTGGCTCACCTGGCTTTAACGTATCGGAATCACCGAACTCTGCGACCATTGTAACCGCCTCAGAAGGGATTTTAAGCACCGCCAGGTCCATTAGAGGGTCAGTGCCTACAAGCTCTGCTGAAACGCGTTTCTCGGCGTTTAAACTCACTTCAAGCTGTCCTGCACCTTCTACCACGTGATTATTTGTTACAACAAAGGCATCTTTACCCTCTTTTTTGTATATAACACCAGATCCCGCTCCAGCTTCTCCGTAATCTTCTGCCCAGAAATCGGTTTTCTGCAGATTAATAACACCCACTACCGCTTCCCCTACGTTTTCTACCGCTGACGTAATATCATTTGTTACATCAATGCTAAGGTTCTTTGTAATCTGTTGCTGTTCAGCTTCTGATTCCGCTTCTTCTTCTTGAGGAGGAGCGATATCAGGTAGCACCCCTACGTCTGATAGAGCAGGAACCGTAAATAGAATGAGCAGTGCACCGAGGATTGCACCAACTAATCCCGCCATAAATGCTCCGCCACGGTTCCCTTTCTGCCGCATTGGTCGGTTGTTTTCATCGCTATCATAATAGCCCAAAGTGTTCACCAATCCTTTCAATTAAAAAAGGAGACCTTTAAGACCAATTTCGTTCACCAAAACTCATTTCTACGAATTTATAATTTTGTTAGAACCGTAGGGGAAGCAGGATCTGTATCATATAACGCAACCTGCTCTCCTACTGCAAAACCATTTTGTTCAAGAGTTTGTTGGACAGAAAGTCTTGCCAGGTCTTTCATGTTATTATCTTTACTTAAATGGGCTAAATAAATACGCTTTGTTTGATCACCAATAATGTCCGACAGGGCTGCCGCGGCATCTTCATTTGAAACGTGCCCCATATCACCTAGAATACGTCTCTTCACGTTCCATGGATAGCGCCCCATCATTAACATATTAATGTCATGATTTGACTCAAACACGAGCATATCTGAATTGCGAATCGTGCCTTTAATGCGATCACTTACGTAGCCAAGATCAGTTGCGATACTCAACTTCTTGCCTTCGTGATGAAATGCATAAAACATTGGCTCAGCTGCATCATGCGAAACACCAAATGATTCAACATCCAGATCATCGAAAGTTTTGATTGTATCCATATCAAAATGAAACTTTTGCTCCACGGGTATTTCACCAATCAATCCTGACATCGCATCCCACGTTTTTGAATTGGCATAAATGGGAAGCTTGTAGCGTCTTGCGAAAATACCAAGTCCTTTAATATGATCACTATGCTCGTGCGTCACAAGCAACCCATCCAGATCCTTTGGATCGAGATGGGCTTTCGCGAACAGTTCTTCAAGTTTCTTTCCACTTAATCCGGCATCGACTAAAAGCTTGTGCTTCTCTGTACCAACATAAATGGCATTACCTGTGCTTCCACTTGCAAGCACACTAAATTCAAGAGACATATAACGTTCCTCTCCTACTTATCGCTTGTACCCGTCTTCGGCTTTGAAGGATCAGGCTGATTGCTGCCATCTGATTCCTTCTCCTCCTGTTCACTTTCAATACTTTCTTCAGAATCACTAAACACTGTTTTTTCAATCGCATTAACGTAATAATTTTTTTCTGGATCATCATTCTTTTTATTCGAAACAACAACTTGCCACGTTGGAACAAAGACAAATGTATCCCGCTCATCTTCATTTGCGACAGTTGTATAATAACCAATCGACATATTTTCAACTTCATCATTCAAACCAATATTTTGTTGGTTTAGTAAAAGACCAATCGTTTCAGAAGCGGGATCAATCTTACGTTCTTTGCCTATTTTCTGAAGGCTTAAATAGGTTTGTGTATAAGAAACAACTTTATCGTCCTCAAGTGTTACAATCAACATGCCTGATTCTTGACTATATATCGGGCGATCCTCAAACGTTTCTACGAAATACTTAATGTTTGGGTTGTTTTCAGCAGGACCGTAATATTGATACTTCCCACCTTCATAAACATACGTTTCTAAAAAGATCGAAAAAGCAGAAGGCTCTGTTGGATCACTTATAGGAAAAGGCTTCTTAAGCGTTGAAACTAATTTTTCTCCATCAAGTGTAATATCCTGACTCGTTCCTTCTTCGAGCGTTTTCTCTTCTTCCTCTGTAAATTCATGAACATCTCCACTAATAAAAGACATTTTTTCTGATTGCACAGGAAGGTTCTTTTCATACGTTACGTTTAGATTTTTTAGCTGATCTTCAATCGTAACCTGTTTCTGTTGTTCAATTTCACTTAATTCCGTTTGCTTTTTAAATAAATCACTTGCCAGAAAGATATTAAACACCAGGAAGGTTAAGATTAATATCGTTTTCGTTCTATTCCAATCCAACTTCTTCCCCTCCCAGTGCATTGCTATTAGATTGCAGCGGTGTCCAGGTACCATTCAATTTCACAAACCATTGGGGAATCAGCGAAAAGTCATATGGCTGATTTGCTGAACGATCAATTGTATAACCAACTGTCATGTTTTGTATCTCACTTGTTTTAAAGCTTCCTTCTTCAAGTAGTGCCACAACATCTTCATAACCTGGCAGCTGACGTTCACTAATTTCTTTCGTGTATTGGATAATTTTTAACATCCGCTTGTACGTGCTAACATCATTATTTTCTAACGTCACGTTAACCTCATCTAAATCTTCTGTAGAAGAACTATAAACGGGATAACCTTCTGTATAAAGACGGAAAGTGATTTGATCTGTATTTTTCTGAGAAGATGTAACCCATTCGCTGAGCACATACTTATCATCGTTTAAATCAGTTATACGGAAGCCAAAATGCTTGTTAATAAAGCCATACGCATCAAGAATAGGTGATTCATTTGCTACAAATTGACTTGACGTTGATGGTGGATTCTTAAAGATCATGTATTCATTGTCGTAATTAAAAGTTAAATCTCGACTTCCATCTGTATAAAGATCTGAAATGTTGTTAAAGGTGTTCTTTTCAACCGTATCTTGTTCAGGGAAAAGCGCTTCTTTAAAATCTTCTTCATTTGCCAGTTCATCTGTACTTCCTCCGAATGAAGCAATCGACTGACCTTGAATCGGTAAATAAAAAACAGGAGATTTATCAGAAACTTGAAGTTCTTTAGCTCGAGCCATCTCCATTTTCTCCGCTTCACTACTAGTAATATCAAAGGAAGAGAAGACGTTTGAATACCATTCCTTCACTTTACTAGAAGCCTCAATCGTGGCACGCATGCCAACTTGACTCGATGTGTTGAGAAGAATGATCTCATTGTTTTTACCAGAAGCAATCGAAGGAATAATAATACGGTCAAACGTCGAAAGAGGAATATCGTCTTTTGATATGCTCACTAATTTTTTTAACACATCATTTGAAAGCAAGGTAGGGAAAATAAGCTCAACGCTATCCCCTTCTCCCTCTATATCTTCCATATCATTTTCCACCGTAAAGGATTTAATTTTAATTCCAGAAATAAACTCGCTATAAAAGTCATTAATGGTGTTGAATTTAAAGGAAGTAAAGTGCTGGTTATCAATATGATAAACGAGCTGATTTGGCTTAACCACATCACTAATATTCACTTCCTGAATACCAACAGGACTTGCTTCTGTTGGTGCTGCTTCTTTCTCATACTCAGGTTCGAACGTCCAGATCTGCCAGGTGAGAAATAAACTAGTTAGAACAAGGACGTTCAATAAGATTGTTTTAAAATTCTCAAACTGCTTCTTTGTCATTCTCACTTGTCCTCAACCTCCCTTATTCGTTTATAAGGGAGAGTAAAGTAGATCGTTGTTCCATGTCCCCACTTACTCTCTGCCCAGATGTCCCCATGGTGTGCATGGATCATTTCCTTGGCAATAGCCAAACCAAGCCCTGTTCCCCCGATTTGCCTAGAACGGGCTTTATCGACGCGGTAGAACCGGTCAAAAATTTTCGAAAGGTTATTCTTTGGAATACCTACACCTTCATCACTGATGCTAATCCGGATCTTCTTACCAATCGTCCAGCATCGTGCAGTGATCGTACCGCCGTCAGGTGAATACTTAATCGCATTGGATAGGATGTTATCCAACACTTGTGTCATTTTATCTTGATCGACTTTCGTATAAATTGCGACGCGAGGAAGCTGTCTGACGATGTTAATATTATCTCGCTTTGACATTTCAAATCGATCAAGGACATGATCAAACATTTCTACAAAATCGACTTCCGTGAACTCTAGACGATATTCCTTTTTATCCATTTTAGATAGTTGCAGAAGATCATTAACTAATCGAATCATTCGTTCCGTTTCATTTTGCGTCACACTTAAGAAGCGAGGTGCAATCTCAGGATCCTGGAGCGCTCCTTCTTGAAGAGCTTCGAGATAACTTCTCATCGTTGTAAGTGGCGTGCGTAGCTCGTGTGACACATTGACAACGAACTCACGACGCTCCTGTTCAAGCTGTTCTTGTTCGGTAATATCATGGAGAACAGCAATTAACCCGTTAATAGGACCATCTTCTTTATGGATAATTGAAAAATTAACGCGTAAGATAAACGTTTGATGATCATCACTTAAATCAAGAATCATTGAATCTGGTCCATTGTAGACATCATCCCACGTTTTCTCTTCTGAAAACTGGAGAATTTTATTCAATGATGTTCCAAGGACCGTTTCACGTGAAACGCTCATCATTTCTTCTGCACGATCATTCATTAAGATAATCATACCTTCACGATCTGTAGCAATAACGCCATCTGTCATATAAGCAAGAACAGATGTAAGCTTCCGACGCTCACCCTCCGTAATGGCATTAGCCTCTTGAAGTCTACGTGTTAAATCATTAAAAGCCAGAGCAAGTTGCCCGATCTCATCTTCGCCATATACTTTTACTTTTCGTGTGAAATCTCCACGTGCCATGACAAGCGCTTGTCTTCGCATATCCGAAATTGGCCTTGTAATTGTACGAGAAATAATAATGCCAAGTAGCCCAGTTAACACTAGCGCGATGAGAGCGGATTGAGCTAATAAGCTATTAACTTCATCTGCCTGTTCAAAGACTTGATTCATATTTGCTTGAATGTAGACTGCGCCGACAGTTGTATTGGTTTCACCCTTTATAGGATAACTATAAGCAAAAAAACGTTCTCCTTCACTGTCGATCAAAATGTTTTCCTTTGACACGCCATTTAAAGCACTATTCACGTAATCGTTCGTTGCGCGTGTTCCTTCAAGACCGTCATCATTAAGTGTCCCGACTACCTGCCCTAATGAATTAACAACGAGAATTTGGCGAATTTCATTTTGCCTAAAATTTCTTATCAAGCTTGTGATCGTATTTTCTTCTTCATCACTCTTACTATTCACCTGATCAGACACATTATCAGCCAGAAGCTCAGCACGATCTCGAATTGAACTCATATAGTTCTGCTGAAACTGATCTTCTAATTTGTCATTAAAATAAACAGAGATAAACTGAATCGCAACTAAAATGAGGAGAACATACACAATTGCAAACTTAAAATGGATGGACTTAAAAAAACCGACCTTTCCCATCTAAAGTTTACTGCTCCTGTTCCGGTTCACGCATATAATACCCCACACCACGTCTTGTAATAATCCACGTCGGGTGGCTTGGATTATCTTCTACTTTCTCTCGCAAACGACGTACCGTTACATCTACGGTTCTTACATCACCAAAATAATCATAACCCCATACGGTCTGTAATAAGTGTTCACGCGTCATCACTTGTCCGATATGCTTCGATAAATAATGCAGCAGTTCAAACTCTCGGTGCGTCAATTCAATCGATTCCTCGCGCTTTGTGACAAGATAAGCATCTGGATGAATCGTTAGCGCCCCTACTTTAATAAGAGAATTTGGAGAAGATTCTTTCTCAGGCTCCTGCTGACGACGACGCAAATTCGCCTTCACACGAGCAATCAGCTCTCTTGTGCTAAAAGGCTTCGTCACATAGTCATCCGCGCCGAGTTCAAGTCCTAACACCTTATCAATTTCTGAGTCCTTTGCCGTTAGCATAATAATAGGCATTTCATATTTTTTACGAACTTCTCGGCAAACTTCCATGCCGTCACGCTGGGGTAACATAATATCCAAAAGAATCATATCCGGATTCTCTTCTTCCACTTTAGCAATGGCTTCATCGCCATCGTAAGCGCAAACAACTGTAAAGCCTTCCTTCTCAAGGTTAAATTGCAGAATATCCGCAATTGGTTTTTCATCATCTACAACAAGAATTTTCTTGTCCATTATGAACGCTCCTTCTTTGATATGACAATATCAATTTACCGTTGATATGAAACATGCATACTTTCGTCTATTTTATCATATTATGTAGGTTTTATTACGATCTTCCCTACAGCTCTTCCCTTAACTTCTTTCAGAGAAACGCTTCGCCTGTTCAAAAACACTAGCTTACCTATAAAAAAGAAACCCTCAGCTCTCACTGAAGGCTCATTTCCTTACTTCTTTAAGTAATCCATTGGATTTTCTAACTCACCATTTTTATATACTTCAAAATGAAGGTGGATTCCAGTCGATTTCCCTGTTGTCCCCATTACACCAATTTTATCACCTTTTTGAACCGTATCACCTTTTGAGACAGAGATTGATGCTAGATGAGAATAGGTTGTCTTCATTCCGTTATTATGACTAACCGTTACCTGATTTCCATAACCACTTCTCGTACCTGCAGCTGTAATCTTACCATTATCAACGGTTCGAATGGTTTTATCTGTCACACCAGCAATATCTATTCCTTTATGATAAGAACCCCAGCGTTCTCCCTGTTTACTAGTAATTGTACCTCCGACAGCTGGCCATCCAAACGTGCCGGTGCCTTTAGAGGAAATTTCTTTCGTTCCGATCACTATTTCTTTAGCAACAGGTTTTTTCGTTACATCCTCTTTCACAACCTCTTCCTCGACTACCTGCCCATTCTCATATTCCTTAGAATATGTAACAAGCTTCTTTCCTTTTTCTCCATCTTGCTTTACTTTCTCTTCGCCTTTAGGAAGCTTACCGCTTTTTTTCTTAATCACTTCAAAATCGACTTCTTCTGCTTTCTCGACTTCGATCGTTTCCAAAACAGTTGCAAACTCTTTTTCCTGAAGAACCTTCAGCTGATCGCCTTTCTTAATTTCATCATCATTCGAAAAATTATTTCGATCCAAAAGTTCTTCTTTCTCCATCTTAAACTCTTTCGCGATTTCGTTAAGAGATTGATTTTTTTCTACTTCATATTCTGTCTCTTCCTTATAACCATTGGTCAAGAGCGAAACACCTTTTTCTTTAGACACAATGTCACTCGGATGAACCTCTACCTTTTCAATTTCAAAAGGACTAGAGAAGTCAACTGCTTCAACAGGATGAATTCCTTCATCTGAATCTTCCATGCTTTTAACCGTCTTTTCAATTTCTTTTACTTTTTCATCAGAAAGAAAAGGTTTAGCATAGCTCCAAAGAGCATCCATTGCTTCTTCTTCACTCGAAAAGGTTCCCACCTGCTCTTCATCAAACGAAAGAGAGTAGCCTTCACCAATAAACGTGATTTCCTCTTCTAGTTGTTCAAGAGCTTCCTTGTTATCATAAGGCGGTTTAAAAAGTCGTTCGGTTACGACTTCAACATCATTCTCAACTGAAAGCTCAATACCATCGACATCTTTTTCATTCTTGAGTTCTTCAATGTTTTTGTCTAATACCGCTCGACTATCAACCGTTCCGACATTTTCTCCATCTATATAAACATGATAAACTGGTTTCATTAAATTATGAACAGACGCTCCGACTGGTTCGATCCAAAGAAGCGAACTGAAACTTGTAATAATAACGGAAAGTTGTAAGAAACGACGTACATTCATACTTTTCATGCGACTTCCTCCTGCAATAGCTGAAACTATCTTTTTTACTCACGTTTCGCACTTTATCATAAATAGGAAGTCACATGGGTACATGTACTCAATTTGTAATAAAAATGTAGTCTTTTCGTCACGATCGTGGCAAGTGATGGTAAGAATCTGGAAGGTTCTTCATGAGTTACCACCCGAACTGATCAAAAGAGCAAGCTATAAAATTTCCTCAACAAAAAACGCATACCCCTCAAAGAGAGATATGCGATATATGTACGTTGTTAATTGAGAACTATGGTGGCTCCGGACGGAATCGAACCGCCGACACGTGGATTTTCAGTCCACTGCTCTACCGACTGAGCTACAGAGCCATGTTTGTTATAGTTGCTGATAGTTTCCATTTAATAGATTAAATGGCGGTCTCGACGGGAATCGAACCCGCGATCTCCTGCGTGACAGGCAGGCATGTTAACCGCTACACCACGAGACCAAGTAGATATTGTTCACTTACGTTTGAGAGAAATCATACCAAGTTATGCGTTTAGGTTGCCCCTGAAGGGACTCCGATAAAAATTTAACAAGGAAGATTAATCGACGCAGTTAAATTTTTGGTTGCACCATTGATACTACCCTTAAATTCTAACGTAGAAGTAAATTCGACGTAGTCAGAATTTTAAATTGGTTGCGGGGGCAGGATTTGAACCTGCGACCTTTGGGTTATGAGCCCAACGAGCTACCGAACTGCTCCACCCCGCGACGATATGAGTGTAAATATGCTGCACCTGCTACATAATGCTGTGCACTGTTTCTTCCTCTACAAGGTTATGCTTCGATGCGTATCCGTCGAAACAACTCGATGTTGATTCTTAGATGTAACGCTCGTTGCTCCACCTCGCGACGATATGAGTGTAAATTATCTTTCATTTCCTTCTTCAATATGTAAAAGAAAATGGTGAGCCATGAAGGACTCGAACCTTCGACCCTCTGATTAAAAGTCAGATGCTCTACCAACTGAGCTAATGGCTCGTCATAAATATCTTGTAACGACGACAAGATTTATCATATCATTGGAATTCATAAAAAGCAAGCGATCTTCAAAAGAAAATAAAAAAACAGCCATGGAGTTAGTTGATTTAATCTTACTTTACCCCTTTGCCTGTTTATTTAATCGCTCTTTCATCATTTCACGGATTTCTTGTTTTCGACGATGACGTTTAATCGCAAAACGATTAACTTCTTGAAAAATCAAAGATGACTCCTTTTCCGTTTTGAGATAAAATTTCACACCAAAGAAGTTACTTGCTCTCGTATTTGGGTCTTTAGGATCGTTGGGTTTCCCCCAAACGACTTCACCTCTAATTCGGAATGGTTCATCGTTTAATTTGATGGAGAACTCCATATCCGTATGCATTGGTACTTCTAGATCTACTGAAAAACCAATACCTTCGAGTCCAATATCATGGATATAAATTTTATGATTAAATTCTGGAGCGACAGGTGATTCTTTTTCAATAACTCTCATTCTTGCGGCAAATGGAACGTCAAGTTGCTGACGAAAAACCTGCCTTTTATTACGACTCATATGCACACCTCATCAAAGCTCACCGATTTTAATAATTTAAGTTTATCATAAAATTTGTTTTTCTGCAGAATTTTCCAATATCTATACCCTTTAAAAAAAGCTGACAGTTTTAAGCTGTCAGCTCTGTTCATTAAGCAAAAACGCCACGAATCATATTTGTTTGATTGCGATCAGGTCCAACTGAGAAGATCGACAATGGAATGCCAGTAAGTTGTGATACGCGCTCAATATAATGACGTGCATTAGGAGGTAGCTCTCCTAGGTTTTTAACACCCGTAATATCTTCCGTCCAGCCAGGCATTTCTTCATAAACTGGTTCGCATTCAGCCAATACTTTAAGGCTGGCAGGAAATTCTTCAATAATTTCGCCTTTGTACTTATATGCTGTACAAATTTTAAGCGTTTCAATTCCAGTTAATACGTCAATTGAGTTCAGAGAAAGGTCCGTAATACCACTCACGCGACGCGCATGACGAACAACAACGCTATCGAACCAACCAACACGACGAGGACGTCCCGTTGTTGTTCCGTATTCATTTCCTACTTCACGAATTTGATCGCCAACTTCGTCATGAAGCTCAGTAGGGAAAGGGCCATCTCCAACTCTTGTTGTATAGGCTTTTGAAACACCTACAACATGATTAATTTTGCTCGGTCCTACTCCAGATCCAATCGTAACGCCACCTGCAATTGGGTTAGATGATGTAACAAACGGATAAGTACCCTGATCAATATCCAGCATAACGCCCTGAGCACCTTCGAAAAGAACACGACGGCCTTCATCAATTGCATCATTAAGAACGACTGAAGTATCTACAACATATTTTGCGATCTGTTGACCATACTCATAGTATTCCTCTAGAATATCTTCTTTTTTGAAACCTTCTACTTCATACATCTTTTCAAGAAGGCGGTTTTTATCTGTAAGGTTACGTTCTAATTTTTCTTCAAAAACTTCACGATCAAGTAAATCACAAATACGGATACCAACTCGTGCTGCTTTATCCATATATGCTGGGCCGATTCCTTTTTTCGTCGTTCCAATTTTATTGGCACCCTTGTATTCTTCTTCAACGATATCAAGTTTTAAGTGATAAGGAAGAATGACATGTGCGCGATTGCTTATACGCAAATTATCTGTATTGATATTACGTTCATGTAAGTATGAGAGTTCTTCTAGAACGGCTTTTGGATCAACAACCATTCCATTTCCAATAACACAAATCTTATCATCATAAAAAATTCCTGATGGAATCAAGTGAAGTTTGTACTTCGTATCATTAAATACAATTGTGTGTCCGGCATTGTTTCCACCCTGATAGCGAGCGACAACTTCTGCATTTTCCGAAAGGTAATCCGTAATCTTTCCTTTACCTTCATCGCCCCACTGTGTTCCTACCACAACTACTGATGGCATTTGAGCACCTCCAGATGCTTCCTTGAATTATTTGTCAGAAGCATACTTCTTTTTTAAAAAACCCAGGCTAAGTGTACCAATTTGATCCTGATAAGTCAACAAACCCGAACAATTATATAAACAATACTAAATATGTTCGTTATTTAGTATTGACTTCCCCATTAACATAAACAAATCAAGCTCTTTTATTATGCACAAGATTGTTCATCATAATAAAAGGCCGCCGCGCTAACAATCACCTCTAAATAAAAAAGCCTCAAAAATGAGGCTTTTTTAAGCACCTGGTGGCATGTCACCTTCATCGTGACGCCTCTCCAGATTAACGAACTTATTATATTCTTTCACAAATGCAAGCTCGACTGTTCCAACAGGACCATTTCGCTGCTTTGCAATAATAATTTCAATGATGTTTTTATTCTCTGATTCCTTATCATAATAATCATCTCGATAAAGGAAGGCAACAATATCTGCATCCTGCTCAATACTTCCAGATTCACGAATATCAGACATCATCGGTCTTTTATCCTGTCTCGATTCAACGCCACGTGAAAGCTGTGACAGCGAAATGAGAGGGACTTCAAGTTCACGCGCAATACCTTTTAGAGATCGCGATATTTCAGAAACTTCCTGCTGTCTGTTTTCACCAGATCCATTTCCACGTATCAGCTGCATATAGTCAATCAGGATCATACCAAGACCTTTTTCTTGCTTCAATCGCCTGCACTTGGCACGAATGTCACCAACACGAATACCTGGTGTATCATCGATATAGATTCCCGCATTCGAAAGACTTCCCATTGCCATCGTGAGCTTTTGCCAGTCATCACCTGTTAACCCACCTGTACGAAGACGCTGAGCATCTATATTACCTTCCGCACAAAGCATACGCATTACCAGCTGTTCCGCACCCATCTCAAGGCTAAAGATCGCCACATTCTCATCGGTTTTCGTTGCAACGTTTTGAGCAATGTTAAGAGCGAATGCTGTTTTACCTACAGAAGGACGTGCAGCTACGATGATTAAATCGTTTCGTTGGAAACCTGCCGTCATGCGATCAAGCTCAGAGAACCCTGTAGGGATACCTGTGATGTCTTCTGTATTGTTCTGAAGCGTTTCAATATTATCATAAGCAGTGACAAGAACATCTTTAATCGAGATAAAGGCTCCTGTATTCTTACGCTGAGAAACTTCCATAATTGACTTCTCAGCTTCCGAAAGAAGGTTCTCAATTTCATTCTCTTTCGCATATCCATCAGATGCTATATCTGTTGCTGCGCGAATCAATCTTCTTAAGATCGACTTCTCTTCAACAATTTTGGAATAATACTCAACGTTTGCAGCAGTTGGAACTGAATTAGCTAGATCACTTAAATAAGATACTCCGCCAATTTCCTCAAGAATCTTAAGATCCTGAAGCTCCGAAGTTACCGTGACAAGATCGACAGGCTCTCCTTTTTCAGAGAGATCGATCATCACAGAGAAAATCTTCTGATGTGCCGCTCGATAAAAGTCTTCCGGCTGCAGTACCTCTGTTGCTGTTGTGAGTGCATCGATTTCTAAGAAAACAGCTCCGATTACCGCTTGTTCAGCTTCAATATTTTGAGGTGGCGTACGATCAGCAAATAAATCACTCATGTTGTTTTCCCCCTGAGCAGTTCGCTATTTTCCACCCGTGATCACCTACTATTGCTCTACCACATGTACTTTAACAGTTGCTGTTACATCATGGTGCAATTTAAGGGGTACATTTGTGTAACCCAGGGAACGGATTGGTTCATCTAGTTCAATTTTGCGCTTATCAACTTTAATGTTGTGCTTTTTCAGTTCTTCAGCAATATTTTTACTTGTAATGGAACCGAACAAACGGCCACCTTCACCAGATTTCGTTTCTAATTCAACCTCAAGGCTTTCGATCTTTTCCTTCAACGCTTTCGCTTCATCAAGCTCTTCTTGCGCTTTCTTATCGTCGCTACGCTGTTTCGCCTTTAGGGTTTTCATATTTGCATTATTCGCTTCTAGAGCAAGATTATTCTTAAGCAGATGGTTACGAGCATATCCATCTGCTACGTTTTTAACTTCACCTTTTTTACCTTTACCTTTTACATCTTCTAAGAAAATCACTTTCATGATTCATCTTCGCTCCCTTCCAAATAGTTATCGATTGTTTCCTTAAGCATTGCCTCTGCTTCTTCAATTGAACCTGAGTCAATCTGCGTCGCAGCGTTCGTTAAATGTCCACCACCATTAAGGCCTTCCATAATAATCTGGACATTCACTTCCCCTAGCGACCTTGCACTAATGCTAATTTTACCATCATTTCGTTTTGAAATAACGAAAGAAGCAATCACGCCGCTCATTGATAAAAGCGTATCTGCCGCTTGAGCAATTAATACTTGATCATAGGTCTGATCCTTTTCCCCTAGTGCGATCGCAATCCCACTCCGATAAATGTGGGACTTCTCTATGATTTTGGCTCTTCTAATATACTGCGCAATGTCTTCACGGAGGAACTCTTGAACAAGGACAGTATCAGCACCATGCGCCCTCAAATAAGAAGCAGCATCAAATGTTCTAGAACCGGTCCTAAGCGTAAAGCTTTTCGTATCCACAATAATACCGGCTAGAAGTGCGGTTGCCTCCATGATGTCCATTTTAAGCCGTTTTGGCTGGTATTCAAAGAGTTCCGTAACAAGCTCCGCTGTCGAAGAAGCATAAGGTTCCATGTAGACAAGAACCGGATCTTCAATAAACTCTTCTCCACGTCTATGGTGATCAATGACAACGACATGATCGAGCTTTTGCAAAAGACGCTCTTCCATAACAAGTGATGGTTTATGCGTATCGACGACAACTAAAAGCGTATTAGGCGTACAATTCTCAAGTGCATCTTCAGGGTCTATAAAACGTGCCCAAAGTTGCTCATTCCCTTCAATCTCTTCGATTAATCTTGAGACACCGCTAGTCCGTTGATTTTGGTCAAAAACGATTGAACCTTCTTTTCCATTTGCCTGGGCTACTTTAAGAATACCAATGGAAGCACCAATTGAATCCATATCAGGGTTTTTATGTCCCATGATAATCACTTGGTCACTATCAAGGACAAGTTCCCGTAATGCATGGGAAATGACTCGTGCTCTTACCCTCGTCCGCTTTTCAATAGGGTTTGTCTTTCCACCATAAAATTTCACTTTCCCTGTCGTCTGCTTAATAGCAACTTGATCACCACCGCGTCCAAGCGCAAGATCAAGGCTGGATTGAGCTAACTGACCAAGTTCGGTAAGCGTACTATGTCCGCTACCAACTCCAATACTTAATGTAATCGAAACATTTTCCTTAGAAGTCGCTTCACGAACTTCATCAAGAATCGAAAACTTATTTTTTTCTAAGTCTTGAAGAATTTTTTGATTTAAAACAGCAAAGAATTTCTCAGATGAACTTCGCTTTAAGAAGATTCCCTGTTCATCTGCCCAGTTATTTAGAATCGATGTGACGGAGCTGTTTAAGTTACTGCGCACCTGGTCACCAAGACCCTGGGTGACTTCTTCATAGTTATCAAGATAAATAATCCCAACAACTGTTTTTTCTTCATTATAAAGACGCTGAATTTCTACTTTTTCACTCACATCAAAGAAATAGAGCAATCTTTCTTCTTGCTTAAAATACGTTTTGTATTTTCGATCATGAATCGTTAAAATTTCTTCATTCGCCTCTGATTTTAGAAAGGGAATAATTTGTTCAGAAATATCATTCAAAGAAAGTCCTATCAATTGCTCTTTCTCCATCATGATAGGCAAATAAGGATTCGTCCATTCGATGTGATATTCCTCATCATACAGCAAGATTCCAAATGGCATTTCCATCAGAGCCTCGTCTCCCACCTTCTTCACACGGTGAGACAGAGTCGAAACGTAGTCTCTGAGAGCAGCTTGGAATAAAGACTCAGCTCGAATCGCTGTATAAACAAGAAGCGTCATAACCACTACGCTCCCAATTCCTAATATCCAGTTGTAATAGGTGATGATGCCGATAAACAGGATGGAAATGACGAACAAGGCTACCACATGATAACCATGCCACCGTTTCGTTAAAAACTTTGGCATACTTTCAGCTCCTACCTATGATTTCATTCTCCTTCGCAATTCGAAACCAAGATCAATGATTCCAATAATAACAATAAATGATGTTAGTGCGAAGCCAAGAAACGTTAACAGAATTGGCACGACGATGGGCCATCCTTTTTGATGGCAAAAAAAGTAAATTACAGCAAGACCCTGTACAAATATCAGAGCATTGAGTATAGAGTACACATTAATGGCTGCCACAAACACAGCCGATCCTTCTTCTAATCCTACCATCATAACAATAGTAACAACTAAATAATACCATAAAAAACTCTTCGGAAATGTCCATTCTCTGATTGGCTGAAAGACTGGTGGCTGAAAGTTGCCTACTCTCCTTAAAATCGGAACAGAAAGTAGCTGTGAAATAAGTGCAATCACTACACCCATGAGCACTAAACCTGTTGGAATTAAATAGCGTAATAAACTAATTTGCTCTTTAAGTTGATTAAATTGGCTAGTGTCCTGACCAAGCGAACGATAAATCGACTCTGCTTGTTGAAAGGATTGATTCATCATTTCCACGACTAGGTCAGCTGGATTTTGGCCGATCACTAGAATACTTGATACAAATGCAAGCACAAGGCCGACTACATACGCTAACCCGCTTCCTACCAATACAGCAAGTGCAGACTTACGAATTGCGTATAAATACCCAGCAGTTATCCCTCCAAGCGCCACCGTGAACGTCATAACGAGAGAAGGAAGACCTGCCGTTAAAACCCCTAGTACAAGCGTCACAGCCCACATCACTAGCCCACTCTTCATCCCATTGCGTACAACCATCAATATAAACGGGATAGGAAGAGCCCAGAGCGTAAGAGAGCCGAGAAGTGGTACATAAATCGTAATCAGAAACAAAACAGCAAATACGGCCGCAAGCGCAGCCCCTTCAACTAACTGCCTAACACCTTGATTCTTCAATAGTCTTCTCCTTTTCAGTAAAGCGGAAGTGGGCGGTTAGGTCCGACAAGCGCTGGAAGCCTTTCATTTGAACACGGTCTTTGTGTTCCGATGAAAGGTTGAAGCGACTCGAGGACCTGCCCACTGCAGCTGGATCGTGTAAAGCGGAAGTGACCGTTTAGGCTCGACAAGCACTGGAACCTTTACATTTGAACACGGTTTTTGTGTTCAGAGGTAAAGGTGAAGTGCTCGAGAGACTGGTCACTGCAGCTAGATCATGTAAAGCGGAGCGGGCCTGCTTAAATCCGCAGGTTGTTGGAGCCCAAGAGATTGAGACGCTTTTTGTCTCATTCGATTGGGCGAAACAGCCGAAGGATTTGGCCCGCGCAGCTGGATTGTGTAAAGCGGAAGTGACCGTTTAGGCTCGACAAGCACTGGAACCTTTACATTTGAACACGGTTTTTGTGTTCAGAGGTAAAGGTGAAGTGCTCGAGAGACTGGTCACTGCAGCTAGATCGTGTAAAGCGGAAGTAACCGATGAAACCCAATAATCAATTGCATTCTTTCAGTCTCTATCAATACAGTATATTCATTCATTTATCAACCCGCTTAGTTGAAATACAAAAAACGGGTCGAAATCCCCTTACTACATTGTAAGAATTTCTGCCCGTTTCAGCAAATGTTTCATTAATTTGAATAGTGAGCATTAAGAAAAGGCTGTATCGTTAACAGCCTTTTATGTACTACATAAGAGAAAGCGTCTCTTCCTTCGCACCATCCATCTCTTTTTGAAGCCACTCGACTAATTGCATAGATGCTTCTTGCGCATCTTCGCCGTCAGCAATAAGTAGAATCGAATCACTTTCTTTCACGGTCAGATTAAACGTGATAACGCTCGTTAAATTCTTTCCGTTAATGCTATGCCCATTTCGATAGAGAGACACGTGACTATCAAACGTCTTCGCTTTTTTGACGAATGCCATAAGAGAATTCATACTAAGCGGTGCGGTAAGTGTTACTGTTGAAGTTTCAACGTTCATTATTGTGGTTCCTCCTTACAGGATTCTTGTAAGGATTGTATTCCCTCATCATGCATGAGTGTAAACCACTTATTCCAAAATCGCGTCATCATCTTAGAATAACTTTGTATAGAAAAAAGCAGTAGGAAATCATCCTACTGCTTTTCATCCTTACTCACCAAGTACGTATGGTAGTAAAGCCATTTGACGAGCACGTTTAACTGCGCGAGTCAATTGACGTTGGTATTTAGCGCTAGTACCTGTTACACGACGTGGAAGAATTTTTCCACGCTCAGATACGAAGCGTTTAAGAAGATCTACATCTTTATAGTCGATGTAAGTGATTTTGTTTACTGTGAAGAAACAAACCTTTTTACGACGACCTCTGCGTCCACCTGGTCTTGCCATGGGTAGTTACCTCCTTTGCAATTAAAATTCGTTCTCTGCTTTCACCGCTCGAAACAGAGAGTATTAGAACGGCAAGTCATCATCTGAAATGTCGATCGGCTTGCCATCGCTCGCAAACGGGTCATCTCCAAAATTGGAGTGATCACGGTTGTTATCACGATTTTGGTTCTGATTCCCGTAACCGCCGGTTTCTCTGTTTTGGTTGCCGCCACCGTAGTTGCTACTGTTGCCGCTTCCGCCACCGCCTTGGTTAGAACCTTTAGGCTCGAGAAATTGGACGCTTTCAGCCATCACTTCTGTCACAAACACACGCTGTCCCTGGCTATTATCATAAGAGCGAGTCTGAACTCGTCCATCTACACCAGCAAGGCTGCCTTTTTTCAAGAAATTGGCTGCATTTTCTGCCTGTCTGCGCCATACAACAATGTTGATAAAATCAGCTTCGCGGTCTCCCTGCTGATTCGTAAACGGGCGATTCACAGCAAGTGTGAAGTTCGCCACCGCTACGCCACTAGGGGTATAACGCAATTCAGGGTCTTTTGTTAAACGTCCAACTAATACGACGCGATTCAGCATCAGAACCCCTCCTATTTATAGAACAATTACTTTTTAGCTTCTTCTAGGTTGATCGTCATGAAACGAAGAACATCGTCGTTGATTTTCATCAAACGGCTGAATTCATCAATCGCTTCAGTGTTACTGTTAATGTTAAGAAGCATGTAGATCCCGCTGTTGAAATTCTCGATTTCATAAGCAAGACGCTTCTTACCCATTTCTTTAGTTTCATTAATTTCCGCACCATTGTCAGTAAGGATTCCGTTGAAACGCTCGACAAGAGCTTTCTGTGCATCCTCTTCAATGTTTGGACGGATAATGTACATAATTTCGTAGTTACGCATTCCGTTCACCTCCTTTTGGTCTAACGGCTCTTAACTGGAATTAAGAGCAAGGAGTAAGTATACAAAGATAATTACTCACAGCTTTAGATTATACCAAATTAATTCTTTATTAGCAAGTCTATGTTCTAATTGAACTTTTTTCGTAGAAATTAATGCTATACACCGATTGATTTACGCTCCAATCAACTAAGAGTGGAGTTTTCAAAACCAATTCAAAACATCAATCTATAAGAAAAGAACCTAACTTATACGTTAAAACGGAAATGGATCACGTCTCCGTCTTTTACAATATACTCTTTTCCTTCAAGACGAACTTTTCCTTTTTCTTTCGCGATCGCCATTGTCCCAGCTTCAACTAGGTCATCATAAGCGACAATTTCAGCGCGAATAAATCCACGTTCAAAGTCGGTATGGATAATACCTGCTGCCTGAGGAGCTTTCATACCAAGACGGAATGTCCACGCACGAACTTCTTGCTCACCTGCGGTGAAATAAGTTGCTAATCCAAGAAGGTCGTAAGAAGCACGAATTAATTTGTTCAAACCAGGCTCTGAAATACCAATATCCTCAAGGAAAGCGTCTTTCTCTTCCCCATCAAGCTCAGCAAGCTCAGACTCAATTTTCGCACAAACAACAATGACTTCAGCGCCTTCTTTTGAAGCATATTCACGAACTTTAGCGACATATTCATTATCTGAAGGATCTAGAAGATCATCTTCATCAACGTTTGCTACATAAAGAACAGGCTTTTTCGTTAGTAGGTGATACCCATATACGATTTTCTCTTCTTCTTCTGTTAGTTCTACACTTCGAGCAGGCTGCTCTTCCTCAAACGCTTCTTTCAATTTTGTAAGAACGTTAAACTCAGCCAATGCTTCTTTGTCTTTTTGTTTCGCCATTTTTTGAACGCGCGCAATCCGCTTATCAACTGATTCAAGATCAGCAAGAATAAGCTCAAGGTTAATTGTTTCAATATCTGAAATAGGATCTACTTTACCAGACACGTGCGTAATGTTCTCATCATCAAAACAACGAACAACCTGAGAGATTGCGTCTACTTGGCGAATATGAGAAAGAAACTTATTTCCTAGTCCTTCTCCTTTACTTGCCCCTTTTACAATTCCAGCAATATCGGTAAATTCAAAAGCTGTTGGAATGGTTTTCTTTGGCTTTACTAGTTCAGTAAGCTTTTGAAGACGCTCATCAGGAACCTCTACAATCCCAACGTTCGGATCGATTGTACAGAACGGATAGTTCGCTGACTCTGCTCCTGCCTGTGTAATTGCATTAAATAACGTTGACTTCCCAACATTCGGAAGCCCTACAATACCGGTGGTTAATGCCATCTCGGTCACTCCTTTAAAGTATCTGCCTAAACAGGCGATTTTTATAAAATAAAGATGGCTAAATAAGCCATTTCTAGACATTTTTCTTCAATTTGATTTACAAACGACATACCTTACCAATTATAGAGATGAGAACGTAAAAAAACAAGCGTCCTCCATTTCTCTGTAAGTAAAATGACCGCCCAAAATGGACGGTCAAGATTCCGCATGCTCAAGGACTTTCTTCAGCTTTTTAGAAAACTCTTTTCGTGGGAGCATTACACTGTGGTCACAACCTAGACATTTAATACGAATATCCGCTCCCATTCGAATCACTTTCCATCGGTTCTCCCCACACGGATGAGCTTTCTTCATTTCAACAACGTCATTTAAGCCAAATTCTTTATCGGACATAAGGATTCCCCCTTTATGCTTTTTCCTTCACTTCACTCTGTTCATCACGTTGATACATCACAACACGCGGAAGAGCAATTTCAATTCCTATTTCATCAAAACGTTGCTTAACCGCTTTTCTAATTTCTCGACCAATGACCCAGTGCTCCATTGGCTGCACTTCCGAGATGATTCTGAGAACCACTTCTGAAGGTCCTAAATTCTGCACGCCAAGATATTCTGGTTTTACAATCATAGCATCGAACTGTTCATATAGCTCGTCCAATAAATGAATGATCACTTTTTCAGCTTCTGGTATACGTTCTTCATACGCAATGTTCACATCCACTACGGCAATACTATTATGAATTGAGTAATTCGTCACTTGATTTATGTTACCATTCGGCAGAATATGAAGCTCTCCTGTCCAGCTTTTAATTTTCGTAACACGCAATCCTATTTCTTCAACAAAACCTTCCACTCCAGAAATCCGTACATAATCCCCCACGGAAAATTGTTTCTCAAAAATAATAAAAAAGCCTGTAATGACGTCGCGAACGAGGTTCTGGGCACCGAAACCAACTGCCAAACCAACGACACCAGCTCCGGCGATAAGCGTTCGAACATCGACATCAAACTCACTCAAGATCATCACAAGCGCAATAAAATAGGTGACGTAGGTTAAAATATTTTCAATTAAGCGGATAAGCGTCGCTTCTCTCCGTTCTGATAATCGAAGCGGGCTTTTCAATCGGATCGCGAAAATTTGCGCAAGGGCCGATTTTGCGATCCGAAGAAAAATCCACGTTCCGATGATAATTGCAAGAATAGTAAATCCTCTTTTGACTATATTTCCCCAAAGGTCACGATTGGATAAATAATCGTACGCAGAATTCCACATTGGCTCGAACCAATCCAAGCATCATCCCTCCCAGTTTTTAGTACTATGATAACAAATCATACCGTTTTAGAACTGGGAAAATCAAGATAGATGCCAAAATATAGAGGTTGAGCACACCATAGAGAGGGTATAAAAAAGCAACTAGTGTTGAAAAACCAAACGAAGTAAAAGGAATCATTGTCAACACAATGAGAAAGGCAACGAACCATAAAGGAAGTCCAAGTATACCGCGGAATCTTGAAGTAAGACCAAACACACCGCTAACTGCTGTCGTGTAAATGGCTAACCATAGTAAGACAGACATAATTAAGATCATATAGTATGGATAACTTTTCAAAATCGCAAATAGTGGAATTTCATATACCAGTAGATCATGAGCAACTTGGATTAACGATTGATTGTAGAGAAACGAAACACCACCCAGAATAACCCCGCTTCCAACGCTCGCAATCCAAATCTCTCCCCGATGCTTAATTTGATGGCCAACAGCCGAAAGAACAGCAACGAGTGGTAAAATATTAAGTGCAGTAAAGGTAAATGCTGCGGGCCAATTTGACTGCTTTGTCCAATTAAACAACATCGTTGATGGATTAGCATTTATAAACAAAGTAAGAACAGAAAGTAGTAGAATAATAAGAAGAGGAAGAATAATAGCATTCATTGATAACATGCCATTAATATCCCAAAAGAATAAAATAACAACGAGCACTGCGAGAATTCCAATACCTAACGCATAAGGAAGATGAACAACTTCCATCGTTGCCCCGCCACCTGCCAACATCACAATCGTCGTCGTAAATAAATACAGGATAATTAACAAATCATAAATACCCGTCAACTTTTTCCCAACAAGTCGCTCTAAAATAGGAATATAGTGCGTTGACTTCGTTTCATAACTAATTTTCATAACCACATAACAACAAATCGAGAACATAACCGTAAACAATACAATGGCAAGTACACTTTCATGACCAAAAAACTGCCACAGTTCACGGCCAGAAGCGTAACCAGCGCCAATCATCGTGCCTAATATAAGAAACAGCCATTTCAATCCACCGCTTAACATGGCATTCCCTCCTTGGCCTACTCGTTATACGATCGAAGTGAAATACATCGCAAAAATCATCTTGTATGTATAGATCACGTCAGATTTCCGTATACTGTTACTACTATTACAAAGGAGAGAATCCTATGAATCTTCGAGACAAGTTTTTTCAAAAAAAGCCTGCTGCGTATCGAATCCATCATGAGGATACTCTTGCTAGTAAAACGCTTAGTGAGAAGCTTTCCTTACTTTTACCAGCACGAAGAACGGATTCAATCGTAATTGTTTGTATTGGCACCGACCGCTCAACAGGAGATGCACTCGGTCCACTTGTTGGCACCAAACTGCAACAACTAAAGCCGAAAGCTACGATATACGGGACGCTTGAATCACCTGTGCATGCTGTCAATTTAAATGAGGTTATGGAATCAATCGCAGAGCGTCATCCCCGTCCATTTATTATTGGAATTGATGCTTGTCTCGGACGGCTTCACTCAGTCGGTATTATTACTGCTGGAGAAGGTCCAGTTAAGCCAGGGGCTGGTGTGAAAAAAGAGCTTCCGGAAGTAGGAAATATTCACTTAACTGGTATTGTGAATGTAAGTGGGTTTATGGAATACTTTGTTTTGCAAAATACGAGGTTAAATCTTGTTATGAAAATGGCTGATGTGATGGCAATCAGTCTTCACGAATCGATTGAAGCTTATGGAAGAGACGTTCCAATTGAAAAACACAAAGCATCAAATTGGGGAGATGACCTGATTCAACTTCCATAACAAAAAGCTCATGCTTCGGCTACATAGCCAAACATGAGCTTTTTGAAATCTACTTAATTAAAGAATAGCGGGAAAAAAGTACAAAGCCGTCACAAGAATCGCAGCAATTAATAAAGCAGGAAGAAAATTAGCCACACGAATTTTTATGATACCAAGCAAGTTTAGGCCAATTGCCATAATCATTATGCCTCCAGCTGATGTCACTTCTGCAATAAAAGCATCAAGGAGGATTTGAGGGACGATTTGATTAATTTGAGAAGCAAACAAAGCGATTAATCCTTGATAAATCATAACGGGAATAGCTGAAAACAACACCCCATAACCAAGCGTGGCGGTAAACATAATTGCGGTAAAACCATCAATTAGTGACTTCGTAAATAAAATCGAGTGATCATTTCGCAGTCCGCTATCAAGTGCACCAAGAATCGCCATCGCACCAACTACATAAACAAGAGTAGCTGTGACAAAAGCCTGGGCAACGCTCCCCTCAGAAGCAGCTCCTGTTTTCTTTTCAATCCAGCTACCCAATGTTGCAAGTTTCCCTTCAAGATCCCAGTACTCTCCTAGCATCCCACCAATAACAAGACTGCCAATCACAATAAGGAATTGCTCGCTTTTCATGGCCATTTGAAGGCCAATCACCGTAATAACGAGAGCAAGCCCTTGCATAATGGTCGTTTTCATTCTGTCTGGAATTCGTCTGCTAACTGTTCCGATTAAAGCACCAACCATAATGGCTACTCCGTTTACAACCGTACCTAAAAACACCATTCCCTACATCTCCTCAGCCGAAGTACCCCTCAACAATTTCTTCTATTGCTTCAATTACTTTATAAACCTCATCTTCCGTATTATAAGGCCCTACACTTAAACGCACTGTTCCCGTTTTGCTCGTACCAATCGTCTCATGACCAAGCGGAGTACAATGCAACCCTGCCCTCACCGCTATTTGATAATGCTGATCTAGGATAATTGCAATCTCCTGGGCATCTATTCCATCAATCGTAAATGGAATAACGGCAAGTCGTTGTTCTGGTCCATAAACGTGAACATAATCGATTTGATTCAACCGATTAACTAGAATCTCTGTTAGCTTCTGTTCATGCTTTCTTATTTCATCAAGACCCATTTTTTTTACCGCATTTAATCCAGCTAGTAACCCTGCAATTCCTGGCGTATTTAGTGTACCGCTCTCAAGACGCTCCGGCAGTTGATTTGGCTGATCAATTAATTCTGAGCTACTCCCCGTTCCGCCGTGATAAAGAGGCTTTAGTTCGATTCCTTCACTAACCATTAGCACACCAGTCCCTTGAGGGCCAAGCAAGCCTTTATGACCAGGAAAGGCTAATAGATCAATGCTCATATCACTCATATGGATAGGAACGATACCAGCGGTTTGAGAGGCATCAACTAAAAAGGTGATTTCTTTTTCTCTTGCAATCCCACCAATAACATCAATTGGAACAATGTTACCGGTTAAATTCGATCCATGTGAAACGATAATCATTTTTGTATTTGGTTGAATCCCCTGGCGAAATGCATCGCTATCAAATTCATTGTATTCCCCTATGTTAAAGTAATCGACTTCAATTCCCACAGCTTTTTTCATGTATTCAAGAGGACGACGAACAGAGTTATGCTCATATGAGGTCGTTAGAACATGATCTCCTTCAAGAAAATGAAAACCTTTAATCGCTTGGTTTAGAGCCGCAGTTGCATTAGCTGTAAAACAAACGCGTTCCGAATGATTAAAACCAAAAAAATCCGCCAGTTGTTCACGTGCACGAATAACTGTATCATTAGCACGTCTAGATAAGGCGTGCCCACCTCGGCCTGGATTTGCTGCATACTCTGTCATCACCTCTGTCATAGCCTGAACGACTTCCGGCGGTTTAGGAAAAGATGTAGCCGCTTGATCAAAATATATCACGTTACCACCCCATCATTTTCGTTAGAATAAGAGCATGAACTAAGCTCATGCTCTTATTCGGTACCTTCTTGTAAAACCTCTAAAATACGATTAAGATCTTCCTCTGAAAAGAACTCAATTTCTATTTTGCCTTTTTTCTTTGACCGTTTAATCGAGACAGATGTTCCGAACTTCTCACGAAGAGAACTTTCTTTTTCCTTCAAGAACGGATCGGACTTCTCACCTTTCTTTGTTTCACGTGAAACGCTCTGATTTAATTGCGTAATTAACTTTTCAAGCTGCCGAACGTTTAATTTCTCTTCCAATGCTCGATCAGCTAACGTTTTTCGAGCTTCTTTTTTCTTTAATCCAAGAATCGCTCGTCCGTGTCCCATTGAAAGTTTCCCATCAGAAATATACTCCTGCACTTCAGGTGGTAATTGCAGTAAACGTAAAAAGTTAGCCAGATGCGGTCTGCTTTTTCCTAGGCGCTTTGACAACTCTTCTTGGGTAACGTCTGTTTCTTTCATCAACTTCTGATAAGCAAGAGCTTCTTCAATTGGATTTAAATTTTCGCGCTGCAGATTTTCGATTAATGCGATTTCCATCATTTTTCGATCCGTTAACTTTTTCACAACAGCAGGAATTGTTGTAAGACCTGCTTCTTTTGAAGCGCGATATCTTCGTTCCCCTACTACAATTTCATAACCCTTAATACTCTGTCGAACGATTAATGGTTGAAGAACACCGAAAGATTCGATCGAAGCACGCAATTCTTCAATTGCTTCATCACTAAACTTCTTTCTTGGTTGATAGGGATTAGGACGCAGTTCATTGATCGGTATTTCTTTCACAACCTCGTCCTCTTTTTGAGAAGGGAATAAAGCGTTGATTCCCTTGCCCAAACCACGATTAGCCATTGTCTAACACTTCCTTCGCAAGTTCTAAATAAGTTTCAGCTCCTCGAGATTTTGGATCATATACAATGACTGGCTTACCATGACTTGGCGCTTCACTCAAACGTACATTCCTTGGAATAATTACTCGATACACTTTTTCTTGAAAATATTTCTTCACCTCTTCAATGACTTGAATACCAAGATTTGTTCTGGCATCGAGCATTGTTAAGAGCACTCCTTCAATTTCTAATTCTGTATTTAAATGCTTTTGAACAAGTCGCACTGTGTTCAATAACTGACTTAACCCTTCTAATGCATAGTACTCACACTGCACAGGGATAAGCACTGCATTCGCAGCGGTTAGAGCGTTTATTGTTAATAATCCTAATGATGGAGGACAATCTATTATAATATAATCATACTTTTTTTCAACTTTATTGAGAGCCCTCTTCAATCTTACTTCCCGGGAAATGGTTGGAACTAGTTCGATTTCTGCACCTGCAAGCTGAATTGTCGAAGGAATCACATGCAAGTTCTCGACAATTGTCTGCTGGATAACCTCTTCCGCTTCCACATCATCGACAAGAACATTGTACACACAAGTTTCGATATCCCCTTTTTCGATTCCTACACCGCTGGTTGCGTTGCCTTGAGGATCAATATCCACAAGTAGAACTTTCTTTCCAAGATAAGCAAGACATGCGCTCATATTAACTGAAGTCGTTGTCTTTCCAACTCCACCTTTTTGATTCGTTATCGCTACAATATTCGCCAAGATGCCACCCCACTCTCATTCACAACTTTACTGTCTTTAGTTTATCATGTTTCCAATTTCCCGGACCTCTTTTTCATTTCCTATCCAGTGCCCACCTTCACGTTGGCTTGGGTTTTTGATAAGAAAAAAACTCATCCGCCTGGATGAGTTTACTTCTTTTTCGGTATTCGAATGGTAAATTGATAGTATTCGTCGTGGTCTTCTTCATCTGTGTCAATCATTAAACCAGTCTCTGTAACCATATCAAGCGATTGGCGAATGGTATTTACTGCCAATCTCATATCTTTACTAACCGATTTTTTCCTCGGCTTCGGTTTTTGGATCGTGCCTTCTAACATACGAGCCACGCGTTCTTCCGTCTGCTTTACATTCCACTGTCGTTCAAGAACTTCACTCAGAACTTTCACTTGATTCTCAGGATTTTTAAGTGGAATTAACGCTCGGGCGTGCCTCTCCGTAATTTTCTTCTGTAAAAGAGCTTGTTGAACAGGTTCAGGCAACTTCAATAACCTTAGCTTGTTCGCTATGGTAGATTGCCCTTTGCCAAGCCGCTGAGCAAGGCTCTCCTGTGTTAAATCATGTAGCTCGATTAGTTGAGCGTAAGCCATTGCTTCTTCGACAGCAGTTAATTCTTCACGCTGCAAATTTTCAATAAGCGCTATTGAGGCTGTTTGTGAATCATTAAATTCCTTAACAATAGCAGGAATTCGTTCCCAACCCAGCTTCTTGACTGCTCTCCAGCGTCTTTCCCCGGCAATAATTTCATACTTGCCTTCACGTTCTCTAACCACGATCGGCTGAATAACTCCATGAGTCTTTATCGTCTGAGATAGTTCAGTAATTCTCTCATCTATAAAAATTGTTCGAGGCTGGAAGCGGTTCGGAATAATATCCTCAACAAGAAGTTGCTTCACTTCCTCTTGTTCTGCTTCCATCGTCTCGCTTTTTTCATCGTTCAAACCGAAAAGACGTGAAAACGTATGCTTCATCGCCTAACACCACCTTTAATCGACTCCTTAACTGATTCGCTGCCTAAAAACAAATTCCTTCCATAGGAGCAGCGTTCATGTGAAACACTTAACCGTTCATATGCAGTCTATCTTCATTATAAAGGATTTTTATTTGGCGTGCCTGGCTTTCTTGGATATTTTTTAGGAGTCGTTTTGATTTTTTTAATCGTTACGATATTTCGCTCACTTTTTTCAGCTGGTAGTGTTAGCGTATCTCGCTTAACGACTTCTCCACCAAGAAGCTTAATTGCTTGCTTTCCTGTATCCAGCTCATCTTCTACATTTGGACCCTTCAACGCCACAAAGTAGCCGTTAGTTTTAACGAGAGGTAGACATAATTCACCAAGAACAGACAGCCGCGCTACAGCTCTTGCCGTAACAACATCATACTTTTCGCGATGATCTTTGTTTTTACCAAATAATTCTGCACGATCATGATAAAAAGAGACATTTTCCAATTGAAGTTTAGAAGAAAGATGCTCCAAGAAACCAATTCGTTTGTTAAGTGAATCGACAATCGTGATGTTTAAATGAGGAAAACAAATCTTAATGGGCAAACTTGGAAATCCAGCTCCTGCTCCCACGTCACAAATATGGTAGTCAGAAGAAAAGTCAAATGAGAATGCGGCCATGATTGAATCAAAGAAGTGCTTTTCGTACACTTCTTCCTTATCTGTAATAGCCGTCAGATTCATTTTCTCATTCCATTCAACAAGAATTTCATAGTAGGTTTGAAATTGTTGAAGTTGCTTAGAAGAAAGAGTAATCCCTTTCTCCTCTAACAACTCCTGAAACTGTTGCTCGTTCATAGCCCCTCCACTTGTACGTTATTTTGCAATTTTAGCGATTTTACCTTGTTCGATATACACAAGTAAGATCGATACATCAGCTGGGTTAACTCCTGAAACGCGGGAAGCTTGACCAATGGATAGAGGACGAACTTCGTCAAGTTTTTGCTTCGCTTCCGTCGCAAGGCCACCAATCGCATAATAATCAATACCATCAGGAATTTTCTTTTCATCCATCTTCTTCATACGTTCAACCTGTTGCAGGCTTTTATTAATATAGCCGCTGTATTTTACTTGGATTTCAACTTGTTCTGCAACATCCTCGGGAATATCATAATCAGCTGGAGCAAGTTGATGAATCTCTTGATACGTTACTTCCGGTCTCTTCAATAGATTAGCTGCATGCATGGCTTCTTTTAATTCCGTACTTTTCTCTGGAAGCACTGCATTCACTTGTTCGCTCGGCTTAATAACAACTTTCTCGAGACGCTTCATTTCTTGTTCAATCATTTCTTTCTTAGCCATAAACCGGTCGTAGCGTTCTTTCGGAATCATACCAATCTCATATCCAAGCTCTGTTAATCTTAAATCAGCATTATCATGACGAAGAAGAAGTCGATATTCCGCACGTGAAGTTAACAGGCGGTACGGCTCGTTCGTTCCTTTTGTCACAAGATCATCGATCATAACGCCAATGTATCCTTGTGAGCGATCCAAAATCACCGCTTCACGCTCCTGTGCATTCCTTGCAGCGTTAATACCAGACATAATCCCTTGCCCTGCAGCTTCTTCATAACCTGAAGTTCCGTTTAACTGTCCTGCAGTAAAGAGATTTTTAACTGTCTTCGTTTCAAGTGAAGGCCATAATTGCGTTGGAACAACTACATCATATTCAATGGCATACCCTGCACGCATCATTTCAACATTCTCGAGTCCAGGTACGGTTTTAAGAATTTTCTGCTGCAAGTCTTCTGGAAGACTTGTGGATAGACCCTGCACATAAACTTCCTTTGTGTTGCGTCCTTCTGGTTCAAGGAAAATCTGGTGTCGCGGTTTATCATTAAAGCGAACAATTTTATCTTCAATCGATGGACAGTAACGTGGTCCTGTTCCTTCAATCATACCTGAATACATTGGAGAACGATGAAGGTTATCGTTAATCAACTTATGCGTCTCTTCTCCTGTATACGTTAACCAACACGGTAGCTGGTCTGTAATAAATTCAGTCGTTTCATATGAAAAAGCACGAGGTTTTTCATCTCCAGGCTGAATTTCAGTTTTACTATAATCAATTGATTTATTATTAACACGCGGCGGAGTTCCTGTCTTAAAACGAACCATTTCAAAGCCTAACTCTTCTAAATGGTGAGACAAGTTAACGGATGGCTGCATGTTATTTGGTCCACTTTCATAAGAAAGATCACCAATAATGACGCGACCACGCATGAACGTACCTGTCGTTAACACAACAGATTTCGCTTCATACTCTGCACCCGTTTTCGTAATAACGCCTTTACAGACCCCATCTTCCACGATCAGTTTCTCAACCATTCCTTGCAGAAGAGTGAGATTATCTTGCTCTTCAATTGTTCTTTTCATTTCACTTTGATAGAGCACTTTATCAGCCTGAGCACGCAGTGCGCGTACAGCAGGTCCTTTACCCGTGTTTAACATACGCATTTGAATGTGCGTTTTATCAATATTACGGCCCATTTCTCCACCAAGTGCATCGATTTCCCTTACAACAATTCCTTTTGCAGGGCCTCCTACACTCGGATTACATGGCATGAAAGCGACAGAATCCAGGTTAAGTGTAAGCATGAGTGTTTTGGCACCCATTCTTGCTGAAGCAAGTCCTGCTTCCACACCTGCATGGCCTGCGCCAACGACAATAACATCATAAGAATCGGCTTTGTAACCCATTGCCGTATTCCTCCTTTAATCTTCTTATTTCCCAAGACAAAACTGTGAAAATAACTGATCGATCAAACTATCAGAAACCGTATCACCAATAATTTCTCCAAGAATCTCCCAGGTGCGCGTAATATCAATCTGCACCATATCAACGGGCATTCCTGCCTCAACTGCTTCTAACGCGTCTTCAAGCGTTCTTCGAGACTGCTCCAGTAAAGCGATGTGACGAGAATTTGATACATATGTTAAATCCTGCGACTCAACTTCACCTGCAAAAAACAGTTCTGAAATGGACTGTTCTAGTTCATCCACGCCCTGTTCATGTTTAAGAGAAGTTGTAATCATTGGATGTTCTTCTGCTAACTCTTTCACTCTGTCTAAATCAAGTTTCTTATCAAGATCTGTTTTATTAATAATAACGATGACGTCCATACCTTTAACAGCTTCGAACAGCTTCTCATCTTCATGGGTTAGCTCATCATTATAATTAAGCACAAGTAGAATAAGATCGGCTTGCTTCAAACGCTCCCGTGAACGCTCAACACCAATTCGTTCGACAAGATCTTCTGTTTCACGAATACCCGCTGTATCGACGAGGCGTAACGGCACGCCTCTTACATTAACATACTCTTCAATAACGTCCCGCGTCGTTCCGGGTACATCTGTTACGATCGCTTTATTTTCATGAACGAGACTATTTAACAAAGAAGACTTTCCAACATTCGGTCGTCCAACAATAACGGTTGAGAGACCTTCACGCAGAATTTTCCCCTGCCTTGCAGTAACGAGAATCCCTTCAATCTCCTTTTCTACTTCTTTTAATTGAGTCGAGAGGAGATCCTTCGTCATTTCCTCTGCATCATATTCAGGATAGTCGATGTTTACCTCAACATGTGCAACAGTCTCGAGCAATTGCTGTCTCAATGAAGCAATTAATGTCGATAAACGTCCTTCCATCTGATTCAATGCAACATTCATCGCACGATCTGTCTTCGCTCTTATCAAATCAATAACTGCTTCTGCTTGCGATAAATCAATACGACCGTTCAAAAAAGCTCTCTTAGTAAATTCACCCGGTTCTGCAAGGCGCGCTCCACTACGCAATACCAACTCAAGGACGCGATTCACAGAAACGAGTCCTCCGTGACAGTTGATTTCAACAATATCTTCTTTCGTAAATGTACGAGGTCCTCGCATAACCGAAACCATTACTTCTTCGGCAACTTGTTTCGTATCTGGATCAATCAAATGCCCATAGTGAATCGTATGTGTATCAACAGATTCAAGCCGCTGCTTTCCTTTGTATAACCGATCGGCTATTTTTATGGCCTCTTCTCCGCTAAGTCGGACAATCGCAATCGCTCCTTCACCCATTGGAGTCGATATCGCAGCAATTGTTTCATATTCCACTTACATTCACCTCTCTATCCACACTTCGTCTTTTTATTTAACGTCTATTTCTATTAATAAGTACTATTAGTTTAACCAATTATCCACAGTGGATAACTATCAGCTTAAAAGCGACAGACTAATCCACAATACCTTTTAGTGTAACCCATTTTTATAAAAAAAGAAATAACGATGCTTATCCTAACAACATCAGACAAAAGTATAAAAAACAGTCAATTAGCAACAAAACCCTTGTTCCTCAAAAAAACCTCCGGGCTACTTGCCCGAAGGTTTCATATTACTTATTACGTGGAACAATGACCACACGGCGGTGCGGATCTTTTCCATCTGAGTGAGTTGTAATTCCTTTTTTATCTTTAAGATAAAGATGAATCACTTTTCGTTCAAGCGACGGCATCGGTTCTAGCTGTATGTCCTTTTTCGTAACCATCGCTTTGTCTGCAAGACGATCCGCCAGTTTTTTTAGCGTATCTTCACGTCTTTCACGGTAGTTCTCAGCATCGAGCACCACCCGGACAAATCGGTCAGAAAATCGATTTGCGGCAAGATTTGTTAAATATTGTAGAGAATTAAGAGTTTGGCCACGTTTCCCTATCACAATCGCAATTTTTTCACCAGATAGCGTAAAGAAAAGATCGCGATCTTCTCTTCTACCTTCTATACCGGCTTCAACTCCCATGTTGCGGATGACTTTTTCTAAAAAAGCCCTTGTTTGCTCCATGATGTCAGGTTTCTCGCTAACTTTGATGCGGGCGGGCTTTCCTCCAAAGCCTAAAAATCCTTTTTTAGGCTCGTCTAACACTTCAACATCAACATTCTCTTGAACAGTCCCGATTTGATTGAGCGCATCTTCGATGGCTTTTTCAATCGTTTTCCCCGTTACCGTAACGCTTCTCACTTCTTCGCTCCCCCCGTATTCGTATCAGCGGTTTTAATGGTAGGTTTCGTAATAAAGTAAGTTTGCGCAATCATAAAGATGTTACCTACAACCCAGTATAATGCAAGTGCTGCAGGGAAATTAATTGCAAAAACAATAATCATAATCGGCATAACGTATAGGAGCATCTTCATTTGAGGCTGCACCGTTCCGCCGCTACCCATCATGATTTTTTGTTGAATGAATGTTGTTATACCTGCAGTGAGTGCCAGGATGATATCTGGCTCTCCAAGGCTAAACCAGAGGAAAGTATGCGTTTCAATTGCTTGTGTACGCATAATCGCGTGATAAAAACCTAATAGAATCGGCATTTGTACTAAGATTGGTAAACAACCTGCGAGCGGGTTAACCCCATTCTGTTGGAATAGCTGCATCGTTTCTTGCTGAAGCTGCTGCTGCGTTTTCTGGTCTTTACTGCTATATTTCTCTTTTAGCTTCTGCATTTCTGGCTGCAGTTCCTGCATCGCTTTTGAACTTCTCGTTTGTTTGATCATTAATGGAAGCAAGAGAAGTCGAATTAAGATCGTTACAATAATAATTGAGAGACCATAATTTCCTTCACCTGTTAAATCGGCGAAATACGTTAAGGTCATGGATAGTGGATAAACGATATATTCCGTCCAAAATCCTGTGCTTTCTGCGTTAACTGGCTCGTTAATGTTACAGCCTGAAAGGACCGCAACGAGACCAATTAATAGAAATGCGAGGGTTAGTTTTTTCCTCACGCTTCATCCTCCTTGCAATCATATCTCGACAAAATTTATGTAGTTAAAGCATACCGCTATTTCTTCTTATCTGGAACAGGGTCAAAACCGCCAGGATGAAATGGATGGCATTTCGAAATTCTTTTCACCGTCAACCAGGATCCTTTTATAAATCCATGCTTCTGAAAGGATTCGAAACTGTAATGAGAACATGAAGGATAGAAACGACAGGAAGGAGGAGTTAATGGAGAAATGAATTTCTGGTAGACGCGAATTAGCATCATAGCCATCTTTTTCATTTAGCAGCCCTTCCTTTACCAGTCTGTTTCACTCCCCTTAATACACGCGCGCGGTTGAGCACATGAATTAAGCTACTCTTTACTTCTTCAAAACTCATCTCTGAAGTAGGTTTTCGAGCAATAACGACAAAGTCATATGGATATTTAATTTGATCGGATAATTGATGGAAGGATTCTTTTACGAGTCTCTTCACACGATTTCTTGTAACTGCATTTCCGATCCGCTTACTTACTGAAAGACCTAGTCGAAATTGAGGTTGATCATTTCGCTTTAATACGTACACAACAAATTGTCTGTTTGCAGTTGAGTTTCCATTCTTGAAAACGTTCTGGAACTCAGAATTCTTTTTAATCCGGTAGTTGCTGTTCAATCCGCACACTCCCAGTGTTACTTGGATAAGCATATTATAAACCTTATCTTAAAAAAAGACCACTGATGATCAGTGGTCTATGCAGACAATACTTTTCTACCTTTACGGCGACGACGAGCAAGAACTTTACGTCCGTTAGCTGAGCTCATACGTGCACGAAAACCGTGAACTTTTTTACGTTTACGTGTGTTTGGTTGAAACGTTCTTTTCATTCTATTACACCTCCCTGAGGATAAACTGTATAAAGACAGTCCAAGTAATTATAAGAAAAGAGGAGGGTAATTGTCAAGTTTAATTAAAATTTCAAGCTATCTCTTTCAAATCTCAACATCAAATCATCAGGTGGATCCACCACTCAGACTTGTCCTAAAATCATTAACGAAAGCTCTACAAACAGTCATGTGGATAACTATTTTCGACACTTTTCACTTATTCACATCACTTATCGACAGCTTCTACACAAAATCTAGTGCTGTGGACAGTTTGAATCCACAAGATATGTCCTCTGTGGATAACCACTTGAAAAACATTGCAAACAAGCTATTCTTTTGTTATGATATTTGTGTTTTAACTCGTGAATAAGATTAGCGACCAGAAAACTAATCCACAGTCTGTGGATAAAAGTGTGGACAGTTATTAAGAGGTGTTATTCATCGTATCCACAACGGTGTGAACACAGTCGATAATTCGACTTTCTTCTATATTATATGATCCACTTCGATACTGTGGACAGTATAATTATTCGTGAATATTCAAATGATTGTACAAAGGTTGTACGTTGGCACATTAGGCGACTATCGTCAGCGATTACAGCCTGTTTTTATTTGGGTGAAAAATGCAGGCTACCTATTGAATTAAGTATCATCAATAGAAGTAAACCGGTTTGCCCTAGTTAGATATTTTTGAACAAAAGGAGGGACTTCG